>JANQIV010000081.1 GCA_028282005.1 Melioribacteraceae bacterium | reverse complement strand
CCACCAGGAACACCTGATTCATCTTCAGCATATTCCCCGGCAGCTACATAAACTGTAGTTCCAGAGTCAAATGCACCGTAAGCACCTTCGAATGTTCTCTTGGGGCCCGTTCCGAAAGGATTGTTCGTAGGGTTTTCACCAGTATATTCGTCGCTACCATTAGTGACGTCTAAGTAGCGAACCTGTGCAAGTGAGTCCGTACTTATAAACCCTACAAATACTACTAAAAGCAGTAAGAATTTTAGAATGTTTTTAAGATTCATATTATTACTCCATATTGGTTGAAAAATATTTTCAAATTTGATTTAATTTCTTTTTGAGATGAGATTGAATTTAAGGCGGTAATTTTTTTGCCATGTAAGTTCTCCCATTTTATTTTCTTATTTACCCTCTTAACGAATGACATTGTAAAAAACTTATTTCCAAATTTATTGAACAAAAACAAAATTCATTTATTATTTAATTAGCACTTGTTTTCATTGTAAGCTGGATGAATGAATAATTTAAGGTGCATAAATCTGAAATAAACATAAATATTCCTGTATCAGAGCCTAAAATAAATATTTGAACATATCTTGTCAACAAATATTTTACTTAGAGGTACAATTTAATTTTAATTTAATTTGTTATTTTATCGTATAAAAAAGCATTTTTTATAATCAATAACCGACACATAACTTTATCCTTAAAAAGCAAAATATAAACATTTTTTTAAATTATCTATAAAATTATTTTTTGATCTTATTTAACTTCTGCCTTGATTTCCAATTTATTTTTATTAAGCAAATCTAACTTAATTGAGTCATCTAAATCCAAGCCAGCAACCACAGCCAAATCAGCCATATTGTTGAATAAACCATGACCTGCAATTCCTGCTCTAGCATTGAGCAATTTTTCCATTTCAATTGAATCTTCAATTACTTCAAATTCACAGTCTAATATGATATTATTTTGATCAGTATAAAAATACTGTGAATTATTAATTCTTTTTTTTACCTTTGCACCCAATTTTTTCAAGTATTCCACTTCCAATTTTTCTGCAAACGGAAAAACTTCAACGGGTAAGAAAAAATTTGTTCCAAGCTTTTTTGATAGTTTATTTTCATCAACAACGACAATAAATTTTTTGCTTGCCTGAACCAATATTTTCTCACGAAGTAACGCACCGCCTCCGCCTTTTATTAAATTTAGATTTTCATCTACTTCGTCAGCGCCGTCAATGGTTAAATCGATACTTTGATATTCGTTAAAATCCGTTAGTGGAATTTTAAATTCTTTTGCAAGTTTTTCTGTGGATGTTGAACTGGGTATGCATACAATATTATTAATTGAATTGGTTCTTAGCAATTCCGCAATTTTGACTAGGGCATAATAAACAGTACTTCCAGTGCCTAGCCCTACTACCATTCCGTCATTAATGTATTCAACCGCCTTTTCGGCTGCAGCTTTTTTTAGTAAATCTTTGTTCATCATCTCAAAAAGATTGGAATTCAAAAGACAAGTTATAATATTTATACTATTAATTGAAATTAATTATGCCTTTCTTTTAAAAAATCCTCAATTGTTTGTCTCTTATTAAAAAATTATATTTAATATCTTTTTAAATAAATACTTGAAAGTAAATTAAGATGAGCGAAAATAAAGTTTATATCGAGACATACGGATGCCAGATGAATATTGCTGATAGTGAATTGGTAGAAGGTATTTTAAACACTGAGGGATTCAAATCGAGCAAAAACCCGGATGAAGCAGACGTTATATTATTAAATACATGCAGTATAAGAGACAATGCGGAACAAAGAATTTACGGCAGACTTGGCAACCTAAAAAAAATTAAAGAAAAAAAGCCTGAAACAGTTATCGGGATTTTAGGCTGCATGGCTGAAAGACTGCGTAAAGATTTAATAGAAAAAAAATCTGTTGTTGACCTTGTTGTTGGGCCGGACGAATACAGAAGGCTTCCCGAATTTATAGACACAGCATTCAACGGAGAGAAAGGAATCGGTGTAAAACTATCACGGACAGAAACCTATGATGATATTGTCCCATACAGAGAAGACGGACTCTCAGCATGGATTTCAGTAATGCGCGGCTGTGATAAATTCTGCACATTCTGTGTAGTACCTTTCACAAGAGGCCGAGAGAGAAGCCGTTCACTTGATTCTATTATTAGTGAAATCAAAACTTTGTCGGATCGCGGCTTTAAAGAAGTTTCTTTACTTGGGCAAAATGTTAATTCATACAGCGATGACGGAAACGACTTTGCAGACTTGCTTTCAGCGAGTGCAGCCGTTGATAAGTCAATGCGCATAAGGTTCACAACGTCCCACCCGCAAGACCTTTCGGACAAGCTGTTATACACGATTGCAGAAAATGAAAATCTTTGCAACTACATTCATCTGCCTGTGCAGTCGGGCTCAAACAGAATTTTGGAATTGATGAACAGGACTTATACAATTGAGCATTACCTAAACTTAATTGAGAAAGCGAAAAAAATAATTCCGGGTGTGAGTTTCTCAACTGATATTATCACCGGTTTCCCGACTGAAACTTTCGAAGACCATTTGATGACAATAGATGTGATGAGCCAGGTACGCTATGACGGCGCTTACATGTTTAAGTATTCTCCGCGTGAAGGGACAAAGGCGTATAAGATGAATGACGATGTGCCCGAAGAGACTAAAGTAAAAAGGCTGAATGAAATTATTGAGCTGCAGCAAAAAGTTTCTTACGAAATAAATCAAGAATTGATTGGAACCGAAACAACAATATTAGTTGAAGGCTTCAGTAAAAAATCGGACCAATTTTTATCCGGCAGAACAGACACAAACAAAGTTGTAATAATTCCGGTCTCCGAAGAAATTGCTGCCGGCGATTATGTGAAAGTGAAAATCAACAGAGCTACTTCAGCTACATTATTTGGCGATGTTGTTGAAAAAAAATCTGCCGAATTAGAAAAAGAAAAATTAACGGCATAGGTTTCATCTGATTCCTTTGCCGGAACTTTAAAACAAAATCAAACTCGATGAAACTAAAATTTTATTTTTTCATTTTGATTTTTAATTTAACTCTCATCCCGGCTCAGGAAATTAATATTGTAAAATATTTAAAACAGATTGAGTCCGGTGAGATTGAAAAAACGCGCACGGAAGCAAAAGCCCTTTTACGCGAATACCCAAACGACCCGTCGGTGCAATTTCTTAATGCAGTAATTACCTCTGACGGCGAATCAGCTTTAAATAAATACTTGAGTATTTACAACAATCATCCGCAGAGCCGTTTTGCCGATGCTTCGCTTTACAGAATTTTTTCTTACTACTACTCGCTTGGTGTTTATAAAAAGGCTGAGAGTTATTTGACAAAATTAAAAAGTGAGTACCCGGCTTCGCCTTATGTAAAAGCTGCGGACAGAAATATACCCGACGAGGCAATAGCTGAAGCAGTAAAAACCGAACAGCCTTCGAAACAAAAGCCCGCAACTCAAACCGCAGTTGCAGAAGAATTCCGTTTTACAATTCAGGCCGGGGCATTTATGAATATCTCCAACGCGAGAAATTTAAAAAGCAAACTTGAAGCCGAAGGCTACTTTTCAGATGTACGCACAAAGTCTGTAGGCGGAACAATTTTTAATGTTGTGATTGTCGGGAAATTCAAAAAAGAAAATGAAGCAACAGCACTACTCAATAATTTGAAAACAAATTTCAAACTAAATGGAAGAGTGATACCGCTTTAATATTTAGCAGTTTTTCCGATTTAATCTTGTTTTTAATTTCACACACAAATCATTTCCAAATTTATTAACTTAGATATCCTATAATATTTCAATTTTATGACAATAGAAGAATTTCAAAAAATTTTTGGAATAATTGGCAAATCCAAAAGCATTAAAGACCTTGTGGATATTGCCATGCAGGTTGCCCAGTCCGATATTTCCGTTTTGCTTTACGGCGAAAGCGGAACCGGGAAAGAAGTATTCGCAAATGCAATTCACAAATACTCAAAACGGAGCGATAAAAATTTAGTTTCCGTAAACTGCGGTGCAATCCCGGAAGGACTTTTGGAAAGCGAATTGTTCGGTCACAAGAAAGGATCGTTCACCGGGGCGCTGGAAGACAGACGGGGCTATTTTGAAATAGCCGATAATGGCACTTTGTTTTTAGATGAAATAGCTGAGATGCCGCTGACCACTCAAGTGAAACTGCTCAGAGTTTTAGAGACAAAAGAATTTATGCGCATCGGCAGTGAGATTGTAACAAAAGTTGATGTAAGAATTATCGCAGCTTCAAATAAAGATTTGCAGCACGAAGTTTACGCTAAAAAATTCCGCAACGATTTGTATTTCCGATTGAAGGCTGTAACTCTCAACATTCCTTCTTTGAGAGAAAGAGCCGAAGATATTCCATTGCTGATTGATCATTTTATTGAATTGTATAAAACAAAAAATAGCATCAACAATATTATTGTTACCAATGACGCGATGGAAATGTTGATGACACACAGCTGGCCGGGAAATATCCGTGAGCTGAAAAACACAATTGATTCGGCAATTGCACTCAGTACCAACGGACAAATTACAGCTCAGATTTTATCAACATTGATAACTAAAAAAATTGACGAGAGTTTTGAGCGGCATTTACCGATACATTTACAGAAAAGCTCAGAAGAGCTCGACCGTGAAATGATCTACCGTGCTTTGATCGATATTAAGAAAGATTTGATCGAATTGAAATCGATGGCCTCAAAAGTAAAAGAAGAGGAAGAAAGCGTTCCGGATATCAAAAATGTTCATTGTGATGAAGTTGTGCCGATGGAGAATTTAGAACGTGAAGCGATCAAAAATGCGATTCTCTACACAAAAGGGAACAAAAGAAAAGCAGCAAAATTGCTCAATATCAGCGAAAGAACTCTTTACAGAAAATTAAAGGATTATGATTTACATTTGTAAGAAACATTTATTATTTTTGATTTTGTTTTCATACTTGGTAGTATTTTTTAACGGATGCAGTTATTCATTCACCGGCGCATCAGTTCCACCTCACTTGAAAACAATTGCCATTCCGATTAGTATAGATCGATCGGGCTCGGGGGAACCGGATCTAAGCGAGAACTTTACTAATGAGCTTATAAATAAATTCTTAGATGATAACTCACTGCAAATTGGGGAACGAGGAAAATCCGACGCAATTCTTGAGTGTACAATTGTATCTCTCGATGATTCTCCTCAAATAGTTTCGCAAGGTGAGGATGTTACGCTAAGAAGAGTTAAGATCACAGTAAAAGCAACGTATAAAGATTTGGTAAAAAAGAAAACAATTTTTGATAGAAGTTTTTCGAATCACGGTGATTACAATAATACAGGTGATATCACTGATGATAGGCCTCCGGCAATTGAGACAGCAATTGATAAAATTACAGAGGATATTCTTTTAGGGGTTGTTTCAAACTGGTAATAATTCTAACAAAAAGAAAAGAATATGGATCAATTTATACTAATTTCTTACATCTGCGCTTTATCCGTACTTATGATTTTTTCAAGCCACGGCTTTGTGATGCTCTATTTCAAAAAAAAGTATGAAGATAATAATCCCAAAAGAAACGATGACCAAGAAAATGATAAAGCGGTAACCGTTCAGCTTCCTCTGTATAATGAATATTACGTTGCTGAAAGATTGATCAATGCTATTTGCGATATTGACTATCCCAAAGAGAAGCTAGAAATTCAAGTGCTTGACGACTCCACAGACGAAACTGTTGACGTGGTTGCCAGAGTAGTAAAAGAAAAACAAGCACTGGGATTTGATATAAAGCAAGTTAGAAGAGAAAAAAGAACTGGTTTTAAGGCCGGGGCATTAAAAGAAGGATTGAAAACTGCTAAGGGTGAATTCGTTGCAATTTTTGATGCAGACTTTCTTCCCACAAAAGATTTTTTAAAGAGCACGCTTATTTATTTCAACAATCCCAAAATCGGGTTGGTGCAGACCCGCTGGGAGCACTTAAACGAAAATTATTCCCTGCTTACAAAAATTCAAGCGCTTGCACTAAACGGACACTTTGTTATTGAACAGTCTGTGAGAAACAAAGCAGGCTTTTTCATAAACTTTAACGGCACCGGCGGAGTTTGGAGAAAGAGCTGTATTATTGATGCCGGGAACTGGCAGGCAGACACACTAACCGAAGATTTAGATTTAAGCTACCGCGCTCAATTAAAAGGGTGGAATTTTATTTTCTTGCGCGACTACACTACCCCGGCAGAACTTCCGTCTGAAATGAACGCGTTAAAAGCTCAGCAATTCCGCTGGACAAAAGGTGCGATTGAAACAGCAAAAAAATTATTGCCGGAAGTTTGGAGATCAGGGCTCCCTTTGAGAATAAAACTACAGTCAACTTTTCATTTATCTAGCAATATTGTTTTCCCCTTTATTTTATTGGCCGGAATACTCAACGTCCCGCTAATCTTCATTAAAAACAGCGGTCCGTACAACCACTTCTTTAATTTTATGTCTATTTTTGTAATCGCTTTTATTAGTTCCTTTATGTTTTACCTGCACGCGCAAAAAGATGTTTACAAAGATTGGCGTAAAAAAATTGCTCTCTTCCCTCTTTTTATGGCGGGCAGCATGGGCTTTGCTGTTAATAACACTCGTGCTGTTGTTGAAGGATTGTTCAATAAAAAAAGTGAGTTCGTACGAACACCGAAATTCAAAGTTGTAAAAAACACTGACTCGTTTTTCCACAATAAGTATTTGAAAAAAACTAAAGTTGATCCTTCAGCTTTTGTTGAGTTGGCACTTGCAGCATATTGTTTTATTGGTGTTGCTGCTTCTGTTTATTTTCTTGAAATTGCGGCATTACCATTCCAGTTAATGTTTTTCTTTGGATTTGGATGCGTTTCTTACTTATCTTTGAAGCATTCGATCTTTAAAAAGAACAGGACATAAAATTTGGAAGACGACATAAAGAAATTGTTGCTGCTTTATGAGTTCAACAAATCTTCTTCCCTTTTTGCACGCATTGCCGATCACTACTTAAGCATCGGCGACTTTGATGAAGCACTTACTTTTTTGAACAAAGGACTTGAAGACCACCCCAATTATTTTACCGGTAAAATAGTTTACGCAAAAGCTCTGGCTTACATTGGTAAAGTTGACTTAGCTAAAAAAGAAATTGATTCTGCGTTTTTATTGAATACATCAGTCGAGGATAAAGAAACTTACTATCAACAAATTGAAAAAATTGCATCCGACACAATTAAAGTTTCTGATAGCCGACGAGTATCATTCTTTGAAGGTGTTGTTGACGCTGAAGAGGCCCAAGACGAAACTTCTTTCGAGGACAACTTGGAAGAGCTCGCAATGAAATTACAGGGTGCAAAAATCTCCGAACCAGTTGAAGAAGAAAAAGAAGATATTACTGATGACAGCGAAGTTGACGAAACACCGGGAATTGTTTTTACAAAAAAACCGGTTGCCTCTGAAACTTTGGCGGGAATTTATTTGGCACAAGGTAATCTTGAAGAAGCAAAAAACGTTTATTTGGAATTGATGAAAAAAAATCCGGATAAAACTGAATACTATTCAGATAAGATTGAAGAAATAGATAACTCATTGCAATAATCACTTTTCAATTTATATGCCTTCGGAATTGAATTACAAAAAACTCCCTAAAAATTTTTATACTGACAAAGATGTTTTGCAAATTGCTAAAAATTTATTGGGAAAATATTTCGTAAAAAAAGATGGCAAGAAATTTCTTTCAGGAAAAATCGTCGAAGTAGAAGCGTATGACGGTTCAATAGATGAAGCTGCTCACTCGTTCAATGGCAAAACAAAACGCAATGAAATCATGTTCGATGAAGGTGGTTATTTATATGTATATTTTATTTACGGAATGTATTTTTGTGCGAATATTGTAACGGGCCTTAAAAACCAAGGGACAGCTGTTTTGATAAGGGGCATTGAGCCAATTGAGGAAATCAAAGCGATGTACGACAATAGGTTTGGCAATGAAGAGTTTGATAAGAAAAAAGTAGCTGCAATCTCAAACGGACCCGGGAAAATTTGTTCGGCTTTTGATATAAATAAAAATCACAATGGAGAGAATTTGTTGGGGGATGAAATCTTTTTAGCAGAAGGTGATAAAATAAATTCAAAAAACATTATTGCAACTAAGAGGATAGGAATAAAAAAATCAGCAGATTTACTTTGGAGATTTTATATAAAAGATAATCCATTTGTATCAAAAAAATGAAACAGCCTAAAAAAATATTAATTGTCCGTCCCGACAGAATTGGCGATGTAGTTTTAACTATCCCTATGATACATGTTTTGAGAAAGCATTTTCCTTCTTCTGAAATCTCTATGCTCGTCAGAGATTACACTGCCCCACTGTTAAAAAGCCTGCCCGGGCTAAATCAAATATTAATTCTGAAAGAAAAACAAGGCAAAGTAGATTTCTCAGAAAACCTAAAAATGTTAAGCGATGAAAATTTCGATTTAGCATTTGTTGTACACTCAAAGTTTCTTTTATCACTAATTCTTTTTTTATCAAAAATTAAAACTAGAGTCGGAACGGGTTATCGCTGGTATTCATTTTTATTCAACAAAAAGATTTATGAGCACAGAAAATATGGGACAAATCACGAGCTTCTGCACAATATAAATATGCTGAAAACAATAGGAATTGAGGAAAAAATTACTGAAGAGAATGTACAATTTAACATACAAGTTGACGAAGAAAGTAAACAAAAAGTAGAAGAAAAATTAAGCGAAACTCAATTTGATAAGAACAAAAAAACTGTGATTATTCACCCTGGAAGCAAAGGAAGTTCAAAAGATTTGCCTTTTTCGAAGATTAAAGAGCTTTCAACTTTGTTGGCACAGCAATTGAACTTGAATTTAATATTGACAGGATCAAAAAGCGAAATTGAAATGTGTAAGGAAATAAATTCTGAAAATGCTCAAATAATAAATCTTGCAGGTAAATTTGATTTATCTGAATTGACCGCGATGATTAGTATGTCAGATGTGTTAATAGCTAATTCAACTGGCCCAATACACATAGCCGCTGCTTTAGGAAAATATATTATCGGGTTTTATCCAAAAGTGCCTAGTTGTTCTCAAAAAAGATGGGGACCTTTTACAAATAAGAAATTAATTTTTGAGCCGGAAATTGATTGCAGCAATTGCACAATGGAACAATGTGAGAAACTAAAATGTATGGATTCAATTGACATTAACGGAGTGTTAGACAAAATGAAACCATTGCTTAAAAATTGAAAGTGATAATGATGAAAAATTTAAAATACATATCGACATTATTGTTTTTTCTTTTTGCAGTAAATTCTTTTGCGCAGGAAGATGAATTCAGAGTAATAGAGAACAACGCATTTGATTTAGGCGAACGCTTAACCTTTGATGTAAAGTATGGATTTGTAGTTGGTGCAATAGCAGAAATGCACATTCCACGAGTTAAAAAGATTGCCGGTAGAGATACTTATCATGTTACTTTTAAAGTTAACACAGTTCCGAGTTTTGATTTATTCTTTAAAGTGCGTGACAAATACGAAACTTACATTGATTCCAAAGGATTATTCCCATGGAGATTTACACAGCACATTCGTGAAGGTGGATTCTCGAAAGATTATTCTGCATTCTTTGACCAACGAAAAGGGGTTGCAATAACCAAAGAAGGAAAACACGAAATACCAAGATACGTCAATGACATTGTCTCCGCATTTTATATTGTGCGCACCTTTGATTTTTCGGGCATGGAAAAAGGGGACAAGTTTGAATTGCAGAATTTTTACGACGGCAAAGTAAATCCGCTTGATGTTGTATATCATGGTAAAGAAACCATTGACGTTGAAGCAGGAACTTTTGATTGTATAATTGTTGAGCCATTAGTTAAAGAAGGCGGTTTGTTCAAAAATGAAGGCAGTATTTACATTTGGCTTACTGATGACGAGGTCAAAATGCCTGTTAAAGTAAAAACAAAAGTTTTGATTGGCTCAATTGATTCCGAGTTAACTTCATACGAAGGTGTAAAAGGTAATCTCCTTTCTAAAAAATAATTTTACTGATTGTCTTAATTATAGTTTTTATATCTTCTTTTCTATAAATTTATTTTTTTCAAATAATTCTACTCTAAATGTACGACGATCAAGAACCTATTGAACCGCAACAGGAATTACGACCAGCGATATCACCAAATCTAGCTGCATTTATTGGGCTGATTGGCATTTTCTTTCTTTATCAAATTGGTGGAAGTTTACTGACGGTCAGTATTTTCGGTACTGATTTACAAAATGCAGATGTAAATGCTCTTAGGCTATTGCAAGCTGCGGGACAACTACTGTTGATACTCCTTCCAACCTTATTGCTGGCTAATTATGTTTACGGAGACATTTCGACAATTATCAGGTATAAATTTCCCGAAACCAAAGAAACTATTTTATTCTCGCTGGGAATGTTTGTTATTTTACCTCTGCTGCAAAGCTACCTTTACATACAGAACTATTTATTTGAGAGACTTGCCGAATCGGTCTCCTTCGTAAATTCAATAAAAACGTTTTTGGATAAACTTGACGAGTTAGTTGAAAGTACTTATGATTTCTTGCTTGGTTACGATAACTTTCTCGAAATGTTTTTGATTATTTTTATTGTGAGTGTTATTCCTTCAATCTGTGAAGAAGTTTTGTTCAGAGGTTATGTTCAAAAAAGTTTTGAGCTAACAAAAAAACCTATTTGGGCAATAATTATTACTTCCCTCTTTTTTGGTATTTATCATTTTAATCCTTACGGACTTGTTGCACTAGCCGCACTTGGAATGTACTTTGGTTATGCTGCTTATAAAAGTAATTCAATCTTTATCCCGATAATTCTTCACTTCATCAACAATTTCACAACTCTTATTGCATACTTTATTTATGGCGATGAAGACATTATTGAAACAAGCGCAAATGAATCATCCGGAATCTTTAGCGCAGTTTTAGTGTTTATTTTATTATTGATTTTATTCTCAATATTCATTTATTACATAAGAGATCAGTATAAAAAGAAAACAAGCGTTGAAGGAGGCAGTGATGATTTGTCCGAAGTGTGAATACGAATACATCGAAGGAATTGAAACTTGTCCTGACTGCGATACAGAACTTGTTTCAATTGATGAGTTTGAAGGAAATTTATCTAATCCCAAAGATTGGGTAATTGTTTATACCGGTTCTGAAAAATATAAAGCTGAAATGCTGAAAGCCAATCTTGACGGGGCTGAAATTGAGTCCATAGTTTTATCACAAGCTGATAGCAGTTATGTGGTGACTGCAGGCGATCTAGCAGTTGTAAAATTATTGGTAAAAAAAACGAATGCGGAAACTGCGGCAGAAATTATAAAAGATATCAATAAATATTCCGATGAGGCTGAA
>JANQIV010000061.1 GCA_028282005.1 Melioribacteraceae bacterium | reverse complement strand
AGCATTATTTAAATAGTGTACAAATAATCTTTTTATAAAAATTTTTAAGCGCCAAACTTTTATCTCTTTAGTTCGACTAATTAATTCGGAAATCCGAATATTTATTTTTTTGCCAAATAAATATTTTCTATATTCCGAATAAATAAATTTTCAATTGAGGAGCTGATGAAAAAAATACTTTCCCGCGCAGATGAGTTGGTTTTGTTAACAGTTTGGCGATTGAAAGAAAATGCTTACGGTGTAACAATTAGAAAAACCGTAATTGAAGCTTCAGGGCATGATTGGTCAGTTGGAGCTATTTACGATGCTCTTGAAAGGCTCACCAAATGGGAATATTTGACTGCAAATCAAAGTGACCCAACACCTGAGCGAGGCGGAAGAAGTAAAAGGTATTATAAAATAACAGATGACGGGATAAGTGCGTTAAACGAACTCCGTAAAGTTCAAGACTCTCTTTGGAGTGATCTTCCGGTATTACAGCCAGACACAAATTAGATTTTGAAAAAGCTACCGAAAATAGCGCGATGGATCTTATCCATTACAAATAGAAAACAAAACCGTGAAATCATTCTTGGTGATTTTGAGGAATTTTATACGGAAACATTTTACGAGCAAGGATTTCTTGAAGCTCACTTTTGGGTTTACAAACAAGCATTCAAATCAATACCTGGATTTTTATTAACTAGTCTTTATTGGGAGCTTATCATGTTTAGGAATAATCTCAAAGTAATTTTTAGGAATATGGTTAATCAAAAGGCATTTACAATAATCAATATCCTTGGACTTGCATTTGGTTTGGTAATTTGCTTCCTGTCAATAACTTTTATTCGCTATGAGTTAAGCTACGACAGCTACCATGAAAAAGCTGATAACATTTATCGCGTTACTCGAGAATATGATAACCCAAATGGATACAACGCTCATTTTGCTCGATGTCCTGAATCATGGATCAATTATCTGCCTGACGAATTCTCCGAAATTGAAAGCCTTATTCGTTTTCAATGGACTCCACTGGTGAATCTTAAAATAGGCGAAAACAGACATAAAAGCTTCAAATGGTACTACACTGATTCAAATGTCTTCGAAGTGTTCAACTTTTCAATGATAGAAGGGAATCCTTCAACAGCATTGCTCAAACCGCAGTCTGTTGTTTTAACACAAGAAATGGCAGATAAATATTTTGGGACAGAAAGTTCAATTGGAAAAGAAATTACTGTTATCGATGAAAATACAGGTAAGCACATTCCCTACAAAATCACGGGAGTAATAAATAATCTTCCAGCCAATTCCCATTTTCAAATTGAGTTCCTTGTTTCATATCCCAATGCTGAAGCCCGCCAGGGTTGGGCATGGATATATCTTCTTCTAAATAAGGAAATAGACATAGACAAACTAGAAAGCAAATTCCCGGGTTTTATTGAAAAACATGGAGGTGAACAAGTCGCTCAAGCAAGTTCTCTTCATCTTCAAGCTTTGAAGGATATACATTTATATTCAAATCTTGATAGAGAAATTGAACCAAACGGTAATATTCAATACGTATACATATTTGGTATAGTTGCATTCCTTGTGATGCTAATAGCAGGTTTCAATTTTATAAATTTATCAACAGCTCGATCAGTTAAGCGATCAAAGGAAGTAGGCGTAAGAAAAGTTTTGGGGGCTAACCGAAGACAACTGGCAAACTATTTTTTGTGGGAGTCGGTCTTTTTCTCAACAATTGCTTTTTGCATTGCTCTTTTAGCAGCCATTATAGTATTCCCATCATTCAATAATCTTCTGGGAAATACCGTATCACTTAAATTTGCCTTCCATACGCCGGTAGTTTTAGGATTTCTTTTATTAGCAATTTTTACAGGTATTTTTTCAGGAATCTATCCGTCAATGGTTTTATCCTCATTTAACCCGGTAAGCGCTATCTCCGGCTGGAATAAATTAAGCAAATCTAGAAAGCAATTAAACTTTACAATGAGAAGGTTTCTGGTTGTTATGCAATTTACGATCTCAATTGTACTAATAATTTTCACCCTCTATAGTTATAGCCAATTTTCGTTTATAAAGAATAAAAAACTAGGTTTTAATAAAGAGCAAGTTATAGCAATAACAAATATTTCGAAAATAGATCAACTACAATATCCTGTATTAAAGGGTGTTTTGGAAAATCATGCTGGTATTAAAGGTGTTACGGCTAGTATGGACGTGCCTTCACGCGATATCCTTGACGCAGGTTTTGTAAGAGTTGAAGGGGTACATAGCGGAGATGAATCAACCGTTTTAGGGATTCAGCCAGTTGATGATAATTTTATTGATGTGATGGGAATAGATTTATTAGCCGGGAAAAATTTTGATAAAATAACTCATAGTTCAAAGCCAAACAGAGTTATGAATTTAGATGAATTAAAGACTTATATAAGTGCAAAAGATTATTCTTATATTTTGAATGAAACAGCCCTTAAAGAACTTGGGCTAAACTCTCCCGAAGAATTATTAGGCAAAAGGCTTCAATGGTCGAATGCTGCATTTAGTCAAACCGGCAGAATAGTTGGTGTTGTTAAAGACTTTCATTATACTTCTCTTCACTCACAAATTAGGCCCTTAATTTTAATTAATGAACCTGTATGGCTTGGTAATATTTTGGTTAAGGTTTCCCCTGCAAATATAAAATCAACAGTAAATTATATTGAAGAGGCTTGGAACCAAGTTTATCCTGATAGTCCGATGAAATACGATTTTCTCGATGATATGTTTGCAAGTCTATACGCTGCTGAGCAAAGACAAGGACAGCTTCTAGCAATCTTTTCGGCTTTGGCAATCTTTGTAGCTTACCTAGGTTTATACGGCCTTGTTGCATATACCACCGAACAAAAAGCGAAAGAAATTGGCATCCGGAAAGTTATGGGCGCTTCTATTCCAAGTATCATATTTTCGCTAACAAAAGAATTCGCCGGATGGATATTATTGGCAAACTTACTTGCTTTACCAATTGGATTTTTCATTGTAAATAAATGGCTCGAGAATTTTGTTTATCGTATAGATATTAATATTGACTTATTCTTATTAGCCGGTGCATTATCACTTCTTATTGCTTTCTTTACCATATGCTATGAAACATTTAAAGCAGCCAGGGTAAATCCGGTTGAATCAATTAAACAAGCATAAAATGAAACAATTGCCACATATAGGAAATTGGATTTTATCCGTTACAAATAGAAAACGTAACAGGGAAACTGTGCTGGGTGATTTCAAAGAATTCTATGATGAAATATATTCCGAGCAAGGAGCTGCTAAGGCTTACTTATGGTTTTACGGACAAGCATTAAAATCAATACCAAGGTTCTTATTAACAAGCATCTACTGGGGGGTAGTTATGTTTAACAATTATATGAAAATAGCATTTAGAAATTTTCAACGGCAGAAATTATTCACATTCATTAATGTATTCGGATTAGCAGCAGGTATTGTTGCATGTATGCTAATTAGTTTATGGGTGCAGCGTGAATTGAGCTATGATAATTTTCACGAAAAAGCCGACAGAATTTTTAGAGTTGAAAGAGAAATTACCCGTGACGAAATTGACGGGCGATGGCCGATCTGCTCAGCAAAATATAAACAGGCTTTGATCGACGACTACCCAGAGATAATTAACGCTGTAAGATTCTGGCCTCGAACTTTTTCGATAAAAGATAGAAATAATGAGCTACATAGACAGAGACTTTTCGCTACTGACAATTCAGTATTTGAGATTTTTGATTTTAATCTTATTAGAGGAAATGAAGAAACAGCTTTGGTAAATCCAAATACAATAGTTGTTACAGAAACTACAGCTTTTAGTTACTTTGCATCAACGGATATAATTGGCAAAACGCTTGAGTTTGAATTTGATGATGAATACATCAATTTTGAAATTACCGGTGTTTTGCAGGATATTCCACAAAACTCACACATCAAGTTTGATATGCTGATGTCTTTTTCAACTTATAATGAAGATGATTTCACAAGCTGGCGGAGCAATTATCTTTACACTTACATTCTAACTGATAAAAATGTACACCGTGATGAATTGGAGCCTAAACTAAAAGGATTTATCGAACAGCACCTCGAACCCCAATACGGTGATTTGATGGTGCAGGGGTTAACTATTCATCAAGTTCTAAAACTTCAGCTTTTCCCTTTAACTGATATACACCTTAACCCGAGTGAGAATTGGGAACTTGAACCCGGCGGAAGTGTTGAGTCGGTTATTTTGTTTTCTTCAATTGCAGTAATTCTCTTATTAATTGCGGGAATCAATTTTATAAATCTTTCCACCGCTAGAGCTAATAGGCGGGCTAAAGAAGTTTGTCTGCGAAAAACCTTTGGAGCTTATTTGCAGCAGCTTCGCTATCAGTTTTTGCAGGAGTCTTTATTGCTGACCATTATTTCGGCAATCCTGGCTTTTGTATTTTTACTTTTCTTAATCCCGATGTACAATAAAATTTTTACAGATAATTTATCAGCCTTCGATTTAACCCAAAGCAGCAACTTTTTGATTTTTGTGGGCATCATTTTGTCGATTGGAATTATTGCAGGACTGTATCCGGCATTTTATTTAAGTAAGTTTGAACCGGCAATTGTTATTAAAGGCGGGTCCGGCAAATTAAGCAAGAAATCATTTTTTAGAAAAGGAATGGTGGTCTTTCAATTTGCAATCTCTAATTCCCTTTTGATCGGAATGCTTGTTATTTATTTGCAACTCAATTTTATACAAACAAAGTCAATCGGATTCGAAAAAGAAAATGTTATTCTCCTTCCAGCAAGAAGTTCAGTGGTATCTCAGAATTTTGATTTGTTCAGGAGCAGATTACTTTCAAATAACAGTATTGTTTCAGTTAGCGGCTCAGGTGACCTTCCGGGTGATCCGGTTTACAGCAACGGTAATCTTTACAATTTTGAAAATACAGATGAGCATTTTTCTTCGGTATTCATGTTTGTCGATTTTGATTTTATCGACACTTATAAAATCCCGCTAATGGCAGGGAGAAATTTTTCGAAAGAATATGGAACGGATACTTCTGGAGTAATTATTTTAAATGAAACTGCTGCACAAAAGCTTGGCTTTATTCCAAACGAAGCTGTTGGAAAAGTTTTGAGCAGAGGTGACAATTTAAACCTAGCCCGCCCGATAATAGGAGTTGTAAAAGATTTCAATTTCCAGTCACTTATTTACCAAATTGAACCTATGGCATTTATGCTTGCTCCAGATTACATAACTTCAATTTCTGTAAGAGTTGCACCAGGAAATATTGACGAATCAATCGCAGCAATTAAAGATTCGTGGGAAAAATCTTTTGCCGATGAGCAATTTGAATACAGCTTTCTAGATCAGCGTATTGAATCACTTTATGAAAACCAAGAAAAGACACAAGTGATAACCATCATTTTTACAATCATGTCAGTGCTGGTAGCTTGTCTTGGTTTATTTGGACTTGCAGCATTTACAGCAGATGAAAGGACAAAAGAAATCGGAATCAGAAAAACATTGGGCGCAAATGTTAATAACATTTTTGTTACTCTCACAAAAGATTACGTAAAATGGATCTCACTAAGCACTTTAATTTCTTGGCCCATCTCATATTATTTAACAAACAATTGGCTGGATAATTTTGCATACAGAATTGATATTTCTCTTTTAGTTTTTATCGTTCCAGCAATTGTGACAATATGTATTACTATGATTACAATCAGTTATCAAACAATAAAATCTTCGCTATTGAATCCGGTTGATACTTTGAAGTGTGAGTGATTGATGTCTTCTCAAAGCCAATCAATTGTCATTCTGAGGAGCGAAGCGACGTGAGAATCTTTCGGTGAATGGGAGATTTCTCACACTCACTCCGTTCTGTTCGAAATGACAATAATACTTTTAAGAGAACCCCTTTTAGACCTAATCACTTTGTTCACATAAACCTTTTAGAAGTTGTAAAGCTTCGGGGAATGCATCTTCAAACATTTGCACAAAGCCTTCGTGAGTATTTACCTCAACAGAAAATTTTGTTGAGTTGTCTTTTTCTTCAAAATTGTATGACTCTGTAGTTCCTATCCAACTTTTAGCTACATTACTTTCAGTATCTTCTGAGGTTACTTCTTTGTTTACCAAAGCAACATGTTTGACGAGTATATTTTCATAAGGTGTTACTTTTTCTAAAATAGCTTTAGTGCCGCTCATGTTTGGGTCAAAGAAAATTATATGTTCCCCTTCTTTCCACTCACCTTTATATTGCGACTCGGATGAAAAAGCTTTAACCCACTGTTTGTATGTTTCAGGTCCTATCATTGTGTACCATACTTTTTCTTTTGAGGCATTTATCATAATAAAGTAACGTAATTTCTTCATTATTTTTCCAATCAATAATTAAAATGTGATTTTAATTTTTGTCCATGCTTTTACTTTTTTTCCTCCAAAGGTTGCCGGTTCTATTTTATACCGCCAAACAGCAATCATCGCATCATTATACAACTTCTTGTCCCCTGAGATGAATTTTGTTTCGTCAATAAAGCCTTTAGTATTCACTAGTGCACTTAACTCTACAGTCCCTTTAACATTGCTTGAAATATTAGGTTTAGCTTTTTTTATAATTTTTGGACCATTAAATTCAATTGAATTTATTTCATCATTCTTTCCAAAAAAATTAAGGAAATCACGCTGGGTAATTACTATCCTTTCGCCATCTCCGATATCAACTTCAACTTCTTCATTCAATTCACTCTCTGTAAAATTAAACTCATCTTCAAAATCATCTTGCTCATCAAAATATTCTTCATCATCTTCAAGAGGATATTCTTCGTTATCATTTGCCTTATTGTCATTAACTCCAAGGCTAAATACTTTTTTATTTGATTCGCCATCATCCTGTTCCGTATAAATTTTATCATCGTTGGCTTTATCGTTAATAGCAATCAAATCATTCACTCCAAATGGATTTTTTTCTTCATTGTTGTTTTGTTGTTCATATTCCTCGTTGCTGGCATCATCAAATTTTTCTTGTCCGTAATCTGTTTGATCACTTATAAATTTATCTTTGTTATTATCCGGCTGTTGATCTAATTGAGCAATGGGATCGCCGACACTGCCGGAAGTTGTTGTATAATCACCTGAAAAATAATTGTAAAGAAAAAACCCGCCGACAACTACAACTAAAGTGCCCAGTGAACTTGCCAAAATTGGTACAAGTATTGAATTAGATTTTTTTTCTTCACGCTGCTGATATTCAGTTTCAGGTTCTTTTTCAAATTCAGTTTTTTCTTCAGTTGAGGCAGATGCTGATACATTCGACAAATCATAACCACACTCACCGCAAAACTTTTCGGATGCCAAAAAAGGAGTACCACAGCTTGGGCATTCGTTGGATACAGCTTTCTGTTTTGGTGATGATTGACTTTCCGAC
>JANQIV010000033.1 GCA_028282005.1 Melioribacteraceae bacterium | reverse complement strand
TAATGGGTAAAAAACTTGGAGATACTGTAGAAGCAAATGTACCTGCTGGAATTATTAAATTTGAAATTCTCGAAATTAGCTGATCTTTTTTGACAGGTTCAGTGAGTTGTATAAAATGAGATGAAAACTAATATAAAAACCATTGAACAAAAAGTACTTAAGTTTATAGACAGTCATTCCCTTATTAATCCTAACGATAAAATTTTATTAGCTTTAAGCGGCGGAGCAGATTCAGTCTTCGCCTTCTATTTGCTAATTAAATACCAAACCCGCCTTAAAATTGAATTTTCCTGTGCACATTTGAACCACGGATTAAGAGGCAAAGATTCTGATGAAGATGAAGTTTTTTGTTCTGAGTTGTGCAAAAGAAATGGGATCAAATTTTTCTCAGAAAAAAAAGATGTAAAAGTTTTTGCAGAAAAAAATGCTTTATCAATTGAAGAAGCTGGAAGAGAATTAAGGTATGATTTTTTTGATGAAATTGTTAATGAATCCAATCAGACTAAAGTTTTTACAGCCCACCATCAAAGTGACAATGCTGAAACAATTCTCTATAATTTTTTTAAGGGAGCCGGATTAAAAGGTTTAACTGGAATTCCGGAAAAAAGGGGAAATATAATTAGGCCGCTTTTGTGTTTAACAAGGGACGAAATTGAATTCTATTTAAATGAAAATGAAATTGAGTACAGAGTTGACAAATCAAATTTTGAGAATGATTACAAAAGAAATTTAATTAGAAATGAATTATTACCTCTTATCAAAAAAGAAATAAATCCTGTAATAGAAAACACGCTGTCAAACAATAGTGAAATAATTAAGAGCTCCTATCGTCTAATCGATAAATATTTGAAAGAAAATTCTGAAGAATATTGTTTTTTTAATAATGAGAAGTTGGAATTTCTTGAGAAATCTATTCAAGAAAAAGGATTCGATTTCTTTGTTGGTTTAGTAAAATATAAAATGAAAGAAATTTTTGGGTATACGATTAGCTCGGATGAATACTTTACAATAAAAAACCTGGTTGAAAATCAACCGGGTAAAATGCTTAAATTGAAAAACAACTTTTCAGCGGTTAAAACGCAAAATACTCTTGTAATCGAGAAATATGAAATCAAGGAAGTATATGATGAAATTAAATTACAAGCTGGTGAACGGATAGGGTTTGGAAATGTTTTTGTTGGAATTAATGAATGTGATAAAGATGATAAAATGACTGTAAGTTCAGAAAATGAAATAATTTGTGCTGATAATTTGGATAATATATTTATATTACGTAGATGGAAAGACGGAGATTATTTTTTCCCACTTGGGATGAAAGGAAGAAAAAAAGTCAGTGACTTTCTCACCGATTTGAAAGTTCCTTCCCACTTAAAAAAATCTCAACTTGTTTTGACAAACAATAAACAGATTGTTTGGGTTGTTGGTTATAGACTAGACGACAGATATAAAATAAATCTGAATACAAAAAAGGTCTTAAAACTATGGAAACAATGAACGGCAAAGGTGAAATAGTAATTGGAAACGAAGTTTTCAAAATTTTGTTAACAGAAGAACAGATACAAAAAAGAGTTCAAGAAATTGCTGATGAATTAACAGAACAATATAAAACCAAACTTCCGATACTTATTGGAATTTTAAACGGCTCTTTTATGTTCTTTTCAGACTTAGTGAAAAAAGTAGACATCAATTGCGAAATTGATTTCTTTAAATTGTCAAGTTACGGAGATTCAAAAATATCTTCCGGACAAGTAAAAATGCTAAAAGAATTAAATGCAGATATAACCGACAGGCATTTAATTTTAGTTGAAGATATTGTGGATAGTGGATTGTCGATGAAGTATATACGTGAACTGCTTAGTAAATATAATCCTGCTAGCGTTTGTGTTGTGTCTTTATTGTACAAACCTGACTGCATCAAATATGATGTTAAAATTGATTATATTGGCTTCGAAATTGATGACAAGTTTGTAATAGGTTACGGACTTGACTATGCACAGAAGTACAGAAATTTAAAATCTATTTACGTATTAAGCGAATAATTTAGGAACACTTAAAAATATGTTTAATAAATTCAGAAATGTTAATATGGCTGATGTACCTAGAAATAATAATAAAAATAAAAAAGGATTTGGCGGAGGAGGAAATGGTCCGCAAAAACCTGATGGCGATTTTGATTGGTCAAAAGTGATTAAAACTGTTTTTAGTTGGGGTGCTGTTATTATAGCTGCTGTAATAATTATGCAGTTTATGAAAACCGGAACATCCAACGCGGTTGAAGTTTCTTACGATATTTACGAACAATTCCTAAACTCAGATAAAATTCAAGAAGCTCTTATCACGAAAGTTGACATCAATGATTATACTTTTGAAGGTACTCTTAAAGAAGAAGAGAGAGTGCTCATCAATAATAGTTATGTAAGAGTAAAGAAATTTTCAGTGTACATCATTGAACCGGATATCGCAGATCAAAAGAAAATCTGGAAAGAAAGAGGAATTAAATTCGATTTCAAAAAAGATTCAAATCAATGGTTAACTGTGCTGTTAAGTTTTCTGCCATGGGTGTTAATTATTGGTATTTGGATTTTATTTATGCGCAGAATGCAAGGCGGATCAGGCGGCACAAGAGGTATTTTTAACTTTGGTAAAAGTAAAGCGAAATTAATATCCGAAGCACAAACAAAAGTTACATTTAAAGATGTTGCCGGTGCTGACGAAGCAAAGCAGGAGCTTGAAGAGATTATTGAGTTTCTTAAAGAACCTTCTAAATTTCAAAAACTTGGCGGAAAAATTCCACGCGGTGTTTTATTGTTGGGCCCTCCGGGAACTGGTAAAACTTTATTGGCCCGTGCTGTTGCAGGTGAAGCCGGTGTACCGTTTTTTTCAATTAGTGGTGCCGACTTTGTTGAAATGTTTGTTGGTGTAGGTGCTAGTCGCGTAAGAGACTTATTTGAGCAAGGAAAGAAAAATGCTCCTTGTATAATTTTTATTGATGAGATTGATGCTGTCGGTAGACATCGTGGTGCCGGACTTGGTGGTGGACATGATGAAAGAGAGCAAACACTAAATGCATTGCTCGTTGAAATGGATGGCTTTGAGCAAAATAGTGGTGTTATTATTATTGCCGCTACAAACAGGCCTGACGTACTTGACCCGGCATTATTGAGACCTGGAAGGTTTGACAGACAAGTTGTTGTTGACAGACCGGATGTAAAAGGTAGGGAAGGAATATTAAAAGTTCACACAAGGAAAATTCCCCTAGAGCAAGATGTAAGTTTAAAAACACTAGCAAAAGGTACTCCTGGATTAGCTGGGGCTGAATTGGCAAACATGGTAAATGAAGCTGCATTACTAGCCGCCAGAAAAAATAAAAAGAAAGTGTCAATGCTCGATTTTGAAGAAGCGAAAGATAAAGTTATGATGGGTATGGAAAGAAAGAGCATGATAATTTCTGAAGATGAAAAGAAAATGACATCATACCATGAAATTGGACACGTGTTAGTTTCGAGAATGTTGCCTGATTCTGATCCTGTACACAAAGTTACTATTATACCTCGTGGAAGGGCGCTGGGTGTTACTCATTATTTACCAGTTGATGAAAAGCATACTTATTCAAAAGAATATATTGAAGCTAAGATTAAAACATTAATGGGTGGTAGAGCTGCTGAATTAATAATCTTTAATAGATTTACAACTGGTGCAGGAAACGATATTGAAAGGGCAACTGATCTTGCACGAAAAATGGTTTGCGAATGGGGTATGAGTGAGCTTCTCGGACCTTTAGCATACGGTAAAAATGAAGAAGAGATTTTCTTAGGTAGAGAAATAACAAAGCATAAAGATTACAGTGAAAAAACTGCACAAGATATTGATAGCGAAATTAAGAAGATTGTTTCTGAATGTATGGATCATGCGGTGCAGATATTGAAAGACAATATCAATGTTCTACACAAACTTTCTGAAGAATTATTGGAAAGAGAAATTCTTGATTCTGATGAAATTGAAAAAATTATGAAAGGTGAAGAACTACCTCCTTTGAAGAAAAGAGATGAAAAAGAAGTCCCTGATCACGTTCATAAATTGATGGAAGAAAAAAAGCAGAGGGAATCTGAGCCTAATACGGAATCTGATGATAACAGCAAATGATAAGGCTACAATAAACTATAAAAATGAATTATTTAGAAAAGGTATTCACCTTTGTTCTTTATCAATACCCGTAATTTACTACTACGTTACAAGGGAATTAGCATTAACTATTCTAATTCCCTTAGCATTACTTTCCACCGCAATTGATCTTGGCAGATATTATTATAAACCTCTTGGCAATATTTTTTATTCTCTTTTTGGTTTTCTTTTAAGAAATCACGAAAAAGATTCTGTTAAAAAAAATTTGAGTGGGGCAACTTATGTTCTAATCAGTGCAGTTTTAGTGGTTGTTCTTTTTCCCAAAATTTTTGTGATTACTGGATTTGCTGTATTGATTTTAGGCGATTTGTCTGCTGCACTAATCGGAAGGAAATTCGGAAAGACAAAATTTCTTGCTAAAAGTTTAGAAGGGACAGCATCATTTTTTGTTGTTGGATGTATAATAGTATTATTTGCACCCAAGCTGGAACATCATTTACTTGAATATGTAATTGGCTTTGTAGCCATAGCAATTGGAGCAATTGTTGAAAACATTTCTTCAAGTTGGGCTGATGATAATCTGACAGTACCAGTTTCAATTTGCTTAGCAATGTGGATAATGTATACTATTTTTCTACCGGAAATGGATTTGATTTTATTAAGTGCTCCGATATAATTAACTTATGAAACATAATTTTTTTGCTTTTGTTTAATTTTCATTCAATCTGAAAAAATTGTTGGACCATAAATGAAGAGAATATTATTACTTACTATAATTATTACTGCCGGTTTCTTTTTCCAATCATGTGATCAAAAGAAAAGAGCGATCGGGAACGAAGACGAGATTTTTGTAATAGCGGATTCAGTTGAGTATTATCAAATGGAAGCTGCTTTGCTCCAAGTATTTGGAAAAATAATTTATACGCCTCAACCTGAAAATTTATTCCAAATAAGAAGGTTGCCTTTCGAAAAATTAAGTTCGATGAAAAGAAAGAAAAATGTAATAGTTGTTGCTCCAACTAATTCTGGATCTCAGACCTCAAATTATATAGAAAGCATATTATCACCTGATGTTAAGTCTCTTATTGAATCCGACAGTGCATTTGTATTTAATAAATATGACCTTTGGGCACGAGATCAATTGGTAATGATTTTAACTGCACCGAGCATAGAAAAACTGAATCAGAAGATTTTAGCAGATCATGAAAATCTTTTGCATTATTTCCAAAATATATCCAATAAAAGATTATTCAAAAGTTTATACAACGCTAAATATGAAAAGAGAGAAGTTCAGGCAGAAATTTTAAGGGATCATAATTTTATGATTTATGTCCAGGCTGATTTTTTGCTTGCAATGAACAAGCCTGAAGATAATTTTGTTTGGATTAGGCGTGCTGTTAACAGTGATATGGAAAGATGGATTTTCGTTCATTACATTGAAGATGCTTCTCCAGAATATTTAAACAAAGATTCAATTGCTGTAATTAGGAATAGAATAACTGAAAAATTTTATCGAACCAGTGATGAGCAAAGCTATGTTGAAATTTCGGATAACTACAAAACTACAACTGAGGTAAACTTCCACGGAAAGTATGCACTTTATACTCAAGGCTTGTGGCGTATGAATGACAGAAGTATGGGCGGGCCTTTTTTATCGTATACTTTCTTAGATGAAAAAACAAACAGACTTTATATGCTTGACGGATCGTTGTATGCCCCAAAATACCAAAAGCGTAAATTGATTCAGCAAGTTGACGTAACCTTACAGTCATTTAAGCTTGAGCATGAAATGTCGCAAGATGATGTTGAAGATTTACTTGACGAATTAGAATAATTAATCTAATCCGCTAGCGATTAATGCTCTTTGCAGAGTTTGTTCAGCAATCGACTTTGCTTTTTTGCCCCCTTCGTTTAAAACATCATTAATGAAATCCGGATTTGCTAAAAGCTCTCTCCGCTTTTCTCTAAAGGGCTCGAACTTTTCATTAATCACATTAAGTAATTCTTTTTTTGCGTGTCCAAAACCATAACCGCCTTTACGGTAGTTCTCAGCCATTTCATTAATTTTTTCTTCGCTGGCAAAAAGTTTATACAATGCAAATACATTACAATTGTCCGGATCTTTCGGATCTTCAAGGGCCTCGGAACTAGTAACAATACTCATTACTTTTTTCTTTAATTCGTTGCCTTCGTCAAAAATGCCGATATAATTATTATAAGATTTGCTCATTTTAGCGCCGTCAATTCCCGGGACATAAGGAGTAGTACTCAATTTATAAGTAGGCAAAACAAAAACTTCAGAGTCAAAGGTTTTATTGAATTTGTCTGCCATATCTCTTGTAATTTCAACATGCTGCACTTGGTCTTTCCCAACTGGTACAACATTTGAGTCATATGCTAAAATGTCTGATGCCATAAGAGCTGGATAAGTAAACAGCCCGGCATTAGGCGTAAGCCCTTTTGCAATTTTATCTTTATAAGAAACTGATTTTTCAAGTAAGTACATTGGAGTTATACAAAGTAGCAACCATGTCATTGTGTTAAGTTCAGGAATATCACTTTGTTTGAAAAGTATTGAGTTTTTGGGGTCAAGTCCGCAAGCCAGGTAAGTTAATGTTGCCTCAAAAGTATAATTGCGAACAGTTTCTGCATCATTTATTGTAGTAAGTGCATGATAATTGGCAATGAAATAAAGGGAATCGTCACCGTGCTGGTTTTCAACGTGTTGCTTAATAGCGCCAAAATAGTTCCCAATGTGAAGTTGACCTGAAGGTTGAATTCCAGATAAATACCGCTCTTGTTTCTTTTCGTTTTCCAATTTTTACCCGAGTAATTTTTTTGAAGTGCAAATTTACTTAATAAAAAATCTTACTACAAATTAAGAGAAGTAGTTTTTAAATATCTTAATATTGCTTTCTTTTACTAACTGAAGTTTGGATTGAAAATCACCAATGCTGGCGTAGCCAAACCAGTATGAAATTTCTTCAAGTTTGGTTTTTTCATTTGGTATTTTAGAAGCAGATGTATTGAATATGTTTTGATTTGTTAATTCAAGTGTTTTTAAAAAATCATAGTTCTCTTTAAGTACTTTTGTCTCATCAAATATTCTTCCCAGTTCAACGAAAAAATTATTTTTTGAAAATCCGATTGTTTCAGAAAATAATTTATTATTCTCTAATATCAATAATTGGATCAAGAATTCGATGTTTATCATCCCCCCGTAGCTTTTCTTAATATTAAACATTCTTCCATGAGGTGATGCAAATTGTTTTCTAACTTTGTTGTACATATCGAAAACCGCGGTTTTAATTTTTGACTTATCGATGCTATTAATTTTTTCTGCTATCATTTTTTTGAAATTCGAGAACAGATCATCACTTCCGCAAACCAATTTAGTTTTGTGCAGTGAAACTAGCTCCCAAATTTCCATTCTGCTTTGTATGTAAGATTCATAGCCTTTTATATCGGTAACTAGTTGGGAGCTTTTACCTTCCGGCCTTAACCTAAAATCAACTTCAGTTCCGGTAAGAATTTTTTTGATTTCATTTATGAACTTTTGAAAAGTGTAGTGAATCTCATGATTACTCTCAATGTTTTCTGCCACGACGATCAAATCGACATCGGAGGAGAAACTCATTTCGGAAGCTCCAAAGCTTCCAAGTCCGGCAACAAAATACTTTTCAGAAATTTCAAGTGTTTCCAGAACTTCTTTACATTTAAATTCGATATAGACGTAAAGTTGTTCAGAAACAGTTGAATGGTTTATTAATTTTAACGAAAATAACACAGAGAGTATCAACTTTAAATCTGCGAAAGATAAATTGTGATAGTCTTCTGCCAACAATTTATCAAACACTTTTTTTGATAGCAGTAAATCTTTAGAAATACCACTCACAGAAATTTGATCAACAGCAATTTGAGCAAAACTGCACATGTTTAAAAAATCTTTGTGAAAAGTTTCATCTTTAAATTCGTTATACCACATTCCTGCAAATTTAGAAGAACTGATGACTTTTACATAATTGTCCAAAACTTTATCCGGATTTGGGATAGCAGCCAGTAATTTCAGAATAACTGTTTCTATCTCTGTAAAAGTATTAATGGTATTTGTGCTGAACTCTTTCTGCTGAAGTAATCCTTTTCCTGTTCTAAGAAATGCAAATGAGCTTACAGCTTTGTTGGAATTAGAAAAATTGATTGCTTTTATTAATTCGGTTTCGGAAGTTTCTTCATCAATGTTCATAATACTTTCATAAATCTGCCTAACACTGTTTCTATTTTTTTCAATGCTTTCTAAAAAAGCGTTAGTTGATTCATAATTTAAGTAACTCGCCAGTTTCTCCAGTATTTCACCTTCAGCCGGAATATCATGTGTTTGAATATTATTCATCAATTGAAGATAGTGTTCAATTTTTCTGTATTCATTGTAGTTTGACTCAAATTTTATAGCTTCTTCATCAGTTAATAAATTATGCTCACTTAGTTTTTTAATTGCAATAAGTGAATTACCAGTTCGTAAATTCTTGATTCTACCACCGTTCACTAGTTGCAAAGCTTGTACTGAAAATTCGATATCCCGGATTCCGCCTTTCTGCAATTTGATATTAAGTTTTTCACCTAAGTTCTCTTCAACATTTTTGCGCAAGCGCTTAATTTGTTCTATTGGAGATTTAGCAAAAGACCGGGGATAAATATAATTCTCAATATAATTAGTGAATTGTTCAAATAGATTGACATTGCCGCAAATCAGACTCAGCTTTAATAGCATTTGCCTTTCCCAATCTTCCCCTCTAGTTTCATAATATCTTAGATAATCATTCATTGTCCGGCAAAGCGGCGACTGTTTTCCGTCAGGGCGTAAGCGGAAATCAATTCTATAAATAAATCCTTTTTCTGTTAAGTCTGTTGCTGTTCTCGTAAATAATTGTGTGGCTTCGCTTAGTAATTCGTAAAATTCTTTTTTTACTGTTCCTTCTTCAATTGAATTTTTATCGTAGAACAAAATTAAATCAACATCTGAACTATAGTTTAATTCATCTCCTCCGAGTTTTCCCAATGCGCAAAGGCAATAACGGTTTTCTTCAATCGTAATTTTGTATTTCTGAAGTATTTCATCAAAACAAATTTCAAACAAAACAGTGAGTATTGCTTTAGCAAGAAACGAAAGTTGTTGGGTTGTTTCAAAAACAGAAGAATTTTCAATTACGTCGTTTATCCCAATTCGCAATAAATGAATACGCTTGTGTGAACGGATAATATTCAGTTTTGCATTTAATGATTTGAATTTCTCAACTTTAGAATTGATTTCTTTTTGATATTCTGCTATCTGGAATTTTTGTTTAATAAACTCGTCGTTAAATATTAAATACAAGTATTCGGGATTTCGTACGATTACATCTGTCAAATAATTGCTATTCGCAGAAACTGCTATCAGTATTTCAACTTGATGCGGGTATTTGAGCAAATCAGCAAGTAAAGAAATTTTGTCAAATGAAGAATAAATTATTCGCAGCAAATTTGATTCGGAAGCTTTGGTGAAGAAGAATCTCCTATTTGCTTCTTTTTGCAAGACTTCTATAATATTTTCAAAAACTTCCGGTGTAAAATAACCTCCGGTGAGATTAATTATTTCCTTTATAAAGTCTTGCGAAAATTGAAAATTGTTTTGCGAATTATTCAAAGTATGTTTTGTTTATTTATAAATAAGCAAATTCAAATTAAGAAAAATCTTTGAAACTAATAATCCATTAAATGTTATAATATTTGCTGAATTTTAACAAAAACCATAGAAAAAGTACAAAATCCATTTTATAATACAATTCGTTTAAATTGCTTTTCAAACTGTCCTTTTTTACTTTTAAGTTTGAAAAATTTTGGGAGATTTTGATGTTCAATAAATTGCTGAAAAAAGTTTTTGGAGATAAAAATTCAAAAACCTTGAGTTCAATGTGGCCTGTAGTTGATGAGATTAATCAGCATTTCGAAAAATTAAATGGTTTGACTGATGATGAGTTAAGAGGTAAAACAGCAAGCTTCAAAGAAAAAATTCAAGAAGAAACAAAAGAGATTCGTGAACAATTAGATGAGCTAAAAGAAAAATTAAAGTCGGACGAAGATTACGACAGACATGAAGTTCACGAAGAGATCGATGAACTTGAAGATGAACTTGACGAAAAATATCAAGAAGTACTCGATGAAATTTTGCCGGAAGCATTTGCCGTTGTAAAAGAAACTTGCCGAAGATTAGTTGGCAAAACATGGGAAGCAGCAGGCAATAAAATTGAATGGCAGATGATCCCTTACGATGTGCAATTAATTGGTGGGATGGTTCTGCACAAAGGCAAGATAGCAGAGATGGCAACTGGTGAAGGTAAAACACTTGTTGCAACTCTACCTGTTTTCCTAAATGCTCTTACGGGCAGAGGTGTTCATATTATTACTGTTAACGATTACCTTGCAAGACGTGATAGTGAGTGGATGAGCGAAGTCTATAAATTTCACGGACTGACTGTTGGATGTATTCTAAATACAATGGACCCGCAAGAAAGAATTGAACAGTATCAAAAAGATATTACTTACGGAACAAACAATGAATTTGGTTTCGATTACCTTAGAGACAACATGGCAGTTGCTAAAGAAAATTGTGTGCAGAGAGTACATAATTATTCTATTGTAGATGAGGTTGACTCTGTACTGATTGACGAAGCCCGTACTCCGCTTATCATTTCAGGTCCCGTTGGTTCTAACGAGCATAAATTTTATGAAATGAAACCGAAGATTGAAAGGCTATTTAGAAAGCAGTCTTCTCTTGTTGCTCAAATTGTTCAGGAAGCTGAACAAAAATATAAAAACGGCGAAGTTGATGAAGCTGGAATTCTACTGCTTAGAGCACACAGAGGTTTTCCAAAAAATAAAAGATTGATAAAGCTTTTGGGTGAACCTGAGTATGCCAAAAAGATGCAGCAAACTGAACTTGAATTTCTCAGAGAAAATGCGAAGAGAATGCCCGAGATTGACGAGGAACTTTATTTTGCAATCGAAGAAAAACAAAACTCAATCGACTTAACCGAAAAAGGTAGGGAAGAACTTGCGGCCGGTTCGCCGGAAGGACCTGAGTATTTTGTATTGCCGGATTTGGGTACTGAGATTAGTAAAATTGAAAATGATGAATCTATGCAAGACAGTGATAAACTTTCGAAGAAAGATGAACTCTATAAACTTTACAGTGAACGGAGTGATAGAATCCACACAATAAATCAAATGCTGAAAGCATATAGTTTATTTGAAAAAGATGATGAGTACGTTGTAACTGAAGAAGGAAAAATTGCTATCGTTGATGAATTTACCGGACGTGTTTTACCAGGTAGAAGATATTCTGACGGTTTGCATCAAGCTATTGAAGCAAAAGAGAATGTTAAAGTTGAACGCGATACTCAAACAATGGCTACAATAACTCTTCAAAATTATTTCAGACTTTATAAAAAGTTAGCTGGTATGACCGGTACTGCTGAAACTGAAGAAGCAGAGTTTGAAGAAATTTACAAATTGGAAGTTGTAGTTATTCCAACAAATAAACCGATTGCCCGTATTGATGACAATGATGCAATTTACAGATCTAAGAGAGAAAAATACGGCGCAATAATTAATAAAGTAAAGGAACTAAAAGAAGACAGAAGGCCGGTACTTGTTGGTACAACCAGTGTAGAAGTTTCCGAAACACTTAGCCGGATGCTTAAAAGGCAAGGTGTTGCGCACAATGTTCTTAACGCTAAGCAACATCAGCGAGAAGCAGAGGTGGTAGCGCATGCCGGGCAGCCGGGAGCTGTAACAATTGCTACTAACATGGCTGGTAGAGGTACTGACATTAAATTGGGTCAAGGTGTTGTCGAATCCGGCGGACTTTATATTTTAGGTACTGAAAGGCATGAGTCAAGAAGAATTGATAGACAGCTTCGAGGCCGTTCAGGTCGTCAAGGCGATCCTGGTGAATCCAAGTTTTATATTTCTCTTGAAGACGATTTGATGCGTCTGTTTAGTGGTGACAGAGTAACCGATGTGATGGGAAAACTCGGAATGGAGGATGGTGAAGCAATTGAGCATCCCCTTATTACAAGGTCTGTAGAACGCGCTCAAAAAAGAGTAGAAGAAAATAACTTTTCAATCCGTAAAAGATTGCTCGAATTTGATAACGTAATGAATCAGCAAAGAGAAGTTATTTACAACCGAAGAAGACAAGCTTTAGAAGGGGAAAGACTTAAAGGCGAAGTTTTTGAACTAATGGAAGAATATGTTGAAGAGATTGTTAGTGATAATTATGAAGCTGCAGCATTTGACATTATCAAAGAAAGTGTTATGCAGCATTTACTTGTAGATATAAATCTAACACCGGATGAATATGAAAAACTTGGCAAAGATGGGATTACAGATAAGATTATCGAGGCGGCAAAAGCTTTCTACCAGCGCAAAGAAGAAATGATTGGTCATGAATTAATGGCTAGATTAGAAAGATATGCAGTATTAAGTATAATAGACGAAAAATGGAAAGAACACCTTCGTGACATGGATGACCTTAAAGAAGGTATAGGCCTTAGAGCTTATGGCCAGAAAGATCCTTTGTTGGAATACAAAGGTGAGGCTTATAAATTATTCTTAAGTTTAATAAGTACTATTCGTGATGAAATAGTTACATTTTGCTATAAGACCTTCCCGCATGATCCTAACGAAGTTAGAAACGTTAAATCACGTGCTTCAGGCAGAATGATGGTTCAGAAAGATGATGCGGTAAATATGGGGATTAAAAGTGGTGCTCCTCAAGAAAGTGAAGCAGCCAAAAGAGGTAAGCAAAAACCTGTTACTGTCGAAAAGAAAGTAGGAAGAAATGAACCTTGTCCTTGCGGAAGTGGCAAAAAATTTAAACATTGTCATGGAAAAGAAGAGTAGGTAACGATATGAAAAAAATTGAAGCCATAATTAGGCCTTTTAAATTAGATGAAGTAAAAGAAGCCTTATTAGAAGAAGGAATCAGAGGATTAACAATTACGGAAGTAAGAGGTTACGGAAGGCAAAAGGGACATAAAGAAACTTACCGCGGAAGTGAATATCAAATCGAGTTCGTTCCTAAAATAAAAATTGAAATTGTTGTTGATGATGAGTTTACGGAAAAAGTTGTAAACGCTATTTTGGCAGTTGCCAAAACCGGACAAGTTGGTGATGGTAAAATTTTCATTTCGCCGGTTGAAGATGTAATAAGAATTCGGACTGAAGAATCAGGGTCGGAAGCATTATAAAATTAAAAAGAAAAATTATGATTAAAAGAAAGTTAATCAATCTGTTATTAGTAGTCCTAATTACTGTAATTTCCGGCTGTGGTGCATGGGACAATTTTACAACATACTTTAATGTCTACTACAATGCGACTGATCATTTTGATAAAGCATTAGAAGAAGTTGAAAAAGAAAAGAAGAAAGAAAAAGAACTTTTCCAATTTAGGCAAAAACCGGTAACTAATTTAGCCAAGCAGTCTTTCGATAAAGTTATAGAAAAATGCAGCAACATTCTTCAATTTAGTAATGAATCTTCATTTGTTGACGATGCCTTGTACATGATTGGTGTTGCATATTATTATAAGCAAAATTACTCACGGGCATTGAGAAAGTTTAGAGAATTGGAAGCTATCCCGGAATCAGATTTATTACTTAAAAATAAGCTTTGGATTGCTAAAACTGAGCTCCAATTAAGGAATTATGATCTAGGATTGGAAATTCTTGAAGAAGTTAAAATAGAAGTTAAGGAACAGGAAGAAGAAGAATTAGTTAATGAAACATACTTATTTCAAATTACGCTCCTTTCATTTAGAGAAAACTATCTTAGAGCAATAGATATTTGTAACGAGTTTTTGGAATACTCAGATTCGGATGAAGAAAAAGCAAAAGTAGCATTTCAGCTTGGCATACTTAATTATGGATTAAATAAATACGAAGAGGCTGCTAAAGCCTTTTTAAATGTAAAAAACTATTCGCCTGAATACGAAGTAGAATTTTTAAGTAAGAAAGAGTATGCCGCAATTCAAACAGAACTCGGTAATTATGATGATGCTTTAAAATCATTAGAGGATATGAAGTTTGATGATAAATTTCTTGTAAACATTGATGTGTTAGAGTTGGAGCTAGGCAAACTTCATCAATTGAGAGGAGAATTCAATCTTGCGGAAGATAGTTTCCTTGAAATAGATACTGTTTATGCGGAATCTGAAATAATTAAAGAGGCAAGATATAGTTATGCAATGTTGCTTGAAAATGATTTTAGAGATTATGATAGCTCAATGTTTTATTATCAAAAAGCCAACAGATCCAGAGGAAAAACAAATAATAATTCTGCCAATAATCTATTCAAAGATGAAAAGCAGGAAGAAATTACTAACAATATAAAAGATAGAATCAAAGTTCTCGATAATTATTTTAAGCTTGGTGACCAAATTAGAAGATATGAAAGACAACTTCAATATATTGATGATCCAACAATTTTTGTTCAAGATTCCATAGATTATCATTTCGAAAAAACTAGATATGATTCTTTACAAAGCAGATCAAGAAGAGGTAGGCTTTCTGATACCGAAAAACAAGAATTAAGAGAATTAACACAATCTACAACTGGAACTACTAAAGCATTCACAAAAATAAGGCCTGCTTTTCCTACAGTTTCAAAAGATACTGTTAACATTTGGCTTAACCAAACTAGATATGATTTAGGTAATGCTTTTATTGTTGATTTAAACTATCCTGACTCTGCATTTTACTATTATGACCTGGTTTTGAATGAAGATTCAGTATTTGCTTTCACTCCAAATGTTGAACTTGCTCTTGCCAGTTACTATTCTCTTATTGGTGATCAGCAAGCTGCAAACGATATTTATAATTCGCTTTATTCGCAGTTCCAGGGTTCTGAGATAGCTCTTCAAGCGGGAAAGAGATTAGGACTGATTTCCAGTGATGCAGAAGTGGCTACAAAGGATACGACTGAAGTTTTTTACGTTGAAGCTGAGAATAAATATCTTTTGGGAAATCTTGAAACTGCTTTACATGAATTCTATGCACTAGCGGAAAGAAATCCGGATTCATATTTTGCCCCAAAGGCTTTGTATACTGCTGGGTGGATTTGGGAAGTAGATTACAAAAATTTTGATTCTGCAGCTGTAGTTTATGATACACTAGTAGCTAGATATGCTACATCAGAATATGCTAAAAAAGTAAAACGAAAACTAATCGGTTATAAAAGAGAAAACACAAAAATAGTTGATTCTTTAGCAACCAATAATGAAGCATCAAAAGTAGCACCTGCAGAAACAAAAAATCAGACTGAAAAAGTTCAAGAGAATAAACCTGTAGCACCGAAGAATGATTTAAAGAAAAGGCTAAATGAAGAAAGGGCTATAGATGAATTACCTGAAAAGGTAATTCTTGATTCTTTAGAAACAGAAACAAAAAATGATGCCCTTAAGCAGAAAAGTAAAAAAGCTAGAAGATTAGAACTAATGAGAGAGGAAAAGGAGACTAAAATTCCTGCTCCTAAACCTGAACAAGTCGATACAGCTAAGACGGATTCAACTAAAAAGACGTCATTAAAATAGTAAAGATTGGAGTTTTTAAGTGAAACTTAAGCAAGTATTTAAAATGCTTGAGGAAGGTGAAAACTTTAAAGTTGAATTCAAGCAAAGATTTTCTTCCCACGAAAAAATTGCAAAAGAGATTATAGCATTTGCCAATTCCAGAGGCGGATTTATTTTATTTGGTGTTGATGACGATAAATCTATTTACGGCGTATTAAGTGAAAAAGAAGTTGCAGAATTGTTAAAGGAATGTGCAGAGAAATATTGTGAACCTCCGGTAAAATATCAATTACACTTTTTTGAAATTGAGCATAAAGAAATAGTTATTGCAGAAATATCTGAATCGGAAAATAAACCTCACAGAATTCAGGATTATCAGACGCAAATCGATTTAAATCATGCGAATGTTTATATCCGAGTCAACGATAAAAGTGTACTTGCCAGCAAAGAAATGATTAAAATAATGCAAGCTCAATCAAACAACTTAAAATTGCAGAATTACGAAGTTGGCAAAAACGAGCAAATGGTTTTTGATTTTCTTGACGTGAACGAAACGATAACGGTTAAAGAATTGAGCAAACTCGCAAACCTTTCTGAGAGAAGGGCATCGAGAACTTTAATAAAACTAGTCAGGGCCAGTTTACTGAATATTCATACAAAAGATAATGGTGAAAACTATTTTACTTATGCAGGCTAATTTAATTATCGTATAATCTTCTTAAATCAAAAATAGTAATCCCGTACGCAACAGCTACATTTAATGACTGCTTAATTCCGAATTGCGGTATCTCAATTGAAAAGTCGCACAAATCAATTAATTCTTGGTCTACCCCGGTAATTTCATTCCCAATTATTAAGCAAAGCGGAAAATGTTCTTTTGATAATTCGTAATACGGAAAACTTTTATCCGTTTGCTCTAAGGAACAAATTTTAATTCCATCAGATTTCATCCGTTTAATTAATTCAGCCGGATTTTCAACATACTCCCAATCAACACTTTCCTGTGAACCAAGTGCTGTTTTTAAAACTTCCTTCTTTGGTGGATAAGGGGTGTATCCGCAGATATAAAGCTTTTCTATCATTGCTCCATCGGAAGTTCTAAAAATAGAACCTACATTATAACTGCTGCGGATACTATTTAACATCACATAAACCGGAAGTTTTTTTACTTCATGTATTGTTTCAATTGTACTTCTATTTTTTGAAATCTCTTCGTGTTTTAATTTCCTCATCATTCCACAAGTTTTTTGTATTCTTCATTATCTTTTAATGCTGTCAAATCTTTATCAAGTTTAGCTTGCGTTTTCAATTTAGGATTTAGATTCACTGCTTTCTTTAAAGACTCCAAAGATCCTTTTGTGTCGCCGGCAGCTAATTTTATTACAGCAAAGTCATAAATTAATTCGGGGTATTCCGGTGAATACTTTACAGCTTTTTTCATGTGAGGAATAGCATCTTTTGCTTTTCCATTTGAAAACAAAGTCCAGCCTTCATTCCAGTAATAATGCATTTGCCCGATATTCAAAATTCTGCCAAGTTCCTTAAATGGTTCTGGATGATCATCAACTCTAACGTCGATGGCTCTGTCATTGTAACCACCATAGCCTCCACCTTCTTTTACTACAAGTAAAGCCGCTGACTGTTTTCCTCTAGAGTCCCCTCCTTTAGAATCTCCTGCAACAAGTGCTGCATATAGTTTATCTGCGAGTGTACCTTTGGTTTCCCAAAAAGCTTTTTCCATAGCAATTACAACGTCCTCTCCGGCTAAAATATTTCCTTGAACCGCATAATTTATACCGTTTCGTCCGCCTGCCCAAGCAATACAATCTTGGCCTGTGTATGTAAATGATTGGCCGTCAGCAGATACAATTCCAAACTGTCTGCCTTTTGGAGCATCATCTTCGGCGATTAATTTTTTGCCGGCTTCTTCAGGTGTCATCCCTTTTTCCATGTATTCCAATCCTACCCAGCCAAAAGAAGTATTAGCAAAAGATTGAGTCGCAACAGCACCGACACCGGCTTCTGCCCAAGGAACAACAGAACCAACTGCAAAGAATCGAGAAGCAACTGCTACTCCACATTCACCAGTAGAAGGATCAGCAGCAACAATGGAAAATGTAGCAATTTCATTTTGTGCATTCATTTTATTTACAAACAATATAGTGGTAAAAAATAAGACAAATAATAAAGTAGTTTTCATTTAATCTCCAAATCGATATTGTATTTATGATATAATAATTATCAAAATACTAAAATATAAATCAATGATGAAATTGTAATCAGAAACGTATGCTTTAAGTATTTTTTTGATTCCAGTTATTACCGTTAATAATGTTGGCAAATTTCAACTTGACAAATCTAAAAAACAATATTATCTTTGCTTTGAAAAACAAAGTACTTTAAAGGTGTGTAAATGACAAATTCAAGTGCTCAAGAAGATTTAGCATATATAAAACAAATAATGCTTGATAGCAGAAGAATTGTTTGTGATGACGGAATGAATTTTCTTTTTTGGGGAATGGTGGTTGTCATCGGGCAAATACTAACCTTCTTAAAAATTTATTTTACCTGGGAAGTAAGTCTTGCTTGGCTATGGCCAGTTTTAATAGGTACAGGTTGGATTTTCACTATTGTATACGAATGGAGAAGGGGGAAGAGAGCCCGGATTAAATCTTTTGCCGGTAAGATTCTTGCCTCAGTTTGGATTGCGAGTGGTATTGCCATGACTACTGTCGGATTTGTGGGAACTGTAAGCGGAGCATACAAAGGAGTATTTGTAAATCCCTTAATTTGTTGTATTCTAGGCGTGGCTTACTTTGTCAGCGGTGCTGTTTATGGAAGAAAATGGGTGTCTTTATTATCAATAGGATGGTGGCTTGGAGCAATTACAATGTTTATTTGGCCATATTTATACACTTTATTGTTGATGGCAACCATGATGGTTATATTGCAAACAATCCCGGGATTTATTCTCTATAAAGCCAGCAAAAGAGAATTGAAGGAAGCTGTATAAATGAGCGATTTTGATTATCAACAATTGGATGATATAATTCATTCAAGAATTAGGCTCGCAATTATGTCCGTTCTTGTTTCAGTTGAAGAAGCCGATTTTGTTTTTTTAAGAGAAAAAGTGAACGCTACTGATGGTAATCTCAGTACTCACATAAAGAAATTGGAATCAGCCGGTTATGTAGCAGTAAATAAAAGTTTTGAAAACCGTAAACCAATATCAAGATATATTTTAACACAAAAGGGAAAGAAAGCTTTTGAAATTTATATTCAAAAACTTGAGAGCTTGCTAAAGAAATAATTTTTTTTGCAAAGAAGCTTTGTAAAACAAAGTACTTTTTTAATAAAATGAGGTGATAATGAAAACAGTAAACAAATGCTTGAAGTTGATTTTGATAATATTCTTTTCAATGCAAATCACAAATGCAACATCTAAAGAAGCATTAATGAAGGAAATAAAGGATTTGACCTACAAAGGTTATTTCCAGTTTGACAATTCACATTTCATTAATGCAATCGGATTGTGCGAAAGAATAAAAACAGTGAATCCAGAAGATGCGGAAGCGATTTATTATTCAGCCTATAGCGGATACCGAATACTGAATATTGGCATGGTAAGAGAAGAGGCAAGCGCATTTAATAATTATTATGATAAAACAATTAATGAAGCTTCTAAACTTTTTGATAATAAACAACTTTCGTCAGAAGCTTACGTTGTTGCTGCTTCAGCAGTAATGATGAAATTAGCTGTCGATAAATCAGATGCTCCAAATCTATCTGCCAAAACTCATGGCTACCTTGATAATGCTGAAAAAAAAGATAAGAACAACCCTAGAATTTATTTAACCCGTGGAATAATGTTTTACAATACTCCTGTACAATTTGGCGGTGGGGTTGAAAAAGCAATAAAACAATTTGAAATAGCATTAAAACTTTTTGAAAACAATGAAGCTGAAAACCAAAAAATTAGTTGGGGGCATGCTGAAACATATGCCTGGAAAGGGCAAGCGTATCTAAGGGGAAATGAAGTGGAACTGAGCAAACAAGCATATGAAAAAGCATTAAATATCGAACCGAATTTTGGTTGGGTTGAATATCAACTACTTCCGCAATTAGAAAATGCTTCAACAAGTTCGGCAAAAAGTGAAATGGATTCTCAAACTGAAGCTGCAACAACAGAAGCCGAAAGTGGAACTCTAAAAATAGTATTTGAGAACTTTGAATCCAACGAAGGGAAATTAAGTATCGGTTTGCACAATTCTAAGCAAGGCTATAACGATAACAAACCATTTCAGGTTGGTTCTACTGAAATCAAAAATCAAAAAGTAATTTACTCTTTCGAGAATATACCTTTCGGAGAATATGCAGTAAAATGTTATCACGATGAAAATTCAAATAATGAATTGGATACAAATCTTTTTGGAATTCCTTCTGAAGCATACGGTTTTTCAAATAACGCAAGAGGCAGTTTTGGCCCGCCGGATTATGTTGAATCAAAATTCAATTTTGATAGCGACGGTCAGCAAATAAAAATTAAACTTGATTAATGCGGGGATAAGAGAGTGAATAGGTATTTATTTGTAATGATGCTACTGTTAATTGTTTTTTTACTTAGTTCAATTTTGGCGAGCGAAGAAAAATTAGTTAGTGGTAAAGTAATTAGCGATGAGGGTCAATCAATGCCTTATGTAAATGTTTTTATAAAAAATACTTTTACCGGGAGGATGACTGATGAGAAAGGTAATTTTGCATTTAATGCTGATATTACTGAAAATAACTTACTTGTTGCAACGATGGTCGGATTCAAAAATGAAGAGATCGATTTAAGAAAGTATCTGTCACAATCTGAAATATATTTGGAAATAGTTTTAATAAGAGAGACTGTTGAACTTGAAGAAACTATTGTTGTCGGTAGTTCTTTTAGTACCGATAAAGATAAAGGAGTTGTTGTTACATCGATGGATGTAATGACAACGCCCGGTGGTGCTGCAGATATTTTTCAATCGCTAAAAACATTACCCGGAATAACTCAAGTATCCGAAAGTGCAGAACTTTACATTCGTGGTGGAGATCCTTTTGAAACATTGACCCTCTTTGATCAGGCATCTTTGAATCATCCGTATACATTTGAATCAGCATACGGGGGAATATTCTCAAATATAAATACAAACTCTATAAAAGGAATGTTCTTTTCAAGCGGTGGATTTACAGCGAAATATGGAAATGCATTATCCGGAGTTTTGTCATTGGAAAGCAAAAATGAACCTGAGTTTAATGAATATAGTGTTGGATTATCCATGGCTGCAACTGAAATAAATGGATCATTTCAATTCTCAAATAAGACAGGAGTTAGATTTAACGGCAGGCAAAATTACACCGCCCCAATCTTTTGGCTAAACGGCGGAGAAGAGGAATTTACAGTAATTCCAATATCAAAAGATTTTAATTCTTCAATTACGCATAAGTACTCGCACACAGGCAGAATAAAACTTTTTAGTTACTTTGCTTCTGATGATCAAGGTGTTAATGTTGAGTTGCCCGGCTATATCGACCAATTTGACGGACAATCAAATAGCAGTTTTGTCAATTTACAAATAAGTGATATCATCTTTTCAGATATTGTCGTGAAATCAAGTTTATCAAGATCTTTTTACACAAACGAATGGAAACTCGGGATTCTTGATTTAAAAAGAGAAGATACAGGATTGAAAACCCGGACTGATTTTGAATATGCTACAGGTTCAAAATTTAAATTGCTTTCCGGTTTTGAAATTGAAAAAAGGAACGCAACTTATAAAGGTGTTATTCCTGAAGAAGATTTTGACTTAAGGGAAGAAGGTGTTGGTGAAATTTTGGATGCTGAATTTGATGTAACAAGAATTGGAGTCTATATAGAATTCGAAAAATCAAACTTTTTGGTGATTAGTAATTTTTACGCAGTCGCCGGACTTAGAGCAGACTATATTGATGAACTCGACTTAAATTGGATTGATCCGCGTGTAACTGTTGGCTACAAATTGAGCGATAATACATCTTTAAGTTTTGGCTGGGGAATTTTCCACCAACATCCTGATCCCAGGCTTTATTCTCAGACAGACGGAAATCCTAATTTGGGCTCGATGAGAGCAGATCATTACATTCTCTCATATGATTATAAAATCAGCAATTCCGATAATTTCCGTGTTGAAGCTTATTATAAAGATTATTCGAATCTCCCTCTCGAAGAAGACTTGCTTAACTACAACAATAAAGGTTACGGATACGCAAAAGGAATTGATGTGCTCTACAAAGGAGACATAACAGATAAGTTATCCGGATGGTTGTCATACGGAATTATAGATACAAAAAGAAAGTGGATGGATTTTGAAAATTTATCTTCAAGCAATTTTGATATAACTCACAATCTTTCATTTGTATTGAAGTATGATTTGCAGCCTAATCTTCAGATAGGCTCTAATTTTAAGTATGCTACCGGAAAACCATTTACGCCGGTAAATAATTCTTTATATCTGACTGAACTAAATGTTTATGAACCAATTTATGGACGTGATAATTCAGAACGGTACCCAGACTATGTTCGTTTAGATTTAAGGTTGACACTCTTGCACAATCTTTTCGATAAATGGTTTACGGTTTTTTATGTTGAAGGGCTAAACATACTAAACGTGAACAACATTTTTGATTACAGCTATAATTTTGATTACTCAGAAAAACAAAATGTGCGAAGTTACTTCGGCAGAAGAATGCTCGTTTTTGGCGCAGTAATAAATTTATAGAATTAGGACTACCACTCTAAGTTTACCATCATAATATCCTCAAAAATTTGTAAGTTTTGTTTTGTTTATTTGACATTTAAGTCTCTCATATTTTTGTGATAACAAAAAATTAGAATAAAGGGGTAAGCTTTGAATTTATCATTATCTATAAAAACACAACAAAATTTGAAAATGTTTGCACAAGATGACGGTTTTGATTTACCGGCAAGAGATCAAATTGATGCAAAATATAAATGGGATTTAACTGATGTTTATCAAAGTAAAGAAGACTGGCAAAAGGATTTTGATTTTGTAAATGAAAGCAAAATAAAGTATTTGCATTTTGAAGGTAAACTGGGAGATTCTGCAAATGATTTACTCGCGTGCTTAAAGTTTGACGACGAAATGGGAATCAAAATTTCCAGATTATTTTTGTACGCTATGCTTGCAAAAGATTTGGATTTATCGATCTCTGAGAACAATGCAAGGTACAGCCAGATAATTGCTTTGAATTCGGAAGTAGCTGCAGCTAGTTCATTTATCCGTCCAGAGATTTTAGCTATACCTGATGAGAAACTAAAAGAATATATAAACGAAAATGATGAACTAAAAGTTTACGATCATGTCTTTGATGATCTTCTGAGAACCAAAGATCACACATTATCGAAAGAACTCGAAGAATTGCTTGCTATGACCGGCCCGGTAACCCAACTTCCGTATGACACTTTCAGCGTTTTCAAAAATGCTGAAATGGAATTCCCCAAAGTTGCCGGAGAAAATAACGAGGGCGAAGTTCAAATTTCTGATGGCCGATATTCTGCAGCTTTGTTTTCAACTGACAGAGCATACAGAAAAAGGGTTTACAAATCTTACTATAAACCTATTATAAAATTTAAGAACACATTTTTAACTTTATTCAACGGAAACTTAAAAGCAATTGGCTTAAATGCAAAAACAAGAAAATATAAATCAAGCAGGGAAGCATCTCTTGACCGTAATAATATTCCAATATCGGTTTACGATAATCTTGTAAAAACGGTAGAGGGTAATTTGCAGCCGCTTAACAGATGGTGCTCACTCAAGAAAAAAATATTAAGCTATGAAGAAATGCACCCTTATGATACTTATGTGACATTATTTCCATCTGTTAAAAGGGAGTATACCTATGATGAGTCAAAAGTTATGCTGCTTGAAGCCCTTAAACCACTTGGCGAAGATTACTTGAAAAATTTGAAAACCGCATTTGATAACAGATGGATAGACGTTTACGAAACTAAAGGCAAAAGAAGCGGAGCTTATTCTTCAGGTACAACTTTTGGAGTTCACCCTTATGTGTTGCTTAATTGGAATAATCAATTAAACGATGTCTTTACTTTTGCGCATGAAATGGGGCATAACATGCATTCGTATTACACCGGCATAACTCAGCCTTATCCTTATGCAGATTATTCCATTTTTGTTGCTGAAGTTGCGTCAACAATGAACGAAGCTTTTTTGCTGGATTATTTAATTGAAAATGCTGAAACGAAGGAACAAAAACTTGCACTTATTGAAAAACACTTAATAAGTATTACAACAACTTTCTATAGGCAGACAAGATTTGCTGCTTTTGAACAAGCGGCACACGAAATGTATGAAAAAGGTGAAGCTATTACTCCGGAAATACTATGTGAAAAATTTGCAAAAATGTACCAAGATTATTGGGGAAAAGATATGGTAGTTGATGAAGAGGAATCATATTCATGGGCCAGAATTCCTCACTTTTACTATAACTTTTATGTTTATCAATATGCTACAAGCCATGCGGCGTCAGCAGTATTAGCAGAAAAAATTAAAACAGAAGGTCAGTTGGCAATCGACAAATATTTGAATTTCTTGAAAGCGGGCAGCAGTAAATATCCAATAGATGTTCTTATTGATGCGGGTGTTGATATGAATACAAAAGCGCCGATTGATGCTGTTGTAAAAAAAATGAATTCACTTCTCGACCAAATGGAAGAGTTGTTATGAACAAATACAAAATAATCGAAAATTATAGAGACAACGATTTTTACCGTGAAAGTTTTTTTGAACTAACTAAAAAAGTTTTTGACGGATTGGATTTTAAGCCTTGGTATGATAAAGGTTTTTGGACAGAAGCATATGTTCCACACTCGATACATAAAGAAGATCAAATCGTATCGAATGTATCAATCTCGACAATGCAGATTTATGTAAATGGTGAAATCAAAAATGGGCTACAGTTTGCAACTGTCTCAACTCTTCCGGAATACCGCAAACAAGGACTTTCACGTGAACTGATGAATTATGTTTTAGATAAATATAAAGACTGGACGGATATCAATTTCCTTTTTGCAAATGAAACTGTGACAAATTTTTATCCATTATTTGGTTTTCAAATTTATGATGAAGTGATTTTCAGAAAACTATCTGATTTGCCTGTACCGGAATTTTCTGCAACAAAATTGGATTTGAATAATCAAAAAGATTTTGAAATTATTAAAAACAAAATTGAAATACGAAAACCAATTACCAAATTTTTTTGGAGCTGAAAACTATGGTTTTATTACACATTGGCATTTATTAAATATTTATCCAAATGATATTTATTTCCTAAAAGATGAAGATATTATAGTGATAGCTACTGAAGAAGAAAACGAACTACATATCTGGGATATCATTTTTAAAAATGAATTTGATTTAAATGAAGTTTTACAAAAGATAACAAAAAACAAAGTGAATGCTGTTAATTATTATTTCTCTCCGGATGTTTTAAATTACAGTTTTGATGAAACAAAACCTACTGAAGGTTCACCCCATTTTATAATTGAGGATTTGCCTTTCAAAGGAATGAATTTCAAATTTCCGGCAACAGCGCAGACTTGAACTTTTCCAACTTCATTTTGTTTTTACTTGATCTAATAGTAATAAATTCTAAAAGGAAAAATTATGAGCTCGCAAAAAATAATCCTCTCGGAACTGCCATTGGAAGAGTGGGAAAAAACAAAAATGACTCTCCACCTTTATTTACAAATTGTTGGAAAAATTAGACTCAAATTGATGCCGCGCAAAAATCACTGGTGGTACATTACTTTGTATGTTAGCCCAAAGGGGTTGACAACACATTCAGTCCCTTATGAAAACGGAACAGAAAGTTTTGAGCTATCTTTTGATTTCATTGAACATAAGTTTGAAGTTTCAACCAGTAAAGGTGAGTACGAGTATATTGAACTTAGGGATGGGCTAAGCGTAAGTGAGTTCCATAATAGATTATTCGAATTACTTAAAAACTTAGGCATAGAAGTATCAATTTTGAATAAACCTTATGATCTTCCTATAGATAAAACTTTTGAAGAAATTTCTGAATATGCTTCTTACCAAGCAGAATACGTACAGCGTTTCTGGAAAATTTTAATGTGGGTTGATGGAGTATTCAAAGAGTTCAGCGGAAGATTTTCCGGTAAAACATGTCCCGTTCACGTTTATTGGCATCATATGGATTTGGCGGTTACAAGATTTTCCGGCAATGAAGGCCCACAAATGCCAGCCGAAGCGAGCAACACAGAAAAAGACGCATATTCTCATGAAGTCATTAGTTTCGGTTTTTGGGCTGGAGATGATAATGTTCGAGCACCAGCATTTTATTCATATACTTATCCCTCGCCGGATGGGTTGGATAATGAATCGTTGCTGCCTGCTTCTGCTAAATGGGTGGATGCTAATGGAAGTCCGATGGCTACATTAATGTATGATGATTTAAGGAAAGAAGAAAATCCGAGAGAAAGTTTGTTAAATTTTTTGGAAAGCGCGTATCAAGCCGGAGCTAAACT
>JANQIV010000221.1 GCA_028282005.1 Melioribacteraceae bacterium | reverse complement strand
AATAATGAAAGAAATTACCAGCAAGTAAATGTTGAAAACGGATTCCGGCTCAAAGAAACAAAAGTACACGAACAGATTTTGGAATGTGATGTTTTAATTAATGTTCCGGTACTAAAAAATCATAGCGGAACAACTCTTTCAATCGGGATGAAAAATTTAATGGGTATTGTTTGGGACAGAGGTTATTGGCACAGAAATAATCTTCATCAATGTATTGCAGATTTTACAACATTTAGAGTGCCTGATTTAACTGTTGTTGATGCATATGCAGTGATGAAAAGGAATGGCCCGCGTGGTATTTCGGTTGCAGATGTTGCCAAACTTAAATCAATGGTAATTTCAAAAGATCCGGTAGCCGCGGATGCAGCAGCAGCTAAACTTTTTGGTACCGAACCAAATAAAATCGGACACATAAGAATTGCCAACGAGATGAAACTCGGCCAAATGGATTTATCAAAATTAAATATCAGCAGAATGAAAGTATAGTTAATGAATTTTGTTTTATTGAAAAAATTAAGAGTGATTGTTTCTCTAATCTCAATCATTTCGATCACTCTTATTTTTATAGATTTTAGAGAATTAATTCCCACAACAGCATATAAATATATTTTATATTTCCAGTTCGTCCCTTCATTTTTAAAATTTGTTTCAACGCCAGTTTTTATTGCAACAGGCTTTTTAACAGTAATTTTGATTACAATTTTATTAGGACGAGTTTATTGCTCATCTTTTTGTCCGCTCGGAATTTTCATAGATGTTATCAACTTTTTAAATCTGAAAGTCAAAAAGAGATTCAAATTTAATTATAAACTACCGAATAACTTTTTCAGATATACTATATTATCTTTAACAGTTATAGCGGTTTTATTTGGGAGCTTATTCTTTATAAATGTATTGGACCCTTATAGCAACTTTGGAAAATTTAGTAATATTATTATCAAACCAATTTTAGTGCTATTTAATAATTTGTTATCACTTGGATTGGAAACCTTCGATAATTATTCCATCCCTCCTTTTGAATATAAAACTACATCTTTTGTGGGTCTAACATTTATAATAGTTTTCATGACTTTAGTTGTTTGGTTGACATTAAAAAGCGGAAGGCTTTACTGCAATACAATTTGTCCCGTCGGCACTTTTTTAGGGTTGCTCTCAAAGTTTTCTATCTACAAAATTAAAGTTGCTGAAAACAACTGTAACGGATGCGGAGTTTGCGAACGTGTTTGCAAATCAAATTGTATTTCATCAAAAGAAAAACATATTGATTTTGACAGATGTGTGTCTTGTTTTAACTGCTTGACAGCTTGCCCATCGGAAGGATTGATTTATGAAAATACTTTTAAGGGGATTACCACAGAAAAAAATATTGACGCAAGCAGAAGAAACTTTTTTATTTCAGCTATTTCGCTTTCTACTTTTCTTACAAATAAATTATTGTCTCAAAACCAAGTTCAAGTCTATGTAAAAAATAAAATTCCTGAAGAAAAAAACTTCCCGGTATCACCACCCGGTTCAATCAGCATTAATAGTTTTACAAGTAAATGTATTGCGTGCGAAATGTGTGTGAGTGCTTGCCCAACTCAAGTTTTACAACCTTCTCTTTTCCAGTACGGATACGATGGAATATTAATGCCGCATTTAAATAATAAGATTGGTTTCTGTAATTACGATTGCATTAAATGCGGAGAGGTTTGTCCGACTGGCGCGATTCTCCCTAAAAATCTTGACGACAAAAAACTAATCCAAATAGGTAAAGCTAAGTTCGAGAGAGACAATTGCGTTGTAATAACCCAAAAGTCAGATTGTGCGGCGTGTTCGGAGCACTGCCCAACAAAGGCTGTTGAGACCTTTATTAATGAGGATAATTTAAGAGAACCAAAAGTAGAAGAAGAATTATGTATCGGCTGTGGTGCTTGTGAGTATGCTTGCCCGACAATTCCCTACAAAGCAATTTACGTTGACGGAAATTCGATTCATCAGTTAGCTAAAAAACCAAAACAGGAAAAACTTGAAGAGGTCGATACTGAAGAGGACTTTCCGTTTTAATTTTTTTATAACTGTTTTAGTAGCAGTCATTCCCGCTTGTCGAGAATCAGGCGGCTTAAGCTAGCTTGCTCCATTCCGGATAAACTGGATGGCAAAGATTTATTTCTTGAGTTTTTCTGTTACTTCTTTTACAATCTCTTGTATCAAATCGGCTTTACTTAAGTCAGAATTATTTCCACCTATGTTTTCGCAGGATTTGCAGCTTGCTCCTGTAGTAACACCAAACTTCTCGCGAAGATCAATCAACTTCGAAACTTGGTCTTTGTTAAGATAATTTACCTTGCCAATCTGCAATGCAATTGAATAAATTTTAGCGAAGTGCTCTAAAGTCTCCATTTTGTAATATGAACCAATTACATTTTTGCCAACTGTCAAAGCTCCATGATTTGATAAAAGCAACGCATCATGAAATGGAAAATATTTTGCGAGGGGTTTGTAAAATTCTTCAGTGCCAGGAGTGCCATATTCTACTAAAGGTATTTCACCCATTGTTACAACTACTTCAGGAAGTACACATTTATCAAGTGCCACACCGGCAACGGCAAATGCTGTTGCGTAAGGCGGATGAGCATGGCAAACACTTTTAACGTCATCTCTTGTTTTGTAAGCTTCAAGGTGCATGAAAACTTCTGACGAAGGGCGGGTAGTTCCACTAACTACTTGACCATCCAAGTCAACAATGCACAGTTCTTCAGCTTTCATAAAACCTTTACTTACGCCTGTTGGAGTTATCAAAATTCTGTCTTCGTCAAGTCGGGCAGATATATTACCATCATTTGCAGCAACAAAGCCACTGTCATACATCCTTTTGCCGACTTCAATAATTTCTTGTTTTAATGTATAAATGTTTGCTGACATATTATTACCTTATTTCATCAACTACGCCAACCACAACACTGCGCAATGGCTCTAATTTTTTTAGTTTTAAAACATCTTTTGCCGACTTGCCTTCCGAAGAAACAATTACTGTATCACCTTCACCAGCATCAACAGCATCAACAGCAACCATTGTACCTTTCTTAAATTTTCCGTCAGGAGTAATCGGCCTCACAATCAATAATTTATGTGAATGCAAAACATCATGTTTTATTGTCGAAACAATACTTCCAACAACTTTTGCTAACATCATTCTGTTGGTTCCCTCACATCAAGTCTATCAGCTAACCCCAATATTGTTGCGTCACTTGGAAACAACCTCCCTTCAATTCCTCTTGTAGCATCTCTGCCGCCAACCCAAAAAACAATATCGTCCTCCCTTGCACCGTAAGTATCAGCAGCAACAATTTCTTTTCCCATGGGATTTTTATGCTCATCAATTGGCTGCATCGTAAAAAGTTTGATACCTTCCAACTGTGGATCTTTAACAGTCGCCCAGACTTTTCCTGTTACAATTCCCAGTTTCATTTTAAGTACTCGGCCGGATTTTGTTTATCAAAAATAATATCTCCCTTGCGTTCAATAGAATCTACTATTCCAATAATACTTGAATCTGTTGGAACTCTCTCCATTTTATCAGTCTGCCGCGCTGAGCTTCCCCGCACTACTATTACTACTTCACCTTTACCTGCTCCAACTGAATCAATAGCAACGAGAAAATTATCAGTTTTTTTCATATCGCCGGTAAGCATATTGACAAGTAAAAGTTTGTAACCTTTTAATCTTTCTACTTTTGCAGTACTTACGATAGTTCCTTCAACAATCCCTAATTCCATTCAACTTTCCTTAATTAATAATCTTAAATTTAAGAAAAAGAAAAGAATGGAACACAGATTTTCATGATGATTATGATTAATTATGATTTAATCCGTGTAAATCATGAGAATCATAGTAATCAGCGTTCTATTTGGAGCCGTATATTTGTATAATGGTATGAAAAAACTGACAAATATTTTATGGGGTTTAATGTGAGGAATAATCCTTCAATCAATACAATTCTTGCTTCCGGGGCAAAGGCTATCGATCCGCATACCGGCGCAATTGCTCCGCCAATTCACCTTTCGACAAACTTTGCAAGAGATGATGATTACGAATTAATCAGCGACTATGTTTACTCACGTTACGGGACACCAAATTACGATAACGTTGAAAGACTCGCAGCTAAACTAGACAATGGTGAAGACGCAAAATTATTTTCTTCAGGGATGGCAGGAATAGTTGCAATTTTAGAAACATTAAATTCGGGTGATCACATTCTTGCACCAAGCATAATGTATTTTGTTGCGCAAGAATGGATGAGATATATTTCTAAAAAGAGAGGAATTGAATTAACACTATTTGATGTAAACGACAGAGATGCGATCTCAAAGAATATTATTAAAGGAAAAACAAAAATAGTATGGATTGAAACAGCTGTAAACCCCACATGGCAATCAATTGATATTGAACAAGCTGCAATACAAGCTCAGAAAGCCGGAGCTATACTTGTTGTAGACAGTACTATCGCACCTCCTGTAACAACAAAACCGATTGAATTGGGTGCAGATATTGTTTTTCATTCTGCTACAAAATATTATAACGGTCACTGCGATGTTTTAGCCGGAGTGGTTGTAACAAAGGAAACAAATAAACGGTGGGATGAAATTGTTAGGGTTAGAGAATTGAACGGTAGTGTGTTAGGACCTTTTGAAGCATGGTTACTTCACAGAGGTATGAAAACTTTGGGAATTCGCTATAAAGAAATCTCAAACAACGCACTAAAAGTTGCTAAACATTTTGAGAAATACACAAAAGTTGAAAGAGTGTTTTATCCCGGATTGGAGAGCAATGAAACACACGACATTGCTAAGAAGCAAATGAAAAACGGCTTCGGCGGAATGATATCACTTTTGCTAAGGGCTAATCAAAATCAATGTAGAAAGTTCGCTTCATCACTTGAGCATTTTACTCCTGCCACTTCACTGGGTGGAGTTGAAAGTTTGGTTGAACATCGCGCAAGTGTTGAATCACCCGAAAGTTTGGTACCGAAAAATTTAATCCGTTTTTCTATCGGTATTGAAGATGCGGATGATTTAATAGCAGATTTAGAAAAGGCTTTGGAGGCTCTGTAGATAAAAATTTCAAGATCTTGTCATTCCCGTGAAAACGGGAAACCAGTATCTTCAAAATAGATTCCCGCTAATCCGCCACGGCGGAATGCAGAAATGACAATCAGTGGTTATCAATTCTCTTTAGACAGAACAACTATAGTTTCAAATTCAAATTTACTCATCATATCTTTCATAGCACCACGTTGTCCAATCCCTCCTGGACCTCTACCCCCACCCATTCCACCTCCAGGCGGCATACGTCCCCCGGCTCCGGCAGACATTGGCGGCCTACTTCTGTTGCCCATCATTTGTTTTCTGTCTATTTCATTAGTCTCAATATTTATTTCTATTTGCTCTCCGGGATATGACTCAAGCACAGGGAAGAGTTCATTTGTATCGAGTGGAATTCTTATCTCGTAAACAAATTGATAATCTTCATAAGTTGGTTCAAAAATAAATCCATCACCACCATCATATTTTTTCACCGAAGAAAGAGAAAATCCATCTTTGTTGACAATAAATAATTCATCCAACTCGGCTAATCTTTTTCGAATTTTTTCATTTTCGTTTTTTCGATCTTTATTGCGGTCACGCATAGCAATATCAAATTGCGGCCTTTCTCCCCTAATGGGATACTTAATGCCAATCTTCTCTCCACCATCAATAGGGCTTAACCAAATGTTTAATCCCATCATCATCATTTTCATTATTGTCGGTTGATCTTTGGAATAAAGGCACAAATATAAATACTTAGAATCATTCACTGCACCGAAACCAATTCTTTCATCTTCGTAATAGCTAATGCTTTTTCCCCAATCTTTATAGTTCCCATCGATTTCGATTTGATTGTTATTCCAGTTACTGATTATTGACTGGCTACTGCAGCCGTAAAAAACAATCATCAGTCCAATTACTATTACTAACCTTTTCATCTTTCTTCCTTTAATATTTTTTTGCTTCAAAATAAACCGTGTCGCTCGCGAAGGCACTAAACACTCCGAGACCATTATTTATGTTAGTTAAAGGCTCATTCAAATTTCTTGAGTCTTGCTCGCGGCTTTCGTAAAGGTCAACATATTCTTGATTAACTTTATAAACTATTGCCTGGTGGTCACCATAGTGAGTTAATGTAGGCCCAATAATTCTGAACTCATTTGATATCGTCGGTTCGGAAATAAATGGCCTGGGGCCTCTGCCTTCAAATTCATTTGTAATTTCTTCGGGATCATCATCGATGTTTTCAATTACAACATAAAAATAAGAGTCGTCATTGTTTTCCCAATTTACAGTGAGTGTTATTTCATCTTCATCAATATCGCCATTAATGATATCGAAGAAATCTTCAGGCACTTTTACAGTTGTATTACTTATCTCAACTCCTTCCGGCCTAGTCGGGACTTGTGTTTGCGCCCAAATAAGTGTCCCGTCATAGGCTAACTCAATTCTGTAATCACTCTCTTGATCGATAGTTAAATCTGTTCCTTCATAAATATAATTTCCGGGCTGTTGAGGATTTTCAATTAATTGGTATTCTGTGCCGGACTTAAAAATTGATATATCCACACCCGATATCGGAGGAGCATTTTCATCAGTTGAACCGAGGTCTAATGTCGATGTTAAAAACACATCGTCAACTTTTTCATTTTCGTAAAGGAATGCACTCACTACTACAGACTCTGCAATCGCCTCAACACTGTTTTCATCATCGCAACCAATTGCAAACAAAATTATAAACAAAAAGATGATTGTCTTTTTCATATTCTCCCCTTAAAAATTAAATTTCACAAATACAGTTGGAGTAATGCCCAGCATTTTAACATCATTAATTAAAATCGGCGATACACTTAAATCGTACTCTTTGTACCAAATATTTTCATTGTTATACAAATTATAAATAGAGACTCCGAACTCGCCGTCCATTGATCTATTCTTGAATTTATACGAAGCACTTATATCGAGACGGTGATAGTCAGGTAATCTTTGGGAGTTTTTATCACTTACGTGAAAATAGCTGACCGTTTCACCGTCAAGCAATTCAATGTAATACTGGCTTTCTGGTGCTGTGTATGCTTTACCGCTTGCAAATACCCACGCACTCGAGAAATTCCATTTACCAAGAGTGTAAGTTCCAATGAGTTTAACTTCATGCCTTCTATCATGGTCTGCCGGGAACGCAATTCCGTTATTCAATTCAGGGAAATCGTATTCAACCTGACCGAGCGTATAACTTAACCAACCATTAAAAGCTCCAAACTTTTTCTGCGCTAAAAATTCAATTCCTTTAGAGAACCCGCTGCCAACAAAAAACTCGCCTTGTTCATTGTTTTGTGCTTGTTGAATTCTTCTAACATTATTAGTCTGCCTTTGAGTAAATTCAATTAGGTTATCAAGATTTTTGTAGTAGCCTTCAATACTGAATAAATAATCATCAGTTTCATATTCGATTCCGGCAATGTAATGTTCCGAAAATCCCGGATTCAATTCTTCGTCGGCAACAAGCCAGAAATCTCTTGTGCCCTCAATTACATCTTCGTTTGTGATGTGATTAATGAACTGATTAGTCTGTCCCCATGCGCCTTTCAGTTTTATTCTGTCAGTAACTTTGTATGAAGTTGAAAACCTGGGCTCAAAATAAAACTCGGAAGTCCCGTCATAATAAGTTGTTCTCATTCCGGGAAGGATATTCCACCTATTAGTCAACTTTATCTCATCTTGCAAATATAATGAGTACTGGTTTGCTTCAACATCTCTATTCAAAACCTCAAGCGTGTCATTAACCAAAACATCAAACTTTGTATTTACATTCGAGACCCAAAACCCAAAACCAATTTTATTATTTTGATCGAGATTCCATTCATTGTCCATTCTTAAAGTTATGTCATCAACATTATTGTCCTCAAAAGATTTGAAAGAAAAAGGTTGAAAGCCTCCGGTCGAATCGGTAATACCAGTATTTGATACACCAACTTCTTTATCTCTCTCGTTAAAGTAACTTGTTGATGAAACAAGCAAGTTTGAATAAAACCTATCGCCCCATTGGCGTGACCACTTTGCGCTGTAGCCAAGGTTACCCCAGTTTGTAATATCGTCATCTGTGCGTGTTATTGATAATTCAGTATCTCCGCCACCGAAGCGGCCGCCGGTTAACTCTGTCGGATCAATTGACTCATCTAAATAGTCTTCACCATTGTAAAAGCTGAAAGAAACGAAATCATTTTTTGAAAGCTGGTAAGAGAGCTTTGTATTAAAATCATAAAAATAGAATGATGGAAGCACCTCTTGGCTTTGAGCAAACGGACCCCGTTGAACAGGCCCGCTTTCTTGTTCCTCACCAGTCAAAAATTCATAGATAGTTCCGTACATTCCGCTGTCGAGAAAATCTGCAAATGATCTTCTTCCGGAAATGAGTATGCTGCCTTTATTATTAATCGGTACTTCCATCATTGCGTTTGCACTTAACAGGTTAGCGCCCACGCTCAATTTGAAATCATTAACGTTACCGGTTTTTCCGGTTAAATCAACAACACTTGAAAGCCTACCACCGTACTTTGCCGGGAAGCCTCCTTTAAAAACTTGTACGTCTTTAATTGCCTCTGAATTAAACGCACTGAAAAAACCAAAGAAATGATCAACGTGATAAACTGTCATCCCGTCAAGCAAAATCAAATTTTGATCCGGCGTTCCGCCCCTAATATAAAGCCCCGAAGAGCCGTCGTTAATCCCACTGATTCCCGGCAACAATTGGAGTGACCTGAAAATATCTACTTCACCGAGATTAGGCAATGTGCTCAGCTGCTTGGGAGAAATAGTTAATTGGCTTACATTTTCTGCTGCTTTCCAGATTTTATAATTGTCTGCTAATACTTGCACTTCATCTGTTATAAAAGACACCGGGCTTAAACTGATTTCCAATCTCTCATTTTGTTCTTCTGAATTAACAACTGCTATTTCTTTAGTCTTATATCCCATATAAGAAACAATAAGCACTAACGAATCTTTCGGTGCATCGATTAAAATAAAATAACCATCGGCATTAGTTGCAGCACCAATTGAAGTGTACTTTATCACTACGTTTGCATAAACTAAAGCTTCACCGCTTTTTTCATCGTAAACTTTTCCTTTAATATCTTTTGTGTCCTGAGCAAATGTGGTTGGTAATAAAATCGGCAAAACAAAAAACAGAATTGCCCCAAAGATTTTTTTTACTGCCATAAGGTTCTCCTTGCTTGCTGGTTGATTTTTAGACAGGGTCAGTTTTGATTTTATTCCAAATGAAGTAAGTAACAATTACAGTTTTGTGCTTTGTTCTATGAAACTTCTACGAAGCTTTGTTTGAATTTCGTTTAGCTTTTTACAAAAATGGAAGCCCTATAGGACATCTGTCATTTTATCAAATTCTAAAATCAGCGTAGCTGATTCATTATTGTAATAAAAGTCTTACAGAAAAAATAAAAACACCGTCGGTGTTTTATTATATTAATCATTAAATACATCGTAATAATAATGGGAAGTCAATATGGCAAATACTTACACCCAATTATTTGTTCACATAGTTTTTTCTACAAAAGGTAGAGAGAAAATATTATTAAATAATTACAGAGACGATTTATTCAAATATATGTCGGGAATAATCAATGGCAAGAATCAAAAATCGTTAGCTGTGAATGGGGTCACGGATCATGTTCATTTATTTCTCAGTATCCAACCTACTATAACAATATCAGATTTAGTTAGAGATATTAAACACAGTTCAACAAATTTTATAAAAGAGAAAGGATTCATAAAGAATAAATTTAATTGGCAAAAGGGATTTGGAGCATTTACTTATTCTAAGTCTCAAATTGACAGTGTGATTAATTATATAATGAATCAAGAAGAACATCATAAGCAAAAAACTTTTGAAGAAGAATACATAGAATTTTTAAACAAGTTTGACATAGATTATGATGAAAAGTATGTTTTTGATTGAATGATTTTATGAAACTTCTACGAAGTTTTCTTTCTTTTTTATTGTCTCGCCTTTTGTTACAATAATGGAAGTCCTACCGGACTTCTGTTAATCTATCAAAGTCTTAAATCACCATAGCAGATTCATTATTGTAAAAAGCTGCCCGCTAATTTTGATTTTACGGGGGAATCAAATTTTCACAGACAGCTTGAGGATTATAACATATTACTTAAGGGGTAGTATGAGTTAATTTCGTTGTCACGCTGTCCGCCGCGGCAGACAACATGACTGGTACAACTTAGTTTCTATTTCTTCTTCCGTGTTTTCTATTTTTGAAATGCTCTTTCATTTCTTCTCTTCTCTCTTTTCTCCACTTCTCAAGAATTTCCATTTGTTCGTCAGTTAAAATTTCCGACATCTCTTCTTTCATTTGTTCACGGCTTTCTTTTCTGCTGTCTTTTCTTTCTTCCCAGCTTAACTCCATTCTCTCTTCAAATTTCTTTTCGAACAATTCATGAACTTGCTCTTCCTGCTCGGCGGTTAAATTTAATTTTTCTTTTATTTCTTCAAACTTAGCTTCCATTCTTTCGCGCATTTCTTCGGGATCAGGACCGTTCGCTTTTATTTCTTCCAGCTTTGCCCACTGCTCATCTGTCAATACTTCTTTTATTTTTGCTTCAACCTCAGTGCGTCCGGCCATTCTAATTTCTTTTCTTTCCTCTTTTGTCATATCCAGCCATTTGCCTTTGTATTCTTCACGGACAGACTGCATGTGTTCTTTGACAACTGCTTTTATTTGCTCTGCCTGTTCATCGGTAACTTCAAGTTCTTCTTTTAGATGTCTTAAAAAGCCATGTCTTCCGTGTGGCGGAAATTCAAAACCGTCTTCGCTTCCATCTGTTTTTGATAATGATTCAACAAGCAGTGCGCTTTCGTCGTCACTTCCTGAACCATCACAAGCTGTGAACGCTAAAGTCGCTATCAATAGTACCACTGGTATTAAAAGTAATTTTTGCATTTTTTTCTCCTAAAATTTTGTTAATGTTTTTTAGTTTCTTCTTCTTTTCATTCTATCTTTCATTTTAGATTTTTGTTCTTCAACCAACTCATCAAATCTTTCGATCTGATCTTCATTTAATTCTTCACGTATCCTTTCATTAGTGTCATCCATTATATTTTTCATTTCCTGCATAATTGTTCGCCTGTCACCTGTGTTGTTTTCACGGATGTCGTCAATCTTTTCCTTTGCATCTTCCATTATAGATTTTATTGCAGTTTGCTGATCTTCAGTTAAATTAAGTTCTTCGGTTAAATGCTCGAGCCTTTCTTCAATGCTCTTTCTTTGTGCAAATAATGCGGTGGATGATAAAAGTACTGCTAAGACAAGTAGTGTTAAGAATTGCTTTTTCAATTTGTTCTCCTTTTCTTTTATTGTTTTGCTTATTAGACAAGGAGAACATTCCGTTTATTCCAAATTAATTAATCAAAATCTCCTGGAGGAGGTGGAGGGCCTTTTCTCATAAATCTATCAATTCTTCTGAAACGTGTTTTCAGTTTTTCTTTTTGTTCTTCCGTTAAAATCGGTTCTAATTCCATTTTTAGTGAATCAAATATTTCTTCAACTCCGTTTCTCATTGTTTGACTGTGAGTTTTAAACCTCACATTATATTTTTCAATTATCGGCTCAGCCTTTTCTCTCTGCTCATCCTTTAAGTCAATTTTATCGATAAAAAATTCTATCATCTTCCCTTTTCTGTGAAATTCTCTAGCTTTACTAAAGCGGGATTGCACAAAAAATATGCTCGAGGCAAAGCCTAATACAAAACCTATTATCAGTGTGCCGATTATTATCAAAGTTGTTTTAAAATGTAATTTCATAATTATACCTAATCGAAATAATATAAAGGATTAGTAACATCATCAATTGTTACTTCGTTCTGCGAAAAGATTTCATCAACGCTTTCCACTTGCGTTATTTTTATTGTAAACAAAATCACCATAACTGTTAAAGCAAAAACGGCTGCTCTTTTAAATGACATAAAAATTGAATCAAAGAACTCATCTTGTTTTACTACAGGCTTTTGCTCAATTGAATTCATTACGTTGTCAACGAATGAATCACTGAATTCCGGTTGCTGCACACTACTCACGCGTGTTCTGAGTTCTTCAACCCGTTCTTTTTCTTTTACGAATTCCGGATTCGTTTCAAGTTCGCGGTAATAAATCTGCTGTTCGGATTCTGTCAATTTACCGTCGAAACTTTTGTAAAGTAATTTTTTTAATTTTTCATTTATCATTTTTTCTCTCCTCGAAACTTGTGACTTCCAACTTTAATTGTCACACTGAGCGGAGTCGAAGTGTTTTTTTATTGAACAAACATGTTTCGACAAGCTCAACATGACTTATTATTATTTTCTCACAAGTTCTCTTTCAC
>JANQIV010000184.1 GCA_028282005.1 Melioribacteraceae bacterium | reverse complement strand
AAATGATTCAAGCCAAAAAGTCTTTTTAGTAAACCATAGTTATCAATCTCAAAAACTTATAAGTGAATACTTAAAATCAAACGGTATATCTACGAAAGAAGGTGGAATAGATATACAAGAAAAATATTCTCAAGAGATAAGTAATTACAATGCGCTAATTATTGAATTTAACAATAATAAAAATCTAATAGACTTAGTTTCCGAGGCGATTAGACTGCAGTCAGTAGAAATCATCATTACGAAATTTAGTGAAGAATTAAAAAAAGGATATGGATTCACATTTCATAAAATCGTTAAGGAAATAACAGAAGACTTTAAAGAGGATTTTGCTGATGCCTGGTATTCCTTAAAAGATAATAAAATAGGATACTTTACTGATTATAAGCAGAAGCAAATTTATTTCCCGGATAGTAGTAAGATAAAAATCCTTAATTCTGTTAATAACTCAGAAAGTGATTTTGATATATTTATTATTGATACTGCCGGGACAAAATTTAATCCGGTAAAGGTTTTTGTAGATCTTAAAAAATCAAAACAATATAAAAACAAACCGGTGGTTTTAGAGGTATCGGATAGAATTACGGAAAAGCAAGTCGAGTTAATAGCATTCAGTATGGAAAATATTGTTACTAATGAAGGTCAGCACCCGTTGGATGTTTTAAAGATTATAAGAGATAAATTAAGAATTAGAACAAAAGAAAAAACTCTTTCAAAATTAATGCTGGAAGAAAACAAGGTCGAAATTGAAAAAGCAGGTAAAGAAAAAGAAATTCAGACAGGTAAAGAAATTATTCTTATAGTCGATGATGACAGGGATACGCTTTATACTGTTGGTGAAATTGTAAACCAGATGGGTTATAAAACAGAGTTTGCCGTAAATGGAATTGAATGTTTACTAGCACTCGAAAAAATAAAACCGGAAATAATTTTACTTGATATAATGATGCCTAAGATGGACGGTTTTGAAACAATAAAGCAGATCAGGCAAAACAATATTTATAAAGATTATAAAGTTATTGCACTTACTGCTCATGCTATGTTAGATGATAAAGAGATAATTGACAAAAACGGTTTTGACGGATTAGTTACCAAGCCAATTAATACAAAGGAACTCGAAACAAAAATCAATCTTCTATTAAATAAATCTATTGAGAACTAGCTATGCATAAAATACTAGTTGTAGACGACCAACCTGACAATGTTTATATACTTCAAGACCGGTTAGAACACGAAGGCTATGAAGTAATAACAGCTTACGAAGGTGAAACCGGGATAAAAAAAGCAAAGGAAGAAAATCCGGATTTACTTTTGCTTGATGTAATGATGCCGAACATTTCAGGCTTTGAAGTTTGTAAAATATTAACCGAGGATGAAAAAACAAAAGATATCCCTATAATTCTCTTAACAGCGTTGATCGATCCAGAAGATTTAAAGAAAGGATTCCAGAACGGAGCATTTGATTATGTTAAAAAGCCTTTTAACAGGGTGGAGTTATTTGCCAGAATTAAAGCTGCTCTAAAATTTAGAGAAACAAATAAGCTTCTACTTGAGATGGAAAAAATTAATACTTTTGCGGCAACAATCGTTACAGCAAATCACGAAATCAAACAGCCCCTTACCTTAATAAATTTGAGTACAACTGCATTAAGAAGGGAAATGTCAAAAGAGAACATTTCTAAAGATGCTATTGAAAAAAGAGTAGCTTATATAGAAAATGCTACAAAAGAGATAATTGACGTTTTGGAAAAATTAACAAACATAAAAAAACCGAAATTCGTTGATTACATTAATAATTTGAAAATGATCGATATAAAAGAGTAGATCTAGTTTTTTGTTAGTTTGAAAATATCATTTAGCAGGTCAAAAAAGTTATATGGTTTAATTATAATTTTGTCAATCATGTTTTGCACTTCAGTTTTTTCTTCCTCTTCCAATACGTTTCCAGTTACAAGTATGATCTTAGCCTCAATTTTTTTTTCAGTTAATTCCTTTATGCAATCAAGTCCATCAACAACAGGCATGTTTTTATCAATTATCAATAAATCTATTTTGTTATCGTTTTTGAATAAATCTAAAACCTCATCGCCGTTTTCAGCTTGTAATATTTCGTAGTTATAACTTTGTAATAATTCTGCAAGTGACTCTCTTACAGGTTCTTCATCATCCGCAATTAAAATTGTGCAGTTTCGATCCGGGTTTATTTCATTAATGAATGAAGGCAGATATAATTCAAATGAAGTGCCTTTACCTACTTCACTCGAAACAAAAATGTATCCATCGTGATCATTTACAATTTCTCTTACAATGTTTAAACCAAAACCTGATTCAACATTTTTATTTTTTGTTGAAAACCCTTCTTCAAATATTTTCTCTAAATTATCTTTTTCAATTCCTTTGCCGTTATCGGATACAACAATTTTGCTGTATGATTCAAAGGGTAATTCGCTTTCGACCAAAGTTTGCAGTTCATCTTTGAAGATTAAATTGTAATCAATTTCTATTGAACCATTATCATTAATGGCATCATTGGCATTTGTAAATAGATTTAACAATACTCTATATAGATCATTGTAATTAGCGTAAACAGTAATTCTGTCATCAGTACTTTTAGGGATGAACAAAACATTCTCTTTTAGAATCTGTTTCAACGTATCGGAAATATCATTTACAATTTTATTGAGTATTATTGATTCTTTATATACTTGAGCCCTTTTCTTGTTTAAAAGTTTTTCACTAATTAATTGTGAAGCTAATGCAGCGTTTCTTTTTATGTTATTTACGAGTGTTGTTTGTTCGTCTGTTAGAGAAGAGATAAAAACCAAATTTTCGGCGGAGTTTAAGATACTAGTCAAAATATTATTGATATCGTGAGCTGCTTTCTTTATTGAGTTATTATCTATTTGATCTTTTTCGCTCATAACTTATCTGGTTAAACCAAACTTCTTAATTTTTGTATAGAGGGTTTTTAGACTTATACCCAGCGTATGCGCTGATTTATCTCGGTTCCAATCAAAATGGTCTAAACATTTTTTTATGTGATGTTTTTCAATTTCTTCCAAAGTTGCAATCTCATCATTCGAAGTATCGTTTGTGTTTACTGAGATTTTATCGGTGGGTAAATAAAGGTCGGTAGATTTAATTTGGTTATCATCAGCAAAGATTATAGCTCGTTCAATTATATGTTCAAGTTCCCTTACGTTTCCTGGGAATTCATAATTCAGTAATTTTAATTCAGCATCTTTGGTTAATGTTTTTGCAGATTTAAATCCGGTTTTTTTATTTAAAAAGAAATCTGCCAATAAGATTACATCATTTCCTCTATCACGGAGAGGGGGAATATTCAATGTGATTACGTTGAGTCTGTAAAGTAGGTCTTTTCTGAAGGACTTGTTTTCAGATTCCTGAATAAGATTTTTATTTGTAGCCCCAATAACTCTAGCATCAGAGGAAAGATTTGATACACCGCCAATTCTTCTGAACTCACCCTTCTCTAAAAAGCGCAAAAGTTTTGGCTGAAGAGTCAAACTCAATTCACCAATTTCATCAAGGAAAAGTGTGCTGCCATTAGCAATTTCCACCAATCCTTGTTTTGAAGCTTTGGCGTCTGTAAAAGAGCCTTTTTCAAAGCCGAACAATTCACTTTCGATTAGTTGGTCTGGCAAAGAAGCACAGTTAATTGCCACCAATGGTTTAGTGGCTCTGTCTGAGTTATCGTGAACGAATTCAGCGAACAATTCTTTTCCTGTTCCGGTTTCGCCTTCTAAAAGAATGCTAGAATCAGACTTAGCAGCTTTAAGTGCAAGATCTATTACTTCTTTAATTGCTGGACTATCACCAACAATTTTAGTGTTGGTATATTTGTTAATTTTTGAAGAAAGTATCTCGTTTCTTAAAACTAAGTTTTTATGTTCAAGAGCCCGGTTTATTGTTAGTAAGAGCTGACCAAATTCATATGGTTTAGTAATGAAGTCGTAAGCACCGTTTCTTATGCAGTCAATTGCTGTTCTAACTTCAGATTTTGCGGTAAGCACAATTACTTGCAGCGAAGGGAAATTCTCTCTTACAAACTCTAAAACATCTTCCCCGGTAACCTCGCGCATTTCTAAGTCAAGGAGGAGCAAGTCGTAACTATTTTGTCCTAATTTTTCAATGGCGAACTTTCCGTCAAAGGTGATATCTACCCTAAATCCTTCGTTAATTAATTCTTCTTTAAGCAGGTAGCATAAAGTTTCATCATCGTCAGCAATAAGTATGTTAGACCTAAATGACATATATTTACCGTAGAACTAGAATACTACAAATTTATGAAAAAAGAACCTATAACTTGTGTGATCCCTGTTAAGAAAATAAAATTATTCAATACCATTTTAGGAAAAAAATTCTTTATTTGTTAATTTAATTCAATAAAATAATTGTTTTTTCTATTTGAATACTTTTTTGGATAACAATGTTTAAAGTCCTTGTTATAGATGATGACCCAAATGTTAACCTTTTTATTAGCAGATTGCTGACCAAGAAATTTAAGTGTGAAGTTGTAACGGCAGTTAATGGGCTGGAAGGTTTATCGAAAATTAAAGAGGAAAATCCGGAAGTAGTTTTTCTTGATGTGACAATGCCTGTTATGGATGGAGTTGAGACACTTCAAGCAATTAGAGCCGATAGTAATTATAAGAAACTTCCAGTAGTAATGCTCACCGCAGTGCGAGAAAAAGATGTAGTCGGTAAAGTGATGAATATGGCTATCATCGATTATGTTCTTAAACCATTAATGTACGATGAAACTTTTAAGAGAATAAAAGAGATTTTTGATAAAATTAAAGAACTGCAACAAGCTGAGAAAGAGGCTGAAGAAGAAGCTGCAAAAAATGCAAAAAAGGAAAAACTACTTGTAGTTGATACTGATTCGGAATTTATTGAAAACTTTCGGAATGCCCTTGGCCCAAATTACAATATTTTAGATTGTGATAATGGTGCGGATGGAATGAAAATTTTCATGAAGGAAAAACCACCAATAGTTTGCCTCGGTGAAGACTTGCCCTTATTAAATGAAAAAATGTTGGCTAAGAAAATTAAAGCGTCTGAAGATGCTGATAATGTTACTATATTTATGATCAGAGTAAATCCTGTGTTAACTGAAGAGGATAAAGAATTGTATGATTGCATTGTGCCGCGAAGCAGCGGTATCAATTTTATTGAAAAAAACATTTCTTAAAAACTTTTGAATTTTTTTTAATCTCCGGTTGTTTTTAAATTCTGATTCCCATATATTTTGGGTCTAAATTTTTTGGGTGCATAGCTCAGTGGTAGAGCATCTGCCTTTTAAGCAGAGGGTCCCTGGTTCAAGCCCAGGTGCACTCACAGAACAATAATCCCTTCAATGCAAACGAAGGGATTATTTAGTTTAAACTAGTTCACCAATAAATTCCTTCCACATAAAAGATTCCAAATTCCTTTACAATTAACAGTTCTGTGTTAAACTTCTGTAGTTTTGTGTTTATTACACCATAACTCTAATAGATAAATTTGTATGTAGAATTTAACAATTGGAGGAAAGATGAAAACACTCACATTTATAAAAGCAGTTTTTTTAACAATAATTCTTGTATCAATTTTATCGGCACAAATGAATAATAAAGGAGTTAATATGAAATCAGGAAAGAATGAAGTAAAATTCAATAGTCAAGGAGTCCAATTAGCAGGTCATTTATATTTGCCGGAAAACTTTGACGCAAATAAAAAATATCCAACCGTAGTATTTTCTGGTCCTTTTAATCAAGTAAAAGAGCAAATGGGAACAGTTTATGGTAAAAAAATGGCTGCAAAAGGATATGTGTTTTTATCATTTGATCACTTAGGATATGGTGACAGTGAAGGGGAAATCAGAGACAATGAAAATTCTTATATCAAAATGGAAAGTATTAGAGATGCAATTAGTTTCCTTGGAACTTTGGAATTTGTTGATAGAACAAAACTATACGGACTTGGCGGCTGTGCTAGTGGCGGATATATGCCTCTCGTAGCAGTTACAGATAAGCGCCTTGCTGCAATAGCAACTGTAAGTGGAATGATGGACAACAAAGCAAGCTATTTTAGCACGATGACTAAAGAACAACTAATCCCATTATTTGAGATGGCTAATGCGGCTCGCCAGAAAGCTTATGAAACAGGTGAAGTTGAATATTATGATGCTTTAAATATGGCAAATACTGATCATTCTAATGAAGGATACGATTATTATATGACTTCAAGAGCAGGAAAAGAAACATATCCAAATTATTCTCACTTAGCTCCTAAAATGTTAATGGAAAATGCACCAATTACTAGTGCTGTTGATTATGCGCCATATCTATACACACCTTATTTAGGAATAATTGGTGAAAAATCTTTACCGAAAGAAGGCGAGACTCCTATTCCTTTACATACTGGCCCTTTAACTGTAAACTTCTTTAATGCTGCAAGTGAACCGAAAGAACTTTATGAAGTGCCAGGTGCAACTCACGTTAGCTTATATGACATAGATAAAGATGTAGATCAAGCAGTTAACAAGATGGATGAGTTTTTTAAAAAGTATAAAAATTAAGAAAATTGCTCCCCTCACTTTGCATGATTGAGAGGGGAGTTTTATCTGAAAGAATGATAAAATTGAACTATATTGAAAAGAGAGAACTAACTGCTAAAAAAATAATGAGTTAATGTGACACGTCATTATAATAACTTGTCAAAATTTCTAGAAGCATTTAATATGCTGCCGCCTGAGCATCCCTTATTAAGTTATCAGGAATATGATTTTGGAGATGATATAGCATTCTGTAAACCAGATATATTGGAACCATATTCAACTGATTTCTATTCAATCTCGTTAAAAAAAGTAACATCTGGTGAAATGTATTATGGAAATACGAAATATGATTTCAAGAACGGAATTCTAATGCTTTTCCCTCCGAACAAAAAATTTGAATTTTCAAACGTTAGTATGTCAGGAAAATCATACAGTTTAATTTTTCATAAAGATTTTTTAATTGGAACAACTTTACAGGATTCAATTCACAAATTTGGATATTTTTCATATTCAGTTAATGAAGCACTGCATTTATCGCAGAAAGAAGAAAATAAAATTATTCAGCTCTTTAATAATATTTCAGATGAATATCATAACAATATCGACGAATTTAGTAAAGAAATTATAATCTCAAATCTAGATGCCTTACTGAAATATTCCGAAAGATTTTATAAACGTCAGTTTATTACTAGGAAAGTCATTAACAATGGAATTCTTGATAGGTTTAACAAATTAATTGAAGATTTATATTCTTCAAATATTGGAACTGAATTGAGGATACCTAAAGTTGAAGAACTTGCAGAAGGTTTAAATCTTACCTCGAGATATCTCAGTGATTTATTAAAAAACGAAACTGGAAAAACTGCTATTGAAAATATTCACTTATTTTTAGTCAATAAATCTAAAGAGTTATTGCTCGGTTCAGATTTTACAGTGAGTGAAATTGCATATCAACTTGGTTTTGAATACCCACATTACTATTCAAGATTATTTAAAAAATCTGAAGGTTTAACACCAACTCAATTCAGAAAATCTTATATGAGCAATTAGCATATTTATTTTAATCTCAGTGTTTCTCCATTTATAAAGGGGTACTAAAAGGAAGCCAATTCTCAGAGCAACTTTGATCAATTCAGAGCAATTAATATTTAAAAATTAGTTTAAAATAGCAGAATTGCTGTGTTTATTTTGCATTTTAAGAATAGGTCCCTGGTTCAAGCCCAGGTGCACTCACCAAAAAGCCCCCAACATGCTGGGGCTTTTTGATTTTAAAAACCTGTTCTGATTTGGGAAATTTTATCCTCTAATTCGTGTTCAACCTTTTGGATAATTTCATCCATTTCCGTATCTGAATTTATGTTTAACCCTCTCAATACGTTTGAATTAAAATGGATATTCTTTTCATAAAAATTATCCGGATTGAATTTTTGGGCAATGTACTCCGCGGAGTGAAGAACGGCCAAAAGGCTATTCAAATTTTCATTTTTTTCTGGGAAATGATGGTAAAGAATTGAATTACATATATTTTCCGGGAAATTCCACTCATGCAACAATATTGATCCAATTTCCTGATGTGTGTAACCAAGCTCTTCAAACTCAATTTCAAAAAGATTTTTGTCGGAATTATTTACGGTGTCATAAATTTTCACGTAACTGTCATTAAAATGCTTATGAATTACAATTATTCCTATATCGTGTAAAAGGCCCGATATTCTCGCTTCACCATCAATATTGAGTTTAAACATTGTAGAAAGTTCTTTAGCAACCATTCCGGTTAAATAAGAGTGAAACCAGAAATCTTCCTGCTTAAAACGAGAATCATTTTTACCCATGAAATTTTCTACAAGGGAAATAGCAATCACTAATGATTTAATATCTTCAAAACCAACAACAAGAAAAGCCATATCAAGTGTATTGACTTTTCTTACCAAACCATAAAATGGCGAATTGGCAATTTTGAGAATTTTGGTTACGAGTCCCTGATCTTTACTAATCAAATCTTTAGCTTTAGAAATATCCGGATCAGGATCATTAATAATTTTTAATAGTTCTGTTATTACTTTTGGTATTGAAGATATTTTGTTAATCTTGAGAAGTTCTTTACGGGTTTGCTCCCTTTTCTCGTTTACGTTCTTGAAGTCAATTTTGTGTAACATGTAAACTCAGATTTGTTATTTCAAATTTACCAAAAAATAACTGAAAACGTAGTTCCTTTATTCTTTTTGCTTACAATTTGAACATCAGCTTTATTAAGTGTTGAATATTCCTTAACAAGCACAAGTCCCAGGCCCATGCCTTCAAATCTTCTGGTATAACCTGTTTCCTCTTGTGAGAACAGTTCAAATATTTCAGGTAAATATTTTTCACTAATTCCAACACCGGTATCAATAACATCAATTTGTAATTGTTGTTTTTCGTTTTTCTTAATAACTATTTCTACTTTACCTTCTTTAGTAAATTTTATTGCGTTGTCAATAAGATTGATGAAAATTTGATTGAGAGAATAAGTATCACAAATAAGTCTTGAGTTATCTGCTAAGTTTTTATATGAAAGCTCGATACCCTTTGAAGAAGCAGTGTTCTTAAACTTCTCTAAAATAGGGGAAATGATATCTTTTTCAACATCTAATTCTGCAAGTGAAACTTTATATTCGCCGCTATTTATCTGCGAAGCACTAAGCAGTAAATCCATTGTTCTTACTAAACGAGATGTCCCTTCTTCAATAGATCTAAAGTAAGCACCATATTGATTGCCTATCATCGCAGCTAATTCAGATTTTAGCAGATTAGAAAAACTCATTATAGTGTTTAACGGGGTTCTAATTTCATGAGACATTTGAGCTAAGAATTCTGACTTAATCTTTGATGCAGTCTCTGCTCTTTTCTGCGTTAAAATAATCTCTTCTTCATAATGTTTACGTTCTATAACTCTGGCAATATGTCCGGAAATAATTTCAACTACTTTTTTATCGTTGATATCAAAACAGAATGAATTAAGACTACTTTTAATAAGCATTAAACCAATTATTTTTTCTTTAATAACTAATGGTGCAGCAATTGTGTCGTTATTATTAAAAAGCAATTTACGCGAGTATTCATTAAGGCTTAGAGCATTTATCATTTCAGAAGTAATTAGAAATGCTTTATTTCTTTTATCCATCTCTAGTGCCAAAGAGTTTACAAACTCATTAAAATTAGGTTTGTTGACAATAGAGTTGAAAGCCCCGGTAACATATCTTGATTTTAGGTTTGTTTTATTGCTGTTGAATTGAATTAAAAGTAGATTCTCAGCCGGCATAATTAAGCCAATAGAGTTCCTGATTGCCGAATACATTTCTTCAACAGAACCACTATATGCAGCTTCCTCGGATATTTTTAATAAGACAGATTTAATTAAATCGTTCTGAAGTCTATTGGTAATATCTTTAATAGTTATTGCCCAAAGTCTTTCGCTGTCTTCAAAAGCTTTAAAGATAGTTGCATGAATGTATTTTTCTTTTCCGCTGGAAGTAATGATTTTGGTTTTTAGTTTTAATATCTCTTGTTTGTCGGTAAAGTTTTTAATTAAATCCAGATTTTTTCTATCAAAGTCTTTGGGGAATAATTTGAAGATAGACCGATTTACTAATTTACTTTTAGGGTATTCAACAAATGAACTGAAATTGTTATTAACTGTTTTGCAGATGCCTTCGGAATCGAAAAGCAACATGGCAATGTTAGATGAGTTAAAGACCGATTCAACAAATTGTTTCAACGGAGATGATTCATTAACGGACTTTTCACCCGGGAAAAACTGCAATAGAGATTTTTCAGTTAGCATAATTATTATTTTTTTTGTGATGAGATTTTTAGCACCTTCGCAATAAAATTGCGGAGGCTTATCTCAATTCAATAGTAATGCCAAATGCTAATTTCACACATTTTTTAAGTTACTATCGTATAAGTTGGATGATACTTAAAATGAAACTGCGAAATTTTGATTTAAATCAACTTTCCTCAAAAAATATTTGGACAGAAGGTGTTTTTTGGCTGAAAGCATGATGTTTGGAAGTGAGAATGATTCCAATATTGAGTCAAAAAGAATATTAATCTTTGCAGAAATTGAATTAGGTTAATTCCTTCTTTAAATATTCAATTTTTGGGAAATTTTGTTAATCATCAAAAAAAGAAGTAACTTGTTACAACAAATTCAATGAGCAAAATTAATTTTACGCACTTTTTTACAGTCTGGTTTTCATCCTAAGTGCTAATACTGATAAACTAATCTTATTGCAGAATGATTTCTGAGGCTATTGTTTTTTCTTATTGTAATCAATTTTATGCAATTGAATTGCAGCATTTTGTCACAATTCTTAATTCTCAAGATATATCCCTCAATCAAAAAAATAATGAAATAATTTTTTGCATAAATGGCGAAAAGAAAAAAGGATCATTGATAAATATCAATAAATACCTTGGTATTGAAAACCGATGTACTGATGAAAATTCATCAATAATTTTAGGTAAGCTCAATAATACTTTTTTTGGTTTTGGTATTACTAAAGTTGAAGAGATGCTAAACATTGATGACAAATATGTTGAAGTTATTAATGAAGAGGATAATGAATTTATTAAAGGTATATTTAGTTTTGATGGAAATTACTACTCAGTTTTGAATATTGGAAAAATTGTTGAGGAAAATATAAATAGAATCAGTTATTAAATGGCAGAGAAAAGGTAAATTTACTTCCTTGTCCTTCTTTACTTACAGCCCATATATCCCCACCATTTCTTTCAATAAGCTCTTTACAAATAAGTAGGCCCAATCCAGTTCCTTTTTCATGGTTTGTACCATCAGAAGTGCTTTGAATATCTGCATTAAACATTGTCTTCAATTTAGAGGAACTAATTCCAACACCTGTATCAGTTACTGAAATTATTATGTTGTTGTTTCGTATCTCGGACGATATTACTATCGTTCCATTTGCTCCTGTAAATTTTAGTGAATTTGAAATCAAATTTCTCAGTACAGTACTGATCATATTTTCATCAGCTGTGCAAATCAAATCTTCTTTAATGGTACTCACGAGCTTTATCTCTTTACTATCAGCAATTATTAATGATAAGTGAATTATTTGATCAACAAGTTTTTTGAGATTTATTTGCGTTTTCTCAAATTCAATTTTCCCTGACTGAAGCCTTGACCAAGAAAGTAAATTCTCTATTAGTTGATATACTTTCTTTGATGCTTGGTACATGTTCAGCGAGTACTCTTTTATTTGTTCATGGGTAAGATCATTTGCGTACTTTGCTAAATATTCAGAAAATCCCAAAATAGAATTAAATGGATTCTTTAAATCATGGGCGAGGATTGAAAAGAACTTATCTTTGTTTTTGTTGATCTCTTCGAGTTCTTGGCAGTAATTTTTGATCAAGTTATTGTATTCTTTTTGTGCGGAAACATTTGTGATAATGCCATAGATTTCTTTATCTGATTCATTGGATGAACATTGTCCGCTCAATTCCATATCAATATAATCTTTAGATTTTTTTAAGAATCTACCATTGAATGTACTTTCGTTACCAGTTCTTATTTTGGATAACGTAGTTTCTAATTTTTCAAGATCATCAGGGTGCACTATATCACTAATAGGCATACCAATTAATTCTGTATGCGAGTAACCTAAAATATTCAAAGTAGAGGGGGAGACATAATCAAAAATACCAAATTCGTTTAGACAATAAATTATACCGTTGTTCTTTTCGACTAAGTCTCTGAATTTGTTTTTAGTATCGCTTAAAAATTTTTCATCATTCACTAGGTTGGAAATATTCCGTGCTATTCCCATTACTGATTCAATTGATCCTTCATCATTAACAACAGGAACAATACGTGTATCTTTCCATTCGTCTTTATTATCTAGAAGATTCTTACTCAAGAATTTATTTTCAGAACCTTTCCTGAAAGTTTCTTCAATTTCTTTTGTGAATTTTTCATATTCCGAAGATTCTACAGGGAAAAGAACATTTTGGTGTTTACCTAAAACATAATCACGAGGTAATCCTTTTGTTTCTTCAAGCTGTTTATTTATATATTCAATCTCTAAATTTCTGTTAACTACAAAGATCGAATCCTTCGTACTTTCCAATAAATTTCTGTATTTCTTTTCTTGGTCTGATAATTTTTGTTCTATCTTTTTTCTCTCAGTCATATCACGAGAAACAACAATCACTTTTTCGGGCTGGCCAAATTTATTCCTTATCAAATCTCCTACAGATTCAATGTATCTTACTGAACCGTCAGGTAATAAAAATCTAAATTCAGCTCTTTGTCCAATTCCAGTGGAAACAGTTTCGGCAAAAACATTTTTAATTTTTTCTTGGTCTTCAGGATGAATTTCTCGGAAGGAATTTGTGCCGAATAATTTATTTTTATCGCTAAAAATGGAATTGTATGAAGCACTATTATAAAGTCTGTTTCCCTTTAAATCCAAAATAGCAATTAAATCAGATGCATTTTCAGTAATCATATTAAGAATATTAACACTCTCAAAATGCTCTTCTTCTTGCTTTTTAAGTCGTTCATTTTCTTTTTCTAGGCGTTCGCATTTTTCCAAAAGTTCATTAATTATTTTAATCAATTTGCCTTTGGATAAAGTTGAAAAAAACATATAAGTTCTTATAAAATATTATTTATTAATTTAATAATATACAGCCAATAGCGCTCATCAAAGGGAAGAGGTTCATACAAATTAAGAAAATATTCTAAAAAAAATAAATCTTTTAATATTAATAATGATCAAATATTAAACCAACATTAATGTCCTTATTTATTGGTAATTCTCTGTATTTATATAAGTGTATGTAAATATTACGTGTAAATAATTTCATGAAAAGACGGGCTAAACAAATACGTGAACTGCTTCGATTATACCTCTAAACGGTGCTCTTATATTTTGAAAAACATATCATAACTTTTAAATAAAAAAGGATTGGTGGAAGAAATAATGTCAGTTAACAAAAACATCAGAATATTATTGGTTGAGGACGCTGCAGTAATGCGTAAAATGGAGAAGAAAGTACTTCTTTCATTAGGTTTTAATAATGTGCAAGAAGCAGCCGATGGCGCAATTGCAGAGGAATTTTTATCCGGCAACGAAGTTGATTTAATTATTAGTGATTGGAATATGCCCAATAAAGATGGGCTAGAATTATTAAAGTCGATTAGAGCAAGTGAAAAGTTAAAAACAATTCCTTTTATAATGGCCACAGGTCGTGGCGAGAAGAAGGAAATAAATAAAGCTTCAGAAGCTGGTGTAAGCGCCTTTATAGCCAAACCTTTTAATGGCGAAGAATTAAATGAAAAAATAAATGAAGCTTTTGGGTTTGCCAGCGAAGAAGAAGAAATCTCAAGAGAATATGAAGTTACTGAAGACGGCAAAGTAAAAATGAAAGTTGGACACATCCAAATTACAGACCACTTAGTTTTGGGTGTATTAAAACATTTAATAGATAATGGAGAATTAAACCCAGAGCATTTTGAATTGGAAACTGAGTGTATGTCCAGCTGGAACCCGGTTGCAAAAGCATTAGAAAAAAACCAAGTAGATGCAGCATGTGTTTTAGCACCAATTGCAATGGATCTTTATGCTGACAATGTTCCGATAAAACTTGTTTTATTTGCACATAAAAATGGAAGTATTTTTGTAAGAAATAAAAAGGGAGAAGAATACGCGCCTCCTTTCCAAGATTTCTTTAAGCAAAAGTCTTTTTACATACCTCATTTTATGTCAATTCACCACATGCTTGGACATATGTTTTTCAGTAAAATGGGACTTAAGGCAGGCATGCCGGGCAAAGAAAAAAATGATGTAAGTTTTGAAGTAGTCCCTCCGGTAAAAATGCCTGAGCTTTTAGGCGAAAACAAAGATTCGTCCGGTTATCTAGTTGCTGAGCCTTTGGGTACAAAAGCAATAGCTTCGGGAATAGCTGAGCTTCAGTTTTTATCAAGTGAGTTATGGGAAAACCACCCTTGCTGTGTTGTTACAATGCAAGACCAGTTCATTGAGAAATTTCCGGATGCGGTTTATGAATTTACAAAAATGTTAGTTGAAGCAGGCAAATTCATAGACAGAAAGCCAGGTACTGCTGCAGAAATAGGTGTAAGATTTTTAGATCCGCAGAAAAAATTAGGGTTGAAAGTTCCAATTCTTAAAAATGTTTTGACTGAACCTCTCGGTATAAAAACTAATGACCTTTATCCGGTTGCAGAAGACCTTGATAGAATGCAGAAATACATGCATGATGAAATGGGCATCGGGAAATTGATAAACGTAAACGAATTTGTTGATATACGATTTGCAAATAGGGCGTGCAAAGACGCCGGTAAAATTGGTAAAAAGCAATCAAGACTTAATAACACTACCGAACATACAGCTGAACTTTTACAGCGCGGTGCTATTTCATCTGAAGAGAAAGCAAAGAAAGCACTGCTAAATATGGAAGGCAAGTATTTGATTTTCGGATTGGAGGAACAAGAGTTCGGAATAGATATTATGCAGGTTAGAGAAATAATAAATATGCAGACCATACGTTCAATTCCTTATGCTCCTGACCATGTACTGGGTGTTATTACTTTGCGAGACCATGTAATTCCGATAATTGATTTGAAAAGGAAGATGGGCTACCAAAATTATTCAGAGTCCAGCAGAAAATTTATTATTGTTATTGAAATGGAAAAAAATGGGAGAACAGTTCCTGCTGGTGTAGTAGTAGATGCTGTTTCCGATGTAAAAGATATCATTGCTTCTGAAATCGAAATACCGCCAAAACATGGTGGTCTAAATGGTTCTAACTTTATAATGGCAATGTATAAAAATAATGGAAGCATAAAGATGTTGTTAGAAATTGCAAATCTGCTTAACTCTACTGAGACTTTAAATCTCGCCCAAATTGCTGAATCAGCGGCAGCGTAGCATAATTTTAAGCTCCGGTACATTCTTCACCGGAGCTTTTTCATTTTCATCTTATTTATTAAGTTAAATATCAATTTATTTTTTGTTTTGAAATGCAATCATTTGAAATAGTTTTATGGTTAGGTGGAATACAAGGAATATTGCTATCACTCCTTCTGTTTTTACACAAATCAAACCAGCCGGCAAATAAATATTTAGGAAGCGCTATTTTTTTTCTTTCGCTTGAGCTGATTTATTTTGTGTTACACTTTACTAACAATCTATTATCTTTTCAATATCTGATAATACTTTTTTTCTTTCTTCCCTATATTTATGTGCCTTTTTTAGATTTGTATTTATTAGAGCTAACACAAAGAAATTTAAATGTAAAAAAAATACTTCTCACTTTTCTACCCCTATTTTTAAATGCTGTTTTTGTTTTTATCATGTTTTTTTTGATGCAGCATAGCTTACCGGAATTTTTAACAAAATTGTATTTGGGGGATTATGGGTTCGCTAAAATATTGAATAATATCAAACCCCTTTACGGTATTGGTTTTGTAATATATTTTGTGTTTAAAATTAATGTCCACAACAAAAAGCTAAAAGGATCATTTTCCAATCTTGATAAAATTAATCTGATCTGGTTTAGAAATTTGATGATCGCAATGTTTGTGATAGGAGTTATTCTTGCTGCTCAACATCTTTTTGAAGTAGTTTACAATGAAAAAAGTGTGTTTGATTATTTGATATTTATTGCCATTGCTGTTTTTATTTATTTAGTCGGTTTTATGGGGTTGAAACAACCGCAGATATTTACTCAAAAAGTTGCCGAAGAGTTTCAAGAAGTTGAGAAATATAAAAAGTCGGGATTAACAAAAGAAGCAGCAGATAATTTTACGAATCGATTAATTAAAATGATGGAAGAAGAAAAACCTTTTCTCAATCCAAATTTGACTTTATACGATTTATCCAAAAGATTGGAAATATCCCCTCATAACCTATCCGAAATTATTAACACCAATCTTAAGCAAAATTATTATGACTTTATAAATTCGTATCGAGTAGAAGAATTTAAGTCTAACCTTGTAAAAGAGGATATGAAGAACTTCACAATTCTTGTTGTCGCATTTGAAAGCGGGTTCAAATCTAAATCAGCTTTTAATACAGTTTTCAAAAAGTTTACAGGGATGACTCCAACTGAATATCGAAACAAAATCTCCTAAAAGTTGTTATACTTACCAACTCCGGAAATATTTTTTTTAAAACTGAGGGAATAATTTATCTCTAATTTTGTCTATAATATTAGAGGAACAAATTAAAAGCAGAGGCTGGATGTAAATTACTTTACCATTTTGAATTCATAAATACTTACTCAAATTATTGGAGTCGTAAATGGAGATGAATCAAATTGATAAGAGTAATTTCTTCAGAGGTTTGTTGCTTTTAGTTGGTAAAGACAATAAAGTAAGCCAGTTAGAAAAAGATTTTATTTTGAGAATCGGGAAAAAAATTGGTTATTCTTCCGATTATGTTATTCAGGCAGTAAACGAAATTCTTTTCAATAAATACGTTTCTAAAAAACCACCAAAGTTTACAGATATTTCAACAGCCGAAAAGTTTATCGATTTAAGTATTCAGGTAGCAATATCCGACCATAATATTCACATAGATGAAATTAATTGGATAATTGATACTGCAACTGCTAACAATATTGATCGATCTTGGGTTATTGATAAGTTTGTCGATTTATTCAAAGATGATATGCCTTACGAAAAAGTTTTTAGTGAAGAACTTCTAAGCCCTCAAACTCCTTCCTTGCCCTCATAAAAAAAGCCCCATTTGCTGGGGCTTTTATTTATTCTGCAATTTCTTTTAATTCTTCCATTGTAAAAAGTGGGGTGAGTTATAAGCTAGAGTATTCTAATTTATAAAGTTATGCAAGTATTTCGTATTTGCCTAAACCAAAGGTGTAGTGTTTGCCGACGTGAAGGTGTTCACCTAGTTTTATCATTCCGTAGAACGGTTCAAGGTTTCCTTCAAAGATTACTTCGCCGGTAAAGCCTCCGTATTTCATTTTCCGTTTTGAAACCTTCTCTTGGGAATAATCCTTTTTTATTCTTTCAAGCTCTGTCCAGCGTAGTTTTGAATGAACCAGTTTTACTTGTTTTGACATTGTCTCAACTTTACTGTGCGAGTATTCTTTTGTATTATCACTACAGTAAATCTCTTGCAGCCGGAATAAACGTCCGTAAAGCCGGATTATAAATGTCTTAAAGTCTTCCGGTTTATCTAACAATCTAATTTCACCGTCAACTTCAATGCGGGTTGGTGTTATAAAGTTTAGTTTAATTCTTTTAGCCGGACGTATCTGCTCAGAAGAATTTATGTCAATTTTGTTTTCACTTTGTACTAAAACTTTTTTGTCGTGAGAATAAATTACTTTCCCGCCGCTGCGGATATTCATTATTCTGAACTTACCCCGGTTTCCGTTCACTCTTTTACCAACTCCGTATTTCACACCGAGGTTTTCAAGAACAAGAATAAAATAAGGTAGGTAATCAACCGCCCAGCCGACAAGTGTTAAATTAAATTGGAACACTTCGCCAACATCAAACTTACGTTTAATTGTAACGGGTGGTTCAAGCACGTAAGGGCGGGGAGCGGTTTCAGTAATCTTCAAACTGTTTCGTGTTTCTTCATCAGCATGCCCTTCAAATATTTTAAAGTAGCTGCAGCTAGTATTAATCATACATCTAAGGCAGTCTTTTTCTTTCGGGTTTATGCAAACAAGTTTTTTAAACGAGTTGCCGAAGCCGCCGCGGAATGTTGAACCTTTGTATTCTGAGATTATTATTTCTTCGGTTACTTCAGCAGTAAAAGTGAAAACAGAAAAGTAAAGTTTGTTTAATGAATATTCATCATTCATAGCAGCCTGGTGTGTTTTGTTATTAGAAAAATTCTAATACTAAATAACCGATTTTTCAAAAAACAAAGTTGCAAAATATTAAGTATGAATCAAGAAGGCAGTAGCAAGAAATGAGTATCAAGATGTAAGATAAAAAAGAATACACAAGCAAGCGCTGAGGTTCTCGAAGCGAGGAATTAAATACAAGTTGAAAGTTCATCAAGTTTATAAAATGAAAACAGAATTAAGAATACAGAATTCAATATTCAGAAGGAAAACAGTTTCAATATTTACCCGCCAATCTTTTGGGCGGGCCATTCTTAACCCTGTCCCGTAATGTATTTATACGGGATTACTACCCCGCTACGTTAAAAAGCAACTACGCGGGACAAGCACGTAACTCAACTTCAAAACCAGGCAAAGAGAATAATGGAGTTTTAGGTTTTCGAAGCTAAGCCCCGTTAACCCACGGGATGAACTCCGATCCCGCTCTTTTTGCGGGACAATACCATTCGTACATAGTTGTAAAGTTCATCAAGTTTATAAAGTAGAAAGAAGAAGAGTTTTCCGGATTCCGGTCTGCGTTCTTCGGTTTCCGTTTTTTAGGTTCCATTCAAATTACTACAGGTAATTCAACGTTGATAATCACTTGTGCATTTAGCCTGATTGCAGAACCTTCAATACCATTCATTAAAAAACAGATATGAGATGACAGTATCAAGATGTGAGACAAAAAAAGTAATACACAACCGAGCGCTGAGGCTCTCGAAGCGAGGAATTAAATACAAGTTTAAAGTTCATCAAGTTTATAAAGTAGAAAGAAGAAGAGTTTTCCGGATTCCGGTCTGCGTTCTTCGGTTTCCGTTTTTTAGGTTCTATTCAAATTACTACCCTCCTTCGCTAAAGCTATGGCGAGCAGGCAGGTAATTCAACCATTTGTTTTCGCTTTTCTTTTAGCAATTTTATTTGTTCTTCAATACCATTCAAACCTGTCCCGTAATGTATTTATACGGGATTACTACAGATAATTCAACCTCAACTTTATGAGTGCGGAAATGGGCAAATTCGGATTGCTTCAATACCATTCATTAAAAAACAGATATGAGATGACAGTATCAAGATGTGAGACAAAAAACAATTAACTCCGCCAGACACTGTGGCTCTCGAAGTGTGTCTCTTACCGTTTCAATATTTACCCGCCGTAGTTTTTTTTACGAAGGCGGGCCATTCAAAACACTACAGGTGTTACAACTTTCACAAGAGTTCTTCCAGAACTCACCACCCTCTTAACCTTCAATACCATTCGAAGATAGTTGTAAAGTTCATCAAGTTTATAAAATGAAAACAGAATTAAGAATACAGAATTCAGTAGTCAGAAGGAAAACAGTTTCAATATTTACCCGCCGAAGCATCTTTTTGCGTAGGAGGGCCATTCATATTTATCCGCCGTCTTGTTGGGCGGACTACTACAGGTAATTCAACACTACAATGTTGTAGTGAAAGGTGAAAAGTACGTACTTCAATACCATTCATACTACTACAGGTAATTCAACAGAAAGATAGTCCTCCACCGCCCGTTGTTCATAGAGAACTTCAATACCATTCATACTACTACAGGTAATTCAACCAACTGCTAAAAGGTTTATGACTTTAGTAAACAATCTTCTTCAATACCATTCATACTACTACAGGTAATTCAACTGCCCGTCTCTAACATATTGTTTTATAATCATTTATACAACACTTTTTCGTACCAAAATTATTTTTGTCGTTTTGGCAGGCAAAGAAAGAAAGTTCAAAAAAAGTGATTTGGCAAGTTGTTGTTTTCATGAGGGTTAAAAGAATTCGTACCAAAATAACTTTAATTGTTAGCTGTAATTTATTTAATAGATGAAGTTACATCGCATTTAAAGCTGAAAGTATGACACAAAGATTTTTGGTACGAATAGCTTAAACAAGGTAAAATAAAGGGTCGGTTGTAATCGTTTTTTTTCCGATAACAAACGACCTTTTTAAGCAGCTTTGACATACGCTGTAAACCCTTATACTGTCCTGTTTACCGAGTAATTGTTCAAACTGTTTTAGGGAATTAATAAGACTTATTCTTTGTGTTTTTGTAAGTCTAAATTCAAATACGCTGTTCTGAACGGAGTACCCGAAATTCAGTAAAAGCCTTCTTATTTTTCTTCTAAGGCTGTCGCTTTTAATTTGGTAGATTATTAATGTAAGCATTTTATTTAACCAATTTTGTTGCGTTGTAGTTTTCTTTTTCGCCTCTTAAAAATTGGGCAAATTGCTGAACCTGTAAGTCAAAGCATTTCCTGTAATCAACTTTATAACCGGTTTCATTGTGTTTTACTTTCTGGTAGAACTTTAATTCAAGCTGTTTAATAAAGATTTTCCTCCCGTTGTTTGTTAAATAACAGGGTGTGCCGGGCTCTTTGGCAAAATAGAAATCCTTGTGAGTAAGTATTTTATGGTTCAGCAAATTCAGCGTGAGCATATCAATAACAAACCTGAATTCCTCCATAAGGTCGCTTACCAGGGCCGGGTGCCCGGCTCTAAAAGCGTGCATAAATCCACAGTATGGGTTTATGCTTCGTGCTTTTACAAACGAGTAAATATTGCTTCCCAAAATTGTGTATCCGAAGCTCAGCAAGCTGTTCACGGGATCGAGAGGGGGGCGTTTATTGCGGTAGAATTTCTCGTTGTAAAAGCCGCTGTTTTTTAAGAAGAGCCTTGCGAATACTTTGAAGTAACTTGCGGCCGCAACTCCCTCAAAGCCGCGGATGTCGTCAATATTATTTGCTTTTTCTACTCTTTTAATAAGTCGACCGAGATAGTTAACGGATTTTTTAATTTCTCCGTCTTCCTTTTTTCTGGAATATCTCATAAGCAGGATGCGCTGGTTATTAATTTTTGCTTTTATAATTTCTTTTGCAAACGATAGAATAAAATTTTTATCAAGTGTTCTAAAAAGCTGCAGGCGTTCAAGGTCTGCGTTATTGGAAAATGTTGTTTCAATGGTGCCGTAATATTTACCGCGCGAAGAAAGAAGCGTAACCGGGATCCTGTTTCTTAAGCAGTAATGTGTTGCAGTCGGCGTAACGGTGCAGTTCCCGAAAATAATTATGTGCGCTATTTTGATTGCCGGAACTTCAAGCAGTTCAATACCTTCTTTTTCAACCACAAGCCTTCCGCCTTCTTTTTTGAGAAACGCTCCCTGTTCCTGTATGTATAAGCTGCGGTTAAGTGCTGTTGACTGCGGCGGTATTTTATATTCACTGTTTTCGTCTTCTGCTATTCCATCATCTGTTTCAATTTCAAATTCTTCGGAAAGTATTGCTGCTTCCACTTCCTTTTCCGTTGGAATTTCCGCACCGTTTTTTTCTTCGATACTGGTTTCCAAAAAATCGTTTAGAGTAAGACCTTTTTCTTTTAGGGCTTCTAAAAATTCTGTTCCTATTTCAGTAGCTTTTAATTTCTCTTCGGTTATTTCTTCATTTTCAAAAACTTCTTTTCTTTCTTTTTTTGTCAGCTTATCTATTAGTTCAAGAGTTTCTCTTTTGAAAGAGCCGTCAACGACTCCCGCAAGGCGGGATTGACGGTTTAACTTAGCGTTTAATGTCATGGAGTGGTCCATGACATCTGTACCTGGAGTCAATTCTCTTTTGCGGCTGCCGGGCAGGGGCATGCTGGTATCTTTAGGAGACGCTGGTACTATCAATGAGTTAACAAAAAGGTAACCGAGATATTTAAAACCCTGTTCAAATGTTGTTATCTTTGTCTTTTCCGGGTTAAGCTCCAGTTTCAACTCTTTCAATAAATCTTTAGTAAGCTCAAGGGCTTCTTCGGCATCGGGTTTTTCTTTTGTGAGTATAACAAAATCGTCTGCATACCTTATTAGTTTTAAGCCTTCATGCTTAAGTTTTTCGTCGAGTTCATCCAGGTAAAAGTTAGCGAGCATTGGCGAAATAACGCTGCCCTGTAGCAAGCCGGTTTTAATTTTTTTTCTTTTATTTTTGATTATACATTCAGCCTGCACCCATTTTTTAATTAGTTTGATTACGTCTTTTTCTTCCAAGAATTTTTCAAGCTTTTCAAATAACAAATCGTGGTTTACAGTATCAAAGTAACTTCTTATATCGGCATCAACAATCCATTTATAACCTTTGTTAAAAAGTGAGTAAATTTCTTTTGCAGCAGCTTCGCGCGACCTGCCTTTGCGGTAGCCATAGCTCTCATCTTCAAATTCACTTTCAAATAAGGGATTAAGTACTTTCATAGCTGATGCCTGCACAACCCTGTCCCTTACGCTGAAAATAGAAAGCAGCCTCATTTTACCGTCTGCTTTTTTCTTTTCGAAAAACAGAACAGGCTTGGGTTTATAAATCCTCTGTGTTAATTCCCTGTTAAGTGCATAGATTTGCTGTTCGAGCGAATTTTCAAAATCCTCTATTGATTCTTTATCATAGCCCGGAGCTCCGTCGCTTTCTTTTACCCGGTGAAACCCGGAAATCAAATTATTATACGATGCTATTTGTGAATATAACGACATGGTTTAATCCTCCGGTTTTTAATTAAAGATAGAACACAGAATTAAGAAGTAAGTAGACAGAAGAAAAATGGAACAATAAGTAAAGGTCAGTTGAAAGTTCATCAAGTTTATAAAGTAGAAAGGAAAAGAGTTTGTCCGGTTTCCGGTCTGCCTTCTGCGGTCTCCGTTTTTTATTACCATTCTTAACCCTGTCCCGTAATGTATTTATACGGGAACTACAGGTAGTTCAATCAATTTAATCAATGTAAAGTTGAGTTATGAATCATTATACGTTTCAATACCATTCATTAAAAAACAGATATGAGATGACAGTATCAAGATGTGAGACAAAAACAATTAACTCCGCCAGACGCTGTGGCTCTCTAAGTGTGTCTCTTACCGTTTCAATATTTACCCGCCAATCTTTTGGGCGGGCCACTCATAACCCTGCCCCGTAATGTATTTATACGGGGACTACAGGTGTTACAACCCTTTTAAAGGAATTGAATATTGGTATTATGTACCGAACCTTCAATACCATTCAAAACACTACAGGTGTTACAACTTCTCCAATCAGGAGAATTACTTGAATTATAGAACTTCAATACCATTCAAAACACTACAGGTGTTACAACGCTGATATAGATCCTTATGATATGATAGAATGGGGAAGCTTCAATACCATTCAAAACACTACAGGTGTTACAACAAGCTGAATTAACTGCCTCTGTTAGGCTAGACGAGGCTTCAATACCATTCAAAACACTACAGGTGTTACAACAACCGAAAAGTATGAATTCATTGAAAAAAAATGGGAGCTTCAATACCATTCAAAACACTACAGGTGTTACAACCTCGAATTGCCGCATGGCATCAAGAGCGAAACAAAAGCTTCAATACCATTCAAAACACTACAGGTGTTACAACGCAAATAAATCTTCTGACTTCTGGGATTCGGAAACCAGCTTCAATACCATTCAAAACACTACAGGTGTTACAACTTCGATAGAGGGGCAACAATAAAAGCGGCAACTCCATCTGCTTCAATACCATTCAAAACACTACAGGTGTTACAACTGCCCCTCCGGAAGTTATTGATATTTAACAGCTTAGAAGGGCATTTTATGTACCAAAATAATTTTTGTCATTTTGGCAAACAATTAAAAATGTTTTTAAAAAACATGATTTTTTAAACTATTGTATTCTAGTCAATTAAAAGAATTCGCGCCAAAAAAACTTTAGGTAAAAACTGTAAGTAAATAATTATAAATAAATTATATAATGTTTTGACGTAAAAGTCTGCCACAAAAATTTATGGTACGAAAACTCTGGAAAAAGCAAAAAAATAATAGGCAATATTAAATGAACAATTGTCAATATGTAGTTTGCAGCAGGCAGTTGCCAAAAATAAATTTTTTCCCGGTTTCTTTTACGATTTAGTTTTACCAATTCGTACGGCCATCATGTCAAAGAACATTTGCTAGTATGGATCGTGACTGAATATCTCAAATTTTTCAATACCCTGGCCCGGCGCAGAATAATAAAGCCTTTTTGCTTTGCCGTGTAAAGCATGCGCAATTTTTAAATACATCCAGACCGGAGCTGCACCTGTTAAAATAATTTCGTTACCTTCGCCTGCTTGTTTTAATGCTTCGTTTATGTACTTATCAATTTCGGCTAGTTTTGCTATTAAGCCTGATGTGCTTTTGTATATTTGCTGTAAATTAATTTCAATAAACATTTATAAATTTCGCATTAAAGTTTTTTATACTAAAGCCGGCATTACTTATTCAGAAAATTTACATTATTGATTAAAGGATCATAACTAATAATTAATGGGTAAGCACTATTTGGCCCTTTCGGCCTGCCGCTTACCGGGTGATATTGACTGCCAATCACTTCAATATCCTGGTCCTTAGCAAGGCTTGCTAGTACTGCTCCGACTGTCATAGGTACTGTTCCGCTTGTTACATCAACTATAATATCTTCTGCATCAAGATCATATTCAGTTTTTGCATCCTTATATATTTTTTTTATAAGATTTACTACCCCGTTGCAGACTTGCGAGATATCATCAAATAAAATAGTATACTTGTCACTTGTAAAATGGAAACGAATTTCTCTTTCAGTCTTATAATTTTCTCTAAGATACTTTATAAATGGTTTTAAATGGTTTGATGATCCTTTTGTACCTTCTTTCATTTTTGTGGTTATTATCCAGAGATGGTCAATCGTGTTGAAATGTGTCTCAAATGCTTTAATCGGCGGACCAAAGTTAGTATTATTTAATTCCCCCAAAAACAGACTTCTGTAGTCGCCTGCCTTCATATAATTATCTAATTCTTTTTCTGTAAAGCGGACGCCTTCTTTAAAGCATATAAAAGGTGACAAAAATACAATCAACCCTTTTTTTGAATACATTTCTTTATCAGCTTCAGTTTGAATTGCTTTAATGGAAACATTCGGTTCTGCTTTCCCTAAAAATCTAATCGAGATTATTATTATAATTATAAGAACAAATAATATTATTAGAATGTAATTTTGGTTAATTGATTCCAAAAATCTTTCCGCAATAAAGCCAAAGATTATTCCTGCAAAAAGAGCTGATACTGAACTTACATTTAAGAAAAACTTTTTAATGATCAAATCAAACTCCGGGCAATTACTTAAATGATAATTTAAAGAATAATTTTTACTATTCTTGTTCCCTCAATGACCTTGTAGCGGGTCTATTCTTTCCAAACAATACCTAATCAAATTTACAATTAATCGTAAACGGCATACCGTTTTGAATTACATTTTTATTGCTTTCAGATATTTCGCTTTCTTTTGTACACCTTCCGTAAAAATCTTTTTTAACATTTGTAAAAAAACAGCTCCCGGCGGTTAAAAATAAAATAGGCCTCTTAAAAGGGTTTAAGCCGCTTGCGTATTCTTCTCCTAGCCGCCCGTATTTTACATTTGTATCGTAGAACGCATCTTTTATTTTATCACTTTTTGAAGGAAGGTAATTTCCTAGTACGATAAATCCGTTTGAATCCGCAGGCTCTTTCAGCTTATTGTATAACTCTAAATCATTAACTTCAAATTCGCCGTACCCGCTTGATTTTTTCTTGCCGAATCCAATCTCAAACACAGACCTTAAAATTTCTCCTAATTCATTATCATCAAAGTACAGCCTATTTATTACTTTAATTAGAACAGCAACCGAAGTATCTTTATCAGTATATTGCGGTGCGGTAGAAAAGAGCATATGATCCATTGCGGTTAAGCTTTGCCTGTCAATAGGTACATGCGTTTTTACGTCATTTGTAAAAGAAGGGTATTTTAGATTGGAATGGTATTCATCGGTAAATGATTCATTGTATTCATTTAAGCGGTTATTTATATAATGATTAAGCTGGCTGATTGTGATAAGTTTTTTATCCTTCTGCTCTTTTAGCTCAAGAAAATTTTTTATTCTTTCCTGCTTGTTAACGGCCTGCATTTCGTAAGGTGTCTGCAGAAAAGGCTTCGGAAAAAACAATTCGTTTTCCTTTTCAAGTATTCCATCTGAGACAGTAAATACCGGGTTATTTTGAGCGTACATTTCAAGTAATTCGGCCAGCTTGTTTTCGCCCTTGGATTCTCTAAGCCGCCAGCAGAAATGCCCGAAGATTGTATCGGATTGTAATTTTGTAAGCAGCCCGGTTTTTTGTTTTAAAGTTAGTTTATAGATTTCAGACATAGTCACTCTTCAATTGTTAATTTACACCATCCGATGTGATCGGCATACTCACCGTCAAAGAAAGAGAAGGTTGTGTGGGCTTCTTCATCTCGCTTTGTATTGTCATTCTTAAATGTTGGTATTTTGTCTAAGTTACTGAATATCTTAAAGTATGTACCACTGCCGAATCCAATGTTAATAAGGTATTCATCGTCTTCAAAATCTTCCATTAATGATCTTTTTGATTCATACATAAGTGCTAAGAAAATTTCGGCTCCGCTATTACCTGATCTTTTCTTAGGCAAAAATTTTCTTGCATATTTAATGGCAGTATTAACTTGTTTTTCATAATAATTAACAATAGCCTCTTTTAATTGATTTACTGATATTTCTCCCATTTTTCTAATGATTATTTCGAATTCAGTATCAGGCTTCATACAAATCATATTAATCGGAGGCCTCGCTTTTTCATGACTTTCACATGTGCGCATAATTGCAAAACATTCGTTAGGAATTATGTCTGAGTCCATTATGATGAATTTCTGTTTGATATTATCTATAATGCCGATTTTTTCAAATCCAAGAATAGTTGCCAGAGTCCCCTTTATTGAGCTACCCGGCACATAGAATTTTCCGTTGCTGTTTACGAATTCAGTTACTGCTTTTTCCCCAATAGCTTTTTCGTTTCTCAAGTGTTTAAGATATTCTCCGGATGATTCAAGTGTATATTCAAAATCTGTATCCTTAAGTAAGTCTTTGTTTTCTTCAATTCTATTAATAAACTCTTTAAAAGAATACGAACTGGAAAAATCAAAAAGATTGTTTTCTGCATATTTATTACAAGCTTTATTGAGATTTAATTTGCAGAACAGCCCATTCCTTTCAATATATTCGATATTATATGATAGGTCTTTTCCGCTGGAAATTAGAAGAGGTTTTTGTGTTGTAAATTTTAGTTTTACCATTTTATTCATAATTATTTATTCTATAGTTACTAATACTGCGCCGTAGCCTCTGCTGCCTGACCCGCCTAGGTAATCATTATTTAATAATTTTATTCCTTCATCTAACATTTCTTTAATACTTATTAATTCATCATCATCGTATCTTACCAGTACCTCCCCCTCAAATATAATTCCCGGCGGAACTCTTTCTATGGTTCTCAATGAACCTCTTGTTGTTTTGCCTGTTGTTCTGTCAATTTGAATTTCTGTTTTTATTTCCGTTTTATATTCGCCCGCTTCAAATTCCCTTAAATGTTCTTTCTTTAGGTTTACATCTCTGAAAATAAATCTAGTCGGAGAATTACCATCGCCTTCAAAATATTTTTTAATAACAGGGTCTCCAACACCTCCATA
>JANQIV010000150.1 GCA_028282005.1 Melioribacteraceae bacterium | reverse complement strand
GGCACTTTTGAAAAAATAGCAATAGCCATTCCTTCGCCGGTTTCTTTTACATTTTTAATTCGTTCGTTAACAACCTGCTTTATTGTTGAGGCAACAATCTTGTCATCGTTTATCTTTTCTTTTAATGCTTCTAAAGAATTTTCACGGGTAAATAAGCTTGAACCTAATGAGTTCAGCACAATCATAGCCGGCATTATCAAAATGAAAAGCGCCTGCAGATAAATCAATATGACTTTTTTAATATTCACTTCTATCTCCTTTAATGACCCAAGTATTCTTTACCGCGTGAATCCCAGAATTTCTTAAGTGCTTCTTTATCGTAAGTATTTCCGTATCCAAAAATTTTGTCCATCTCTTTCATGAAAGTATGAACAGGCCCCGGCAGCAAGGCAGAGATTTTATCTACCAGCCTATGATGCCAGAAGTCCGGTTTATTATAAGGACATGAGGTTATGCAGGATGAACACCCGTTACCGTTCTCAGACCAAAAATCAAAGCACTTGAGAGTTTCGTTATAATATTTTTTTGTACCGGGGTTAACAAACCAATTCCCCTGTGTATCGAACGAAGGCTCAAAAGTAGGTTCTTCTTCCTTGGTAATGCAATTAGCAGGGCAGGCATCGGCACATCTCATGCATCTTTTGCAGAACTCTAAAACACCGAACTGCATTGGTTTATCGTACTCGACAAAATCAAAATCAGTATAAACTTTAGCCAGTCTTACGCGGGGGCCGTATTTATATGTAACCAGCAAACCGTTTCTGCCGTATTCGCCAAGCCCTGCTTGTATCGCATATGGGACACTCAAACCAATATCGTTAGTTGAAGGAATAGCATGGTATCCCAAATTTTTGAGAAAGACGGATAACTGATATGCTGTTTTATACATATCTGAATAACCTTCACCGGTTGCTGCATCGGCAACGTGTGTAGGCGCCGCTGCCATAGCTTCGTAATCCATTTCAAAGGCTAATACTATTACACTCTTGGGTTCGAAAGGTATATCCTCCCACCCATGAACCTTTTTTGCGGGACTGTAAAACTTTTCGTAATCAAACCGTTCGTCTCTCTTGGTAATTCCGATAAGATCGGCGCCGTATAATCGTGCCGCTCTTTTAATCGCATCGGCGGCTTCTTTCTTTGAATTGAATTCATATTTCTTTTTATATACAAAGTTGCTTTCAAGCACTTTATAAATAGGCGGGATCTGCCTTCCGTTTTTTATGCCGCCTTTAGCCGGGTCTATATCTTTTGTTTTATCCCCTGCCGGTTTGTAATCGAGCATTGAAAAATCGTATTCGTCCTGATCCCATTTGCCCAGCAGTGTTTCCATTTTGAATTTTAATGCGGATGCTGCTTTTGTAAGTGCCCAATCAAGCTGTGTAAAGCCCGGTTCCGTATCTTCAATATTTGGGAAAACAAGCTTCATCATTTTAGGAATTATTTCCGGGCGATGATTAAACGGGCCGGTAGTTTGAATTACATTTATTTGATCGAATTGTTTGTAGCTTTCCTTAAATTCAAGCCAGCTTCCGTTTTCTTTTATAACAGAATCTTTAACTTTTTCGTCGAGCTTATTTACTACGGCTTTTTCTTTTGCAGTCGAAACGGAAACTGCACTTGCAGCAGATGCGGCAGCGCCGACTTTTAAGAAATCTCTTCTTGATAATTTTGGATTATTTTCTTTTTTGGTTTTCATAATAAACCCTGCTTATAAAAATTTGTTTATTTTATTTGATAATTCTTTTTTCCCGACTGCACCGTCTATCCTATCTACTATCCACCCATTCTTAAAAAGGAGTATGGTCGGCACTTCCCTTATTCCAAAACTCATTGTTAAATCAGCGCTTCTGTCAATGTCGGTTATGTAAAGCTTAATCTTGTTTTGATTTTCTCTTGCAATATTTACTATAGGCTTCTTCATCAAATAACTATTTGCACTGCATTTTGAGAAGAACACCAGGATCACTAAATCTTTGCGGTTGAATAAGTTTTCTTCATTTTGGTTGTACTCAAAACTTTCCATCATTTCCGTCGCAGCTTCTAATCGTTAGTTGTTTTCTATTACATGACAAATCCGGTACCAATCTGCGATCAAAACAAAAAGGCTAAAAAGCTTTGATTTTAGCATAAATTGTAATTTTGAAGATGTTTCTGAAGGAGATGATATTAGCGATATTTCAATATTTCACGAAATATCGAAAAATATTATTGGTAGTTAACTTGTTTTTGAATGCCTAATTTCTTTAAACGGGAGTTTAATGTGCTGGGGTTTATTCCTAATATCTCGGCAGCACCATTCGGCCCGCTTATTTTCCACGAAGTTGATTCAAGCACTTTTAACAAATATTCTTTTTCGATATCAACGAATGGTTTTAATTCAGAATCATTATTAGTCTCGTTGTCCGGTTTTATTAATCCGGTGACAACTAGTTTATTTTTCTTCGAAAGAATAATTGCCCTCTCTATAATATTTTCCAGCTCTCTAATATTACCGGGCCATGAATAAATCACAAAACTTTCCATAACTTCGTTTGGAATAAGATCTATTTGCTTTTTGAATTTGGCTGAATATTTGTTTACAAAATATTTCACAAGTGTCGGGATGTCGGATTTCCTATCTCTCAGCGGTGGTGAAGTTATAGGAAACACATTTAACCTATAATAAAGGTCTTCCCTAAATTTATCTTCCTTAACCATCTGCTCCAAATCCCTATTTGTTGCAGCGATAACACGAACATCTACTTTAATTGTATTGGGGTTTCCCACTCTTTCAAATTCGCCTTCTTGCAAAACCCTTAGCAACTTTGGCTGAAGTTCCAAAGGCAAATCGCCAATCTCATCTAAAAAGATTGTTCCTTTATCTGCAAGTTCAAACCTGCCTATTTCTTTTGTTAGTGCTCCTGTAAAAGCTCCTTTCTCACGGCCGAATAATTCACTCTCAATCAAATTAGTAGGTAGAGCAGAGCAATTAACTTTGACTAAAGGTTTTTCTTTGCGCAAGCTGAAATTATGCAGCGCTCTGGCTATTAGTTCTTTCCCGGTTCCGGACTCCCCAAGTATAAGCACATTAGCATCAGTATCGGCAACTTGCTCTATTTTGTTCAATACTTTTTTGAAAGAATTGCTTTCACCAATCATATCTCCAAAATTATGATCTACTTTAATTTCTTCCTGCAGATAAATATTTTCAGCTTTCAACTGGCTTCTAAGTTTTTCAAGCTCATTTTCTCTTTCGACTCTTTCTGTAATGTCGCGGAAAAATACTACAGCTATTTTTACTTTGTTCAATCTCAGAAATGTAACGGAAACAGAAACCGGGATTGTTTTCCCGTCTTTACAAGTGTATTCGGCTTCAAAAGTTCTCGGTTTATTTTCACCTGTTTCTAAATAAAACTGAACATCGAAATCTTTTTCATGAATTTTAACAAGAGGAAGTTCATCGTACTCCTCATAAGAATAGCCCAACAAATTACATGCTGATTCATTGGAACGTTGAATTATCCCTTCTTCATCCAGCATAAAAACACCGTCCGGACTGCTTTGTACCAGGAACCTGCCCAAATTTTCAATTTGCTGTCTATCTTTAAATATTTCTTCTATCTCTTTACGCATTTAACTTCTTTCAAATTCCTAACAAATATAATGATTTTGGGTAATATGTATGCTTAACAATGTAATGGAAAACATAACTTTAATGTTGACTACATAGATAACGATGAAATATTGAAAGTCTTCTCATGGAAAAATGAATGGGAGATATTCTACCGGAATTATACCAGTTAATTAATTTCAGCTCAGTTTAAGTGCAATGATTTTATATAATTCGTATTATTAGCAAATAAAAAACTCACTACTAACTTGGAAAAAATTAAAGAACACATAAAAACGTTTGTTGATATCTCAAATGAAGAGCTTGATAATTTTTTAAGCTTTGGTAAAGAAGAGAATCTGAAAAGCGGGCAGTACTATGTTGAGTTTGATCAAATTTGTGAAAAGATTTCTTTTATAAATAAAGGCTTTGTCAGGTTTTTTCATTTTAATGATGGTGAAGAAGTTACAAGGGATTTTTTGTTCGAAAACAACTTTGTAACCTCTTACCGGAGCTTGATTACCGGCGAGCCTTCCAAAGTTTACGTGCAGGCATTGGAAGATTGCGAGCTGATCACTTTCAAAAAAGCAGATGTTGAAAAATTTTATGATATTAGTCATAAGCTTGAAAGGTTTGCCAGGAAAGCAGCCGAGTATCAGTTCATCTCGATTGAAAATTATTATTTAAGTTTCTTAAACGATAATGCCGAAACCAGGTACAAAAAACTTCTTGATAAAAATCCTAAACTCGTTCAAAAGATCCCGCTAAAATACGTTGCTTCATTTTTAGGTATTACTCCACAGCATTTAAGCCGCCTGAGAAAAATTATTTAACATTTGTTCAGTGTGTTTATCTCTTTTTCATCTATGTTACTTATGTAATCATAAATTTTTGTAATAGGTAATAAAATGAAAAGTCGTTTTTTATTTCTGCTGATTATACTTTTTTGCAGTATTAACCCACAAGATAAAAAAGAAATATTTAGCATCAGCTACAATCATTCCAAAGCAGGTAAAAATAAAATCTTAAGCGAATTAAAAGCAAACCTGAATTATGGATTAGAAATTTCAAAAGGTTTTATGGGTTTCGCAAATTTTAGTTTCATGAATACTAATTTTAGCAATAATAATTTCTCTCCGAACATAGGCATCAATACAGGATTATTATTACCATCACAAAATTCAGAACAAATTTTTGTAATTGGTATTGAATCATCAATAGACAAAAAATTATTCTCAGATGATTTTATGAAACATTCTGCATTCTATAAGTACACCTATTTTGTAAATAGCGAATTAGATTTGGCTGCTGGATTATTTTACAAAAAAGAATTATTCGATGATTTAATTTTTCCATTGCTTGGCGGGGAAATAAAATTTAACGAAAGCTTATCATTACAAGCTTTACTGCCCATCAATCTAAAACTTGAGCAAAAGTTAAATGATAAACTAAGCCTCGGTATTCTTTCCGAATGGGATATTAATTCGGTTGTTTACGATGAAGGTTATTTACGAAATGAAGCGATTGGTATGTTTGTTTTCTTAGAATTTGAGTTTGGCAAAAACATATTTCTTGAAGCAACTTTGGGCAAAAATGTTTTTTCTGATTCTTATTTATTTAACAAATTAGACGGCATTAAAGAAGAAGTAAAACAAAAAGAAGGAGTTATTTTACGATTTAATTTAAGTTATAAAATAAATTAAACTGTGTCCCCGCTTCAATTAGCGGGAACACTACTTTTCTTATTTCAACAAAATCATCTTTTTCGTTTCAGCATAGTTTCCAGCAATCAACGAATAAAAATAAACTCCGCTTGCTAATTCATTAGCATTAAAATAAACTTTGTACTTACCCGGATTTTTTATTTCGTTAACTAGCGTTTTAGTCTCTCTTCCCAGCAAATCATATACCTTAATGATTATATTCTCAGTACTTGATACCTGATACTCAATACTTGTTCCCGGATTAAAAGGATTTGGGTAGTTTTGTAAAAGTCTAAGTTTAATAGGCAATTCAGCCGTTTCTGCTGTGCTCGTAATTACATCTTCCATGCTCAAGAGTACTGCAGTTGCCGCTTTTATAACTTCGGTAATAAAAACGGAATCAATGTTTGCTGAAACATCTGTATTCTTATGATAGTTGGTATGTTGCTGTATTGAGAAATCACCCTCTTCAAAATATATTCCCGGAAAACCCATTTCAGTAAATCCAATTAAATCCCCGCCGGAATATCCTTCACCTACATAATTTATTGAGCCGTAAGTTTCACAAATATTTAAGACATTATTTATTCCGGTAAAATGTTCTGTTGGAGCAACAAACACAAAAGCTTGATCAATGGGTTTACGGTTGAAACCAATCATATCGTTATTTATAACAAGTTTGATGTTGTCTCCTCTTGCAGCAGCTTCATAAGCATAATGTTTTGAGCCCATTAAATCCGCAAAGTAACCAAGTTCCTCAGCAGCAAAAGCAATGAAGACCATTGTTGATTTAGGCTGATAGCCGGCTTGCATAATAGTACTGGCTGCTTCAAGAACACATGCGATTCCGCTTGCATCATCGTCTGCACCGGGAGCTACGTAGAAAAGATCGTCATTATCAGTATAAGAATCATAATGTCCGCCAATTATGTAAATATCTTCAGGATTTTCCGAGCCGGGCAAAGTAGCTACAACATTAACTTGTGTTATTGTTGTATCTATTCTTCTTCCGGTAATCGGGTGCGACCATCTTTGAGTGCTAATTTCAAAGGTATCAAGCTTCACATCAACAAATCCAAAACTTTCGAACTCACCTTTTATCCAATTTGCAATTTCAAACCTGTTCGGCGCCATAAGAAACCTTGTACCGTAACTTTCGAGATGTCTTATCGTCTTCATTATGCTAGTAGTCTTTACTTCATGTACAACATCGTGCACAGTAACATTATTTTGAGCATTAACTGATAAAAAAAGTGTGATGATTAATAAATAGATGTGCCTCATTATTCCCTCTTTCGTAATAGACTTATGAGTAATTATTTAATTTATATCTATGAGATTTATTTCAGTCAAACTTGAGGAAATTAACAAAGACAATTTAAGACATCTGCATCATTTTTAAAGTGCAGTTTTAGGGTAGCAAAATTAAGTCAACCGGGATAATTAAAAACAAACTTATCCCAGAACGAACTTCCAAAATCCTTTTACATTTTTGATTTTATCATCAACAAATTTTTGAAGGCTGTATTTTCCGGGACCCAGCAAAAAAATCAGTATATAACTAACTAGGTATAAAAGAGGCAATTCTTTATCGCCAAACGAGTCGGATGCATGCACGATTACCGCGGCAACAAACATTGTAAACAACATAGAAAACGAACCAATCCTTGTAAAAAGGCCTAAAATTATTAGTATCGATCCAAAGAACTCTGCTAATGCAGCTAATGCAAAACTAAGTGTCATACCAAGCCCAATAGGGTCAGCAAACCGGATTTCTTCTCCACTTAAGAGATACATAAATTTACCATAACCATGACCGAAGAGCATAAATGCGCTTACAGAAACTCTGAAAATTAGCAATCCAAAATTGTTGAGTTTATCCATATTTTCTCCATAATTAAAAAACATACTAACAAATGAAAAAAAGGAAAGTTCACAAAAAAGTTTTCATAAAAGAAATTTTTATTGAGGCTCTAATCTTAATATATTAATAGAATTATAAAAAGGGAAAAATCCATGCAAACACTTATCGATTTGAATAACCTCACTGATGGCGAACAAGAAATGTTAAGTTATTGTGAAAAGATTGGGGGACAAACAAGCTTAAAAGAATTAGTCAGCTTATATAGAATAGCTGTATCTTTGCCCGAAAATTCGAGAATTCTTGAAATAGGGTCATACCGTGGCCGCTCAGCCGCTGCACTCGGTTTTGCAATAAGAAATACAAATAAAAAATTATATTGTCTTGATATTTGGTGCGGTTACGATAGTCAAAAAGACAACCCGATAAAAGGCGATTTGCTAAAAGAAAATTTACCTTCAACTGACTATGCTGTGCTTGAAGATTTCTTAAAAAATACTGAAATATTTGGTGAAAGTATCTGTCACTTAAGAGGAAAGACTTCGGACTTTAGTGATATATTAGTTAAAAACTCTTTTAACATGAGTTTCATAGACGGCGCTCACGATTACGAAAACGTATCTTACGATATAGATGCTTCCTTAAAAATATTAAGGTCCGGTGCATGGATCTGCGGACATGATTTTCATAGTGCCGGAGTAGGTGTTAAGAAAGCAGTAGAAGAAAAAATTTTTAATAACCCGGCAATCAAATCCAGCGGTATCATTCCGGAAACAACTGTTTGGGTTGCTATTGTAAAGTGATTATTTTTTCAAAAGCCTAAGAATCAAATTCTCTTAGGCTCTTGAATAACAGGAGGCTAATTATTTCCAAGATCATCTTTATAGAATTTCACTTCTCTCATTTTTCCTTCATTCATTAGTAAAATTTGTTTTCCGTTTGGGTTTTGAGTTGAATTGCCGTAAGGGAGCAAAGCTTTCGCTTTTACCTTTTTATCAAATTCTACTATTAACGAAAACGCTACACCGCCTAAAAGCGTGAATTTATTTTCGTGGTCGGGCCTGTAAAATCCTGCGTGAAAATTGCCCAATTCATTTAGCCCAATTGACGATGGGTATTTATTCCCAGCATGAAAAATCCGGTAAACCTCACCCCACACAATATCAAGCTTTCCATATTTCTGAGAAACAATTTCTGCGGCTTTTAAAAGAACTTGCTTAGCTTCATCGGACAAAACATTATTACCATTAAGCGCTTCCTCAATATTTACGCTATTGCCCGGGAACTCTTTTCTGGCGGAGAAATACCATTGTGCAAATAAGACCGCACCTTTGCTATCCGGGTTTGTTTTTTCATCCCAGTTTTTGAGTACGGTAGCCGCTTTAGTGAGAAGTGAATCATTACTATTCATCGCGTACTCAACCAATTGTAAACGATACTTCACTGCAAGTTCCGAGACTTTATTGCCCTGCATTTTCTCGAGATCTTCAAAGCTTACTTTATCTACTTCGGTTAACATTCTTAGCGATCTCACTGTACGTTCATCCATAAAATTCGGCGCTATATAACCGGGATAATCTTTTGGATTAATTTCCGCTGGATAAGTAGTACTCCACGGAGGATTATTTGTGCTTGATATAAATCCGGATTTTGGATTAGAAAACTTTGGCAACTCTTCAAAAATTAAATACTCTTTTACAATGTTGTCTGAAGCGTTGCCGTTTTGAACGCTATTCCAGTAACCGTAATTATCTACTCCCCTTTTGGGTATAATTCCGTTGTAGATATATTCAATTTCACCGTGTTTGTCCGCGTAAACTATATTTTGAAGCGGAAGCTGAAGCTTGGAAACGGCTTGCTTAAACTCCAAACGGTTTTTGGATTTTGCCATTTCAAGAAACTGCTGAGTCATATAAGGCGCATCCAATCCCGAAAGTCTTAACGCAATAGCTTTGCCGCCTTTTTCTTCCAAAATATTTCCGTGCACAGAAGATTTACAGTACAAAGTGTCGGTAATAATTTTGCCATCCTCTTTATAGCTGTACACCTCTTTCCTAATTTTTAGAGGCACATATTTCCCGTCTAAGTTATAACCCTCTCCGGTTAACTCTATTTCATAAAGATCATAAGTATCAGCTTGATTGAAAGTAAGTCCCCAACCTAAATTTTCGTTAAAACCCATTGCAATTATCGGTGACCCAACTTGAGCGATGCCGTAAATATTCATATTATCCGTTACTAAATGTGCTTCAAGAAATCTGTAGTCGTCCATCCACGGCGGGTGCGGCTGAATGAGCAGCATACTGTTTCCGTTTTTTGATTTTGAGGGAGCAATAGCCCAGGCGTTTGAACCTGCATTTTTCCATTGTTCTAATTGCGACTGTACGGCAAAGGCCCCAACTTTGTAATGATACGAATATTGAAGCAACGAGAATAAATCTGATACTTTTATTGGTAAAACTACTTTGAGTGATTCGTCAATCTCATCAGGATGTATATTTGCGTAATCATTAATCCCGTTTACAAACGCGGCTAAATTTGATTTCATATCTCCGTTTTGAGCTTCGAACCACTTCTCCGATCTATTTGGTATATCCAATTTTTTAATAATTAAATCATTTTTTAGAAAATCTTTTCCCCAATATTCGGCGGCCCTTCCTCTTGCTTCACCATATTTTTTAAGCAGCAAATTTGCGTGCAGTTTCATTTGAGCTCTGCCAAAAAAATAAAAAAGGTCCGCTTCGTTTTTTGCATAAATGTGAGGAACCTCCCACTCATCCCAGATGATCTCAGAGTTCTCTATTTCCTGTGTAAAAATCGGACTTACCATTATTATAAGTATTAATACAAATGATTTTAGTGACATTCTGTTTTCTCCTATTCTATAATTTTGGTGGCAAAAGTGGGTATATTATTCTGATAATTCGACCTATATCCCAATTTAGTACTTGTTAAAGGAGAAAAATTTACTTTTGTGAGTTCTTTTTGAATTGGCTCGGGGTAAAACCGGTAAACTTTTTGAACGCGCGGTTGAAGTTGGATTTTGTATTGAATCCGCATTCGTACATAACTTCTAAAACATTTTTTGATTGGTGTACCGGATTTTCAAAATATGATTTTACTTCATTAATCCGGTATTTATTAACGTATTCGGAAAAATTTAAATCCGTGTTTGTGTTAATTGCTTGCGATATTCTTTTGTAAGGCTGTTTCAATACTTTGGCTAAATCTGTTATTAAAAAATCTGGATTAAGGTACAGTTGTTCTTTTTGCATGATGGTTTCAATTTCAGAAAATATTGACTCATACTTTTCTACCGGTTGGTTTTTTTTGCTTTCGCTTACAAGATTTTTGATCTCAACGTCGTCGATATCAACAAATATCTCAGGATGTTTAAGTGCTTGAAAAACAATAAAATTGATCATTATTAGAATCAATAAAAATAGAATGATTGCATCCGGCGATGAAGGGGAAGAATTTGAATCAGGCTGCAAAATGAATGAAACCACATTTGCAATTATAATCAAAAGTGAAATCCATAAAACTGCTTTGAACCAATTCAGCCTCAACCTGTCATAATTGCCATCAATCATTTTACTAATTTTTGAGTAATGATATAACATATAAAACGATAGAACATTATAAGCAAAAATACTTATGAATATAGCCCAGGCATAAAACTGTACTTGTATATCAACTGTTATGAGCAGAATTAAAAAGAAACCCAAAGGCAGGAAATGCAGCAGGTTTTGGGATGTAAGCTTGAAGGATTTATAAATAAGCGATTTGCCGCACAAGTAAATTAATGGGCCAATTGTCAGCCCAAAAACAAGATTTAAGTTTGGTATTGAATATTCATATACAGGAATCCAATTAAAAATCATTATCAACGCAACTATAAGAGTAAGTGCGGACAGAATTTTATTCCTGGTATATTTTCTTTGTTTTCCCGAAAGTAGATAGAACGTAAAGAAAATACTTTGAGCAGCAATTAAAACTTGAATGATGAAAATAATATTTACATTCATAAGCACATATAAAAAGATTAAAACTAACATTAAAGGTATTTATAAAGAAAGTAAAAAAACAACTTATGTTAGCTTTAATTTTCATGCCCCTATGGGGATCCTCCTTCAACAACTGAAGTTGGTTTCGGTGGACAGAATACGAACAAAGAATTTGCTGACTAAGAGAAAACTCTTCTGCCAACTGAGCCATAGGTGCGGCATTAATGTAACGTTAAATAAATTTTTTCAAAGATAGAGGAGCCTAAAAAATGTTTCCGGTTTCCCCTCTCCGTGAATTCACTCATTATGACGGGAAACCGGAAAATTGTTGATAGGTTTTATTTAGCCAGTATTGCGGCTAATAATAAAATTAACGTAAGTATATTAATTATTTTTAGCATTTATTACCATTATAAATTTATTTCAACAACATCATTTTCTTTGTGATTTTTATATCACCGGCTTGAAGAATGTAAAAGTAGATTCCACTCGGCATTTGGTTGCCGTGCATGTCTTTTCCGTCCCAAATAACTGAATAAGTACCTGCAGCTTGATTTTCTTCAACAAGTGTTGCCACTAATTGTCCAAGCGAGTTATAAATTTTTAGCGACACACTAAAAGTTTTTCCGATCGCAGGCAAAGTATATTCAATAGTTGTTGAAGGATTAAACGGATTAGGATAGTTTTGATTTAAAACGAAATCAACTGTAAGGCTTTCAGTCTCGTCAACATCAGTCAATTGCGTTTCATCAATACAGTCGAAACAAACTTCCCCGCCTCCGTTAGGTTCAAGACATAAAAAAGCAGAATAAATTGACAGCACTCTTTCACTAATACTGTAATTAACAATTTCATTTACTACATCGTTGGATTGGTAGTCTGACTCAAGATCATTTATATAATTCCCCGCCCAAATTTTTCTAGAAATACTATCACCCTGGAAAATATTCTGACTATAAATATTTATCTTCTCAGAAAAAACTTCTGAATTATAAACTCCGGACGATTCAATTGTAAACGGAAAGTCACCATAATACTTTCCTACTTGCACAATTGGCTGATCCAAATAAATATTCTTATCATAGTTTGATAAATTAAATCTTCCGTAGCAATAACCATTTACCAAGCTTGTATAAAGATCGAAAGAACTGACAAAGCCTGTCATTGAACCAAACACTGAACTAATCAAATTATCAAAACTGAGTCCGGAACGAACATTAAAATAGTTTGCGGATGTCATTCTTGAAATGTTTTTATAAAAATATTCATTGCCGACATAGCTCCGGGCTCCAAAATGGAAATACTGATAATTCCTATCCTGAAAATCTGCAACATGAATTGGTATATCAGCATTCATTAATAATAGTAAATCTTCCATTAATTGATTAGCAATTTGAAAATCACCGACATGGTCCGAATTGGAGATTAATACAATATTTCCATCGTCACCATTTTCTTTTATAAAATCTATTCCGTTTGCAAGCAATGAAGGCAGGTTACTGTAACTTGCTAATGAATTACTTTCCAGATTTTTAAACAAGTTCTCAATATTTGCGGAGTCTGCATAAATCCAATTTTCACTTGCTCTGTTTATGTTGGGACGGGAAAAAATAAGATTCAGTGAATCTATTTTAGAATGATTTGAAATCAAATAATTTTTAACACTTTCAAGAATCTGCTCGGTCGAAATATTACTATTGAACGACTCGTAATCAAAAAGAACTGCTACTTTTGAATTGGCATTTATTGTTAATGCTTTGGAAGGAATGTAAGCCAGTTGATAATATCCGTCATTTCCTTCTCTATAATGATTTACATAAATTCCATTTTTTAATGGCGAATCAAGAGTAAAGTGAAGCGATTTATCTATAGCATCAGATGGAACAACAGCTTTTACATAATCACCAAAAAAGTCATCCCTATGTTCTTGAAATTGTATTTCAGGAAATCCAAGAATTTCCGGATTTTTCCAATCATCTTCCAGCCAAGTTAAAACAGTTAAATTCGGCAGATCGTATCTTGAAGTACGCAATAATTCTGTTGGAAGTGAAGCAAATATTTTCCTCGAATTCCATTCTGTAGGGACCAAATATGTTAGTTTTACTTTTCTGGTTTCCGAAGCCACCATTGGGAATATTCTTAATTCATAACTATTCTGACTTCTTTTAAAAAGAATTGAGGGATCTCTTCTTCTCCTGACAATATTCTCGTAAATTTCAGAAGCAGTCCATTTATCCATAATCTCACCACGAATAATTTCCCCTTCCACCCATAACCATGAGTCATGTACAATTGAATTTTCAGGTAGATCAAAATAAAACTCTACCTCGAGTGAGTCCTGGCTGCCATGATTCCAATCCCTTGCTGAAAAGGTAAGATACAAACCGATTTCCATATAAACTCCTTTCGGTTTGATTGAGACAGTGGCTTCTTCAATAGTTCCTTGTATTGAACTCCACCCTCTGGGATCCCTTACTCGAAGTTCACTGTAAGCAGAAATAGTAGTAGAGCCAAATATTACACAAAATGTAAAATAGAGTACAAATTTTTTTAACATGATTTATCCCCGTTAATTATTGAATAAACTGATAGGCCTTTTAACCTTTATAATAATTGGACTTGATGAACTTTTTTAATTACTGTGAAGATTGACAAATTACATGCCCAAATATTTATCAATAAAAATGAAGTTTATTTAAATGTTAGCTTTATTGTTTGCGCATATTTTTCACACCATTGAATTTTGTGCACACTTCTTTAAATCATTTTGTTTGATTATTTTGCCGACTAATTTTAAAAGGAAACTTTCATGAAATATTTACATTTGCTTTTTCTCATTCTCATATTTGCTGCGTGTACTGATAAAAAGCCTGAAATAAATTCTGCTTTTGAATTAACTGATGACATGGGAAATATCATCAAATTTGAAAGTTTTCCCGAAAGAGTAATTACACTTGCGCCAAGCTTAACAGAAATGATTTATGAATTGGAGGTTGAAGATAAACTAGTTGGAAATACCAATTATTGCAATTACCCTGGAGCAGCAAATAATGTTGAAAAAATCGGCGATCTATTAACTGTTAATTTTGAAAAGATTGTTTCTCTTAAACCTGACTTGATAATTATAAGTGTTGAGGGCAATAATAAAAGTACGTACGATAAATTAATTCAACTTGGGATGAAGGTATTTATTTCTAATCCAAGAAATTATGAAGGGATTAAAAATACGTTTTATAACATGGGCAAGATTTTCAATAAAACAGATAGAGTTGAGAAGATCAAAAAAAACTGGGACGAAAGAGTGAATGCCGTAAAATCCAATATTGCAGATACTCAATTCGAAATAATGTTTTTAGTTGCATTGAAACCGATCATGCTTGCCGGGGATAATACTTTTATAAATGAGTTCATAGAATTTTCAAACTGCAAAAACATTGCCGAAGGAATTAAAATTAATTACCCGATTTTTAACCGGGAGGAAGTAATAAAAATAGATCCCGAATTTATTTTTTATGCGGCAAAGGAAAAAGAGGTAGCAAAAGAAATTAAAACAGCTTATGCCGAATGGAAAGATTTGAGTGCAATTAAAAATGATAATATAATAATAGTTGATCCTGATTTGTTTTTAAGACCCGGACCAAGATTTGTCGATGCACTGGAGGTTTTTTCTAAATCTATTCGCTCTCATTAGTTTCAAAAGCTTCATTTACAATAAACAACTTTGAGCAAATCTCTCCTTTGAATTTGCCGGTCGATTTACATTTCTCAAAATTTCTGAGCAGTAAATCGTAATCAACTTCATCCGGAGTCACTCCAAATTCATCTAAAGTTTTTCCACATTCAGTGCAAAAGTCAACATCAATTTTTTCAATATTTCTGATTTTTATAGTTCTCATTTTATCCTTTTGGCTCCCAATCTATTCCCTCGCAAGGAATATAATCTACCTTGGGATGCTCGTCATATTTCATGCAAATTACTGCTGTTTCATCAAAACTCTTACAGGAAGAACACAGTGTATCAAAAATAACCTGATTATTTTTCTCTCTAAAAATTCTATACTGTAAATACGCGGGGTAAATTACAACTCCGTAAACCGACATAATTAAAATAGTCCACCAGAATTTGTAGTCCATCCATTCAGTTGCAATCCAAAGAACAGGAATTAAAATCGCTATTCGTATCAAAGTCCAATAAACTATTGCGCCCATTTGCTAAAAAATTATAGTTAATTACACAGTAAATGCAAATTAACTTAATAATATTAATGAACTCTTCAAATTGATTTTCGGGCTTTATTACGTTAACTTTAATTTTACATTAAAAGATGATAGGACTTAATTCGGAAAAAATGGACAATCAAGAAACTACTGAAAATGTTAAGACTGAA
>JANQIV010000133.1 GCA_028282005.1 Melioribacteraceae bacterium | reverse complement strand
TTTTAATTTAATAAAACGATAAATCAAATAAAAATTTTCTATCGTAATAAGTCGAGGATAGAAAACATTTTTTATCTAGTTTCTACTTTCAGAGCATTCATATAACCTTTAATTTCTTGGTAGCCCTCAGAGCCAATATGTGTTTTTGCAACAATCACAACCTCGGATGGATTTGTAAGGGCAATGCAAAAATAATTGTCATTTTCTTTTTGAATATTCATTGAAAGCAGGCGTTTTTTGTTTTCTGTTTGCCATTTTTCCATATTATCATAAAGTTGTCGCATTGAAGAGCCTTCAAAAAAAATAAGATTTTTTTTATTGTCGTCTAACATTGTGTTCTCCTTTTTAATCAGATGAATTGAAGCAATTAAATATTTAACTGAAAATATTAAAACGTAAGACAATTTCAAATTTTGGATTGCACGGGAAAAATTAAAAACCCATTGATAAGCGCCACAAGAAAAGTTTTCCTATTTTATTAAGAGCAAATTATATAATCTTTGTAGCACAGCCTCTACTAATTGAGACACATAAATGAATAAATTAATAGATTTTCCCTCTCCAAATGAATATCCACTTTATGCAGAAATGTACATGAAATTAGTGCGGAAAGATGAGACTCTTCTTAAACAACTAAAGGATAATTTGGAAATTACAAAAGAGTTTGTATCATCATTAACCGAAGATGAATTGAATTACAGATACTCGGATGATAAATGGACAATAAAAGAAGTACTGGTTCATATTGTTGATGACGAAAGGATTTATGCTTATCGTGCGCTTGCCTTCGCAAGGAATGATAAAACTTCACTCCCGGGTTTTGAGCAAGATGATTATGCAAAATATTCGGATACACATAATAGAAAGATCGAAAATATACTGGAAGAATACGAAGCTGTTCGGAAATCAACAATAGCCTTATTCAACGGACTTTCTGAAGAAGCACTTAAGCGGATCGGTACAGCGGACGGAAATGAAGCAAGTGTCCGCGCTTTGGGATATCATATTGCCGGGCATGAATTGCATCATATGAATATCATAAAAGAAAGGTATTTAAAAATAGGTTTACTATGATAGCAAGACACTGGACGGGTTTAGCAAAAAAAGAAAGAGCAGATGATTATATCGCTCATCTTCAAAATGATACTTTTAAACAATTATTAAACATTGACGGTTTTTTAAAAGCTTCAATATTAAGGAGGGAAACCGAAGAAGGTGTTGAATTTTTGATAATAACCGAATGGGAAACATTTGACGCAATTAAACAGTTTGCGGGAACAAATTACGAGACTGCAGTAGTTCCCGAAATAGCGCAGAGGATGATGATTCGATATGATGAGAAAGTGAAACACTACGAAATAAAATATTCAACATAAAAAAGAAAGAATAAGCAATGGACAAACAATATAACTACGTTACCAAGCTCGATATTAAATTTGATCATCAGCAAAAAATTGATATTCCCAAAATGGTTGAGGAGTGTAAAGATAAATGGTTTAACCAGTCTCTAACTAAAGTAAACAATAGCGTAGTTAGACTCGGAATTGTTGAAGAAGAATATCACTGGCACAAACACGACAATGACGATGAGTTTTTCTTTGTGCTCGAAGGGCAGCTGCTGATTGACCTTGAAGACCAAACAATCGAATTAAATCCAAATCAAGGCGTAACAATTTCAAAAGGTGTAATGCACCGACCAAGAGCACCAAAAAAGACCGTAATGCTTATGGTCGAAACAAGTGCAATTCAGCCGACGGGAGATTAAAAAAGCAAAATGAAAAAACTAACCGTTTATCAAATAGATTCTTTCACTAAAGAAAAATTTAAAGGAAATCCTGCAGGAGTTGTACCTTATGCAGATGGCTTAACAGATAATCAAATGCAAATGATCGCAAGAGAATTAAACAATTCTGAAACTTCATTTTTATTTTCGCCTGATAGTAATGACTGTGATGGAATAATTCGATATTTCACCCCGGGCAAAGAAGTACCGACTTGCGGACATGCAACTATTGCTGCAATGTATGTAAAAGCCATAGAAGAGAATTTGGAATCCTGCACTTTGAGATACAAAACTCAAATAGGAGTTCTGCCTTTTGCAATAATTAAAACAGATGATGATTATCAAGTTGTGATGACTCAAGGTAAGTTTGAATTAAGTCCGCCTGTTGATGATGAAATGAAAAAAAGAATAATTGAAGCGCTGGGAGTTACTGATTCAGATTTAGACAAAAGATGCCCGGTTCAAATTGCATCAACCGGCCATTCAAAAGTTATAATTGGAATTAACAGCAGAGAAAAGCTAAATAGTCTTGATCCAAATTATTTTGAACTAGCAGAACTGAGCAAAGAAATTAAATGTAACGGATATTTTGTTTTCACTTTTGATTCAAATGACCAAAACATTTTAACACACGGAAGAATGTTTGCTCCGGCAATCGGAATAAATGAAGATCCGGTTACCGGCAATGCCAACGGTCCTTTGGGTGGCTATCTTGTACAAAATAAAATTGTTGATTCAACAGGCGATTACTTTGAGTTCAGCGGTGCTCAGGGTGAAAAAATGAACAGGCATGGTGTTATCGGCGTCAAAGTAAAAATAGAAAAAGGAATGCCTTCGGTAATTCAGATTAAGGGTGATGCAACTGTAGCCTTTAAGACTGAGATTTTAATATAATTGTAAATAACGCAACTGCTTCTAATATTGTAATGAAAAATAGAGCGATCAAAAATTTAATCATTTACTACTTCTCAGGGACAGGTAATGCTTTCAACGTTACAAAATGGATTTGTAATGTTGCAAAGGAAAGGGGAATAACTGTTACGGCAATAAGTTTGTCTGATGCTAATAGAGCAAAACCGGATATACCCCCGGAAGGCTCTTTAGTTGGTTTTGTTTCTCCCACTCATGGATTTAACTTTCCTCCATTGATGTTTCATTTTTTGCTGAGATTTCCGAAGGTAAAAAACTGTAAAGCATTTATAATGAATACCCGAGGCGGATTTAAAGTTGGAAAATTTTTCCTTCCCGGTTTAAGTGGAATTGCACAAATTTTTTCTGCTTTGGTTTTGTGGGTCAAACGTTATAAAGTAGTCGGAATGTACCCGGTTGATTTGCCTTCAAATTGGATATCAGTTCATCGGGGTTTTAAAACTGAAGTTATCGAATCGATTTATGCAAGAAGGAAACAACAGACACTAGAGTTTGCAAATAAAATTCTTAATGGCCGCCGGAATTTCAGGGCACTTTATGACATTATTCAAGATGTGCTTGTAGCACCCATTTCAATACTGTATTATTTCTTCGGGCGCTACTTCTTTGCCAAATCATTTATAGCTTCTAGTGATTGTAATAATTGTAATCTCTGCATAAAAGAATGTCCGGTTGATGCTATTAAGCTTGTTGATAATAGGCCGTACTGGAAACACAATTGTGAAAGCTGTATGCATTGTATAAACTTTTGTCCGCATAGGGCAATTGAAATAGCACATGGTTTTGTAATTGCAACAGTTTTTCTTGTAGATTCTTTTTTGATTTTTCAGCTTTACAAACTTATTAATTTGGATCAACTTTTAATTGATCTTTTGCCGTTATTCATTTCTAAAACAGCATTATTTTTTTTCGATTCGTTTATTTTAATTGGCTGTTTAATATTGAGTTATAGGCTGCTCCATTACCTTTTACGATTTAAGATCGTCGAAAGAATTATTGTTTATACTTCTTTAACCAAGTACAAATTCTGGCGAAGGTACAACTATACTAAATTCAGAATGAATAAAAACCCGCTTTGAAACTCGCGTTACTTTCTTTTAACAAAAGGTTGTCTATAGTCTATGAAAAAAATATTACTGATTATTGTTTTTCTTTTTATCCCGTTTCAATTTTTGACAGCTCAATCATACACAAACAATTCTGTTGAACTTGACGAAGTTGTTGTAACGGGTACCAAAGTTGAAATTTCTAAAAAGTTAGTTCCGCTATCTATTAATCAAATCAATCGCAATGATATTGAAAATACAGGCGAGATAAATATTCTTCCCGTCTTAAGTAATAAAGCTCCGGGTGTGTTTGTAACTGAAAGAGGAATATTGGGATTCGGAGTTTCCAATGGCAGCGCAGGCTCAATAAGTATAAGAGGATTAAGTGGATCTCCGAACACAAACGTTTTGGTTTTGATAGATGGTCACCCCCAGTTTATGGGAATATTCGGACACCCTTTGCCGGATTCGTATGTTTCATCAGATGTACAAAAAGTTGAAATTATTCGCGGGCCTGCTTCTGTATTATATGGAACAAATGCCACAGGTGGAGTAATAAACATAATTACTAAAAAGCCTGAAACTGAAGGGGTAACCTCAACTCTAAATTTTTCTAACGGTTCTTATAACACCCAACGCTACAATGGTACAGTCGGCTACAAAAAAAATAAATTTGGTGTATTTGCTTCTATTAATCACGACAGAACTGACGGGCACAGGGAAAATACTGACTTCAAAATTACCAACGGATATGCAAAAGCTGTTTACGATTTAAGTAACAATTTTAGCGTGAGCACAGATTACAGTATTGCATCTTTTGATGCAAACGACAACGGCCCCGTGTTTGCCCCGTCTCCATTCGGCATTGATATCACTCGCGGGAAAGCAGCTTTATCGTTTAATAATGTATTTGATAAAACTGAAGGCTCATTAAAATTATATCACAACTTTGGAGAACACGATTTATCCGACGGGTTTATATCTACAGATCATAATTCCGGAGTGATGATTTATCAGTCGTACCGTTTCGCATCAACTAGTACGATTACGGCCGGAATAGATTACAAAAATTATGGAGGTGAAGCCAATAGGGGAGCTGCGGCAAATGAGAATAAAACAATTGATGAAATTGGCGTTTATTCTTATTATCGACATTTATTGAACGCAAAGGTTTCAATCAGCGCAGGAATAAGACTGGATAACAATTCTGTTTTCGGCAATACAGTTTCTCCTTTTGGAGGTGTTACTTTCATCGCAAACGAAGGCACATCGTTCAAAGCGGCTGTTTCAAAAGGATTTAGAAGCCCAACAATTTTGGAACTGTACTTGTTTGCACCAAACCCGGATTTATCAGCCGAAGAAGTTTTAAGCTACGAATTATCATATTTGCAGACTGTGGGCAATCGCCTAAGTTTTGAAATTACAGGTTTCGTAGCAAAAGCGGATAATATCATTCAAATGGTTGGTCAGTTTCCAAATGTAACAAGAATGAATTCAGGTAAGTTTGAAAACAAAGGAATTGAATTTTCTTCAAAATATTGGGTGAATAAAAATTTACATGTTACAGCAAACTACAATTATCTTGATCTAGAACAGCCGGTTTTAGCTGCACCGAAACAGCAAATCAATATAGTCGCTAATTATAATTTTGATCCGGTTAATGTCAACCTATCATTGCAGCATATTGATAAGCTTTATACTTCTGTGCAACAAGAAATCACGCAGAATTATACTTTGCTTAATGCAAAGGTATCTGCAAAAGTTTACAAGAATATTTCGCTCTATTTTATGGCAAATAATATTTTAGATGAAGCTTACGAAATAAATTTTGGTTACCCAATGCCTGGAATTAACTTTTTAGGAGGGGTAAAACTAAATATCGAGTGACTCACAGTATACTTTTAAGTTCTGTAAACTTACACTCGCCCCTTTTATTGTTTGAGAAAGTGCAATCTTCATTTTCAATCTTGTTATAATTCTTTGAATGAAGTTTTCTTTCTTTGTGATATGTCCGGGAATAAGATTTAATGTTAACTCTGTGCCGCCATTTTTTTCTAATAATTTATAATCATTAACAATTGTAAATCCAAAACCGGGATCACCTTGCTCTGAATAAATAATTTCATCTTTCATTTTTTCGTTGGACTTTGTAACAAAGTGGACTTCGAGATCATCGAAAACACATGTGTGGGTTGAGTTTTTTCTATTAATAGGAGTACTTTGTGTAACTTCTTTTATACCCGGCACCCATTTGTACTTTGAGTTATTGTCTATTAGTACTCCGTGTACAGTAAGTATTGGCGCATCAATAAAAATTGAATAACTGTAATTTGATTCTCGAAAACGGTTCGAAGATTTCAATGATGATTCAGTAATTTGCGATAATAATTTTTTGAGTGATATGAATTTACTTTTCACTTCTCCAAAGTTTTCATAATCATTACTACAATCTTTTATTTCGATCCATTCTTCTGAGCCAAAAGAATCTGTATCAAAATTATTCAAGTAATTTTCAGTCAATAACAGATACTCTTTTTCTTCAATGTTGTTTTTTAACAATCGGTGTGCAAGTATAACATCACTGCCCATTAATTTTTTAAAATTTTGAACATTTACTTCATTTATTTCACCAAAATGAGTAACGAATTTTAATGATAAATTTGATGCTGTTTGACAAGCTCCGCATTGGCAAATATTATCTCTTTCAATAATTTTTAAGTGCGTGTGAAATGCTAAGAATATTTTTTTAGCCTGCTCAATAATTTTTTCAACTTTCGGAGGGTCACCCATTTTATAAAAAAGAACAGCATCACCTTCGATTTCGGAAATCTCAAAATTAAGGCTGTTATTGTCAATTATCTCTTCGAGCAGTTCTTTTATAATATGATTGCTATGAGAAATTTCAGTTTGGGTTACAAACTCTGTGAATCCGCTGATATCAGGAATAAAAATAAGTCCGGAATTCTGCATTAGTTTTTTATTTTAAATATAACAAAAAACCAAAGATCGATAATCAATGAAAATATGTGTTGCACAGACAAAACCTATTAAAGGTAATATCCAACTTAACATTGAAAATCATGTGAAATTTATAGAGCATGCTGTTTCTAATAAAGCCGACTTAGTTGTTTTTTCTGAGTTGTCTTTAACTTGTTACGAGCCGACAATTGCAAATGAATTAGCTATTGATAAAAATGACAACCGTTTAGATGTTTTCCAAAAAATCAGCAATGCAAATCGAATAACCATTGGAGTCGGAGTACCAACGAAAAGCAATAATGGCATTTATATCAGCATGATTCTTTTTCAACCTCAGAAAGAGAAAACTGTTTATTCAAAAAAATATTTGCATTCAGATGAAGAACCCTACTTTGTAAGCGGAGAAAATTTTCCAATATTAAAAATTAATGACACAAACATTGCTTTTGCTATTTGCTATGAAATATCAGTTAACAAGCATATTGAAGAGGCTAATAAGAGCAGGGCTGATATTTATATCGCAAGCGTTGCAAAATTTGAAAGCGGAATAGATAAATCAATTGAAAGATTATCAGAGATTGCGAAAAATTATTTCATTCCGGTTTTGATGTCAAATTGTGTTGGAGAATGTGATGGGCAAAATTGTGTTGGGAAAACTTCAGTTTGGAATAGCCAAGGTCAGTTGGTTGATCAACTAAATAATTCGAATGAAGGTTTAATAATTTTTGATACTGATTCAGAAATATGTTTAAGTAAAATTTTGAATTGACAAATTAGCTCCTTTAAATCTTTTGTAAAAACAAAACTAATTTAACAACATTTTATTTCCATCATTCTTATTTTGTATAACAAAAATGACAAGTGAGTATGATTAATATATTCAGTCTGAAAGAAGAAGCTCTCCTAAGATCTGTCTTGGATACTGTTGATGATGGTATTACGATCATCGATAAAAATCTCAATGTGCTATTTCAAAATGAAGCTATTAAGAAAAAGTTTGGTGATATAAAAGGCAGGCTTTGCTACGAAGCCTATCGCAACAGAGCTGAGCCGTGTATTGATTGTTTGATTCTTAAAGTTCTTGAAGATGGAAAACCACGTAAAGTACTTTCAGATACTGTTGGTTGCAACGGTAATGTAATGTGGATGGAATGTTCATCCGGGCCTTTATTGGATGAAGACGGCAATATAATTGGTGCTGTTGAAATTGTCCGTGATGTAACAGAGCAAATGTTTTTAACCGAACAGTGTGCCACACTAAAAAGGGAAATCGAACGTCAGGTAGATTTTGAAAGCATTATCACTCAATCAAAAAGTATAAAACAGATTTTTAATGTGATAAAAAAAATTGCTCCGACCGATAGCACTGTTTTAATTACCGGAGAATCGGGCACAGGCAAAGAACTTATCGCGAGGGCGATTCACTCAAATTCAAACAGACGCAAAGAACCATTCATTTCTGTTAACTGTAGTGCCATTCCGGAAAACCTTTTGGAGTCGGAATTATTCGGGCATGTTAAAGGTGCATTTACCGGGGCATTCAGAAATCATCCCGGATTAATATCCACTGCAGATGGCGGGACATTGTTTTTGGATGAAGTCGGTGAAATTCCACAGCCACTTCAATCAAAGCTTTTACGATTTCTGCAGGAAGGCACATGCCGCAGAGTCGGTGATACAAAAGTTCAGAAGTTTGATGTTAGAATAATTTCAGCTACAAACCGTGACCTTGAAGAAGCGGTTAAAGACGGGTTATTCAGAGAGGATTTGTTTTTCCGCTTGAATGTAATCCCCATTTACATTCCACCGCTGCGTGAAAGAAAAGAAGATATAGCCTTGCTGGCAAATCACTTTCTCCAAAAATTTTGTAAAGAAAACAATCGCAATGTAAACGGAATTTCTTCAACCACTTTAAAAGTATTAATGGACTACAACTGGCCCGGCAATGTTCGCGAAGTTCAAAATGCAGTTGAATATTCATTGCATATTGCAGAAGATAATGGTTTAATTACTGAAGAACATCTCCCGGCAAAAATTCTAAATCAACCTAAAGAGAAGATTAAAAAAAGTGGGTTTATATCCATTGAAGAATTCACAAAGCAGTCAATTATTTCTTTGCAGACTGAATACAACGAAGAGAAGATTGCTGAGATTTTGGGTATCAGCCGTAAAAGTCTTTGGGAAAAACGAAAGCGCTGGGGAATTAATCGACCAATCTCAAACTGACGAGCATTACCAAAAGTAACATCTACTCATTTTCCATTGTTACAAAAAGTAACAATTAATTTACCATTGTTTTACAATTCCATTTAACCCAATAGAAATATAGCACTTACAAATTTTTTTTTACGGCACGATACATGACTCTTTAAATCAAAACAATAGAGGGCAAATAAACATGATGAACTCAATGATGAAAGGCATGATGAATTCAATGAGTCCGGATGAAAAGCAGGGCACCATGCTGAAACTTATGCCGGAAATGATGAAAAGAATCAAAGGCTCGGAAATAATGGAATTAATAAGCGGACAAATTAGTGAGATGATGTTCGTAACTCATCAAAGTAAATTCGGTTTCGAAAAGACGCTTCAGGAAATCAAAGCCGGCGGAGAATCATTTGGTTGGTACAGGCCGGATATAATGGACAGAAAAGAACTTGAAAAAAACTTTGATTATGCTGATTCCAATCCGGTTGGATCTGTGTCAATGTGCATTCCACGAAAAGCCTATGAAATACTAAAAGTGAACAAAAAACTCGCTGCAATGATGCCAATGCAGATCGCAGTCTACGAAGAAAACGGAAAAGTTTATATAAGCTGGATGAACATTAAAATGATGGGCAAAATGTTCGGCGAAAAAGTTTCAAGCATAATGGGAACTGCATCAGACGATCTGCACACTGTGTTGAAAGATATCATTGTAAATGAGGAGGGAGAATAAAATGGCGCTAATGGATAAAATGATGGAAGCAATGATCGGCAGAATGAGTATTGAAAAGAAACAAGAAATGATGCTGAAAATGATGCCGATGATGATGCAAGATGTAAACATGGCGGAAACAATGCTGAAGATGATTCCTCAAATGATGGACCAAATTACGCTGATGGATATTTTTAATGTGCTGAAGAAGATCTTCCCACACATTTTGAAGGGGATAAACTCTGTAGCTGAGCTATTAGCAAATTGGGAAAATGTATTTCCAAAGATTGTTAAAAAGCTGCCGGATGCAATGCTTAACATGATGCCATTCACGGAAATTATGATGCCGGTAATGATGAATAAAATTATGCCCGTTATAATGACCGAAGAACACATGCAGAAAATGGAAAACTTCCCAAAACGTTTACTGCCGAAAATGATGGAGCAAGAAGAGCTTAGAAAACTTATGCCGAAAATGATGGCAACTATGATGCCCCACTGTCTTGAAGGTATGCTGCCATATATGGAAGAAGAAACTAAAAAAGAGTTTGTAGAAAAAATGAATAAAATACTGAACGGAGACGGGAAACCGGAAACCGCAGACCGTGAAGAAACAATAAATAATTAATTTTTGAAAATAGGATCCCGTCATTCTGAGCGCAGTCGAAGAAAAGGGATCCGTTAAACACAAGAGGAGAACTAAATGGGACCGGAAAAATTTTTCAGCAGCGGAATGTGGATAATTCCAGTAGTGATGATGATTTTGTGTTTTCTGTTTTTCAGATTTGGAATGGGAAAAATGTTTGGTGGCAAAGGTAGATTTATGAACGAAAGTAGCAGCGATTCTCAGGAAGAATCAGCCTTAGATATTTTAAAGAAACGCTACGCCAAAGGTGAAATTACTAAAGAAGAATTTGAGGATATGAAGAATAGTTTATAATATAAATTATAATGAATTTTTTGTATAATTATATCTCTCAATAATCATTGTTTTTGGTAATACTTATGTCAATCGATCTTTTCCCGGAGTTCGTTCGAAATAATTATGAAATTCACGAATGGAAACATGCAACAACAATTCTACACGGAGATTTTCCTGAAGAATGGTCCAATTTATTGGAAACACTTAATGGATTTAGACTGAAAAAAAGTTGGATTACAATTGGTGGTGGAAGAAAATCATTAGTAGCAGAATGGTTGGATTCAAAATTAAATGAATTCGGTTGGAGTGAAAAATCATTTGATACAAAAATGGTTGTTGATAATGATGTTAATCTTTCTCCTACACATAAAATTGATTGTTATAAAAATAGAATAGCATTAGAAATAGAATGGAACAATAAAGATCCATTTTATGATAGAGATTTAAATAACTTCAGATTATTATTTGATTTACGTGCTATTAGTGTCGGAATTATTATTACTCGTAGCGATGAACTGCAAGAAATATTTAATGAATTAGGGAGAGGATCATCTTACGGTGCTTCGACAACTCACATGGGAAAGCTTTTACCTCGAATCCAAGGTGGAAGTGGAGGAGGTTGTCCAATATTGGTATTGGGGATAAAAAAATCCCTATTTGAAAAGGATGTTTAAAAATGAATAATAAAACTACTGCAGCTCAAGATTTTGTTCATGAAATAGATGGAAAGTATCAGACTATTCTTGCGGATCCTCCATGGCGTTTTCAAAATAGCACTGGCAAAGTTGCTCCTGAACATAAAAGATTGTCTAGATATCCAACTTTAACTTTACAGGAAATTCTTGATATACCTGTGAACAGTATAGCAGATGAAAATTGCCATTTATATTTATGGGTGCCAAATGCTTTACTTGCAGAAGGTCTTGAAACTATGAAAAAATGGGGATTCAATTATAAGACTAATATTGTTTGGTATAAAATTCGAAAAGATGGTGGTCCCGATGGAAGGGGCGTAGGCTTCTATTTTAGAAATGTAACAGAAGTTGTTCTTTTTGGTGTAAAAGGAAGTATGCGTACGTTAAAACCTGGACGAACACAAGTTAACATAGTTAGAACAAGGAAAAGGGAACATTCGAGAAAACCAGATGAACTTTACGATATTATTGAATCGTGCAGTCCAGGACCATATATTGAATTGTTTTCAAGAGGTAAAAGGCAGGGATGGACAGTTTGGGGTAATCAAATAAATGATTATCAACCGGACTGGGCTACATATAAATATAATTCTACAAATAGTGCTGAAGTATCACAATTGAGACTATTATCTAAAACAGAAGAGTACCAAACTAAATAAAGATACTTTGCCTAATCTACATTTGTCCAAATTGGAGGATCAAGCGGAACCGGTTTTCTTCCGTATAAAAAATCATCGAGTGGTACAGCAACTTTTCTGACGATGTCAGATCTTTTAATTGCTCCCCGCACTAAGCTGTGCAGTATATTATCTTCATGAGAGTAAGGGCAGACCGACATGCACCTTCCGCAGTCTGTGCCGGAAGTGTACCAAAAAGTAAAGCAAGCTTCGGAATTAATTTGCCAGCGTACTGCACCGTCAATTTCTATTTGCTCTTCAAAAGATATTGCCTGGCTCGGGCAAGTATCCGCACACTTTTTACAATCTATACAAAAATCTATTACTGAGTCATCTCTTTTTCTGTCATCAATTTTTAAAGGTAAGTCGGTTGTAACAACTGCGATTCTCACGCGCGGGCCTTGTTTTGGTGTCATCAATAAACCCATTCTTCCAATTTCCCCGAGTCCGGCATCGCGGGCAACAAGCGGACATACAACCTGGTAATTGCCGTCAATGTGAGCAAGTGCGGGGTATCCAAGCTGACGAATAAACTCGGCAAGCTGAACAGCAATCGCACCAGACATTAAATACTGTTTGGATGATTCCATCACGATCGGCCCGGCCGGCGCAGCTTTCACCATTTCGTAATCCATTTCAACAGTAAATGCAATTGCGTATTTGTGATTCAAATTTATTTCTTCGCCGTAATTAAAATTTCTTCCGGCAACTGAATATTTGTGGTAATCTTTTAATTCCGTAATTCCACAATCTAAAGCTCCGAGATGTTTTGTCCACTCTTTTATATAAGTAGTAATTTTTTGCGGATCGTAATTTTTCTTTTCCGAATTTACTTCGCCATTCACTTTAAACTTTAGTGCATCAACTACAAAAAAAGTAGCATCTGCTGAAGTGAACATTTCTTTGTGGTAATAACTTGTTTTCTGCTGAAGCAGCCCGGGCTGTTTTCTGAATTCATCATCTGCAATTTTCTTTTCGGGATTTTTTGAGTAATACTCTTCAAATTTGCCGTCGCCTTCTTTTAACAGCCTTCGAGAAAACATAATGTTTCGTTCGTCAATTTTTGAGTTCGGAGTTTCCGAAGTTTGTTTCTTTTTAAATTTTACCGGTATCACAAAAATCATCAAAGAAATAATGGTTACAGAAAACAATACCCATGCGGCTAAATCTCTGAATTGAAAATCAAAAAGAGCTGTGTTAAAAAAAGGGATTGAAAATATAAGTGCTGAAAACAAAAGAAGGTTTGCTGCTCTTGGCTCCTTTTCTTTTAGTGATAAAAATGAAAAATAGAGAAAGGAGATTAGTATCAGAAATCCTATTATTAAAAGTGGTATTGAAAATTGAAATAATGAAATTGACATAAAAAACCCGGCAACGTTTTTACTAACATAATAAAAAAAACAATTACCGGGTACATAACATGAGGGTTGTTAGTTTTTATAAATTTCTGTCTCAGGACGAAAAGCAAGCCATGCAAAAGCAAAGTAATCACCATGAGCAATTCTTTTTAACTTTGTCCCTTCCAGTTTTCCTTCAATTGCTCTTCCGGTTACATCCCATTTTGAGTCTGTTTGGTCATCGTAAAAGAACCCTTTGCTGTAAGAAAACTTGTGAAGTCTGCCGTCAATCACCGGATCAAAAATACCTGTTGAACCGGACTCTTTTGAAGAACTAATTTTATTTGCGTCGAGTACTGATGCCGCACCTTTTGCATGAAATACAACAATGCTTTGGTCGCCAATTTTATCGTTTATAACTCTTTTTATTTGAGTGATTTTGTATGGATACGCTTTCGCTATTCCGTCTTTTTGTATTGCGATAACTTTTTCGTTGGGTTTTAATCTGCCGTCTTTCGGGCCATCAAAAAGAAAAGGGGTTTGATCAACATCATCATAGCCGACGTAGGGGTTAATTCCGTATCTTCTATTATATCCCGTTTCTTTTGATAAAACTTTTCCCGAAGGATATGCTTCTTGAAATTGGGCAAACGAAATTATTTGTGAAGGGATAATTTCTAGTTTTTCGCCGAGCATATCACCGACAATCGCCTCACCTGTGAACTGCTGCCAAAAGCTTTCGGTTTTTTGGTCGTACATAATCATATCGGAATTTCTTAAAAGTCCGGAAACTCCAAATCGATGTGTTTCATTTTTTATTCTTCTGTCAAAAACAATTGCGCTATAGCAGAGGGGACAAAAAGTAATAATAACCGGCGTGCCGCCGATTTCGTCATTTACTATTTCATGCCAGATTAGAATTTGTAGAGGATACGCCTTAAATTCACCTCTCATCTCAAGCGAAATTACAGGTTCATTATCTTTCAACCAATTTGAAGCCTGGCTAGTAGTAACGAAATTAGGATTGAAAATTGCGGGAATACCATCCTTCGGTGGTCCGCCGGACCTAATTTCATTAAAATCAACTGCTGTTTTGTCAAAGTTCGTAATCCAATTTGAGTAAGCCCTTTTAATATGAGAAACATTCTGGGCTTTTGTAGATATCATTGTGATCATGATTAATACAAATATTTTTAGCATTTAGTTTCCTTTTTAAAAAGTCCATTTATTACCTAAAATTTTCTTTCAATTTATTCAAGCTTAGGGCCATTGTTTGTCGGAGGAATGACAAACAAATCCGAATTGAGAGGGTTAAAACTTGGTACTAATTTTTTAAAATGAATTAGTTTTTCTATTTAAGTATGTTTTTGTTTGATTACAAAATCAATTGATTTTATATTTAAATATTCACAAAATGAAAGAATAAATTATGGCTGATAAGTCAAAATTGTGGTATTTGGAAAACTTCAATATTTTTTCCGGCTTGAATAAACAAAGCATGGAAACATTGAGCAAAATTACTACAATGGAAAGCTTTAAAAAAAATCAGCCTATTTATTTTGCACAGGAACCTTCCAATTCAATTTTCTTATTAAAAAAAGGAAGAGTAAAGCTTACCCGAACTTCTCCCGAAGGCAAAGAAATGATTATTGCTTTGGTTAATCCAGGAGAAGTATTTGGCGAAATGTCTTTAATAGATGAAGAACAAAGAACAGACTTTGCATTCGCTCTTGATGAATGTTTGATATGTGCTATCAGTAAAGGTGATTTCAAAGATTTCGTTGAAGAAAATCCTGTGCTAAATTTAAAGATCACTAAACTTATCGGCTTCAAACTGAGAAGATACAGTGAAAGAATTGAAGACCTTGTATTTAAAGATGCGGAACAACGAGTTGTTTCTTTTTTGCTGAACCTCGCAAGAGATAACGGAAAAAAAATTGGAGACGAAATTTTTATAAAACCTTTTTTAACTCACCAGGATATTGCTGAACTTACCGCTTGTTCAAGACAAACCGTAAACTCAGTACTCGCAAAGTTGAGAGAACAGAAAGTAATCAATTTTGACAGAAGAAAACTTATTATTTATAAAGAAGAAGAGCTTAAAAAGATTTTAGAATAACTTTTCTTTTGTCACTGGTGCGACATCCTATTTTTTACCTGCCAATTATTTTTATCTCAAAAAATATTTGTAATGAATTTGACTTTATATGTTGTTAATACTTGTCCGGCGTGTGTTAGGGCTAGAGAAAAATTATTAAGTTTTGCCTCGGATAGAAAAAAAATAAAACTAAACGTGATAGACGTTCAGCATAGTTCTACAAAATCGATTATTGTCCCTGCCCTTTATGTTGAAGATACACTTTATACTTACGGGGAAATTGACTTAAATAAGCTTATCTGCTTTATCGAAAGTTTTGATCATTAAAAGGCAGTTTCATTTGGATCAAATAAAAAAAGGGTTTGTTCTAAATGTTTTGTTGATTTCCGATCTGTGCTACGGAATCAAAAACTCTATTTTTAAATTTTCCCGCCTTATCTTTAAATAATCAAAAAATTCCTACAATAAAATTCCGGTTTTTGCGTTCACATAATTAGAGGACATGAAAAATAACTTGGATATAATATTGATTGAGAGATTAAAAAGCGGTGATTCAACTGCGTTCAATTTATTGATTAATAATTACAAAAATAAATTGTACGGTTATTTACTAAGACTCTGTAAGGATGTTGATACCGCTGAAGATCTTTTTCAGGAAACGATAATTAAAACATGGAAGGGAATAAAAAAATACAATGAGAAAAATAGATTCTCTTCATGGTTATTCTCAATTGCACATAACACGGCAATAGATAGCATTAGAAAGAGTAAACAAAAAGTAGAGTTAATTGATACAAATGACATTGAGAAAGGTGATGAAAACGCAAATCTTCAACAAGAATATGAAATAAAGGAAATGAGTAGCATTATTGAAAAGATTATCGAAAAACTACCCGAAAAACAAAAGCAGGTTTTTTTATTGAGGCAACACGGTGGAATGAAATTCAAAGAGATTGCAAAAATGTTAGATGAGCCTTTAAACACAGTACTTAGCCACATGAACTATGCTGTAAAAAAAATAAAAAAAGATTTGAGAGAAAGAAATGTTATCTAAAGAAGAAATAATAAAGTTATTTGAAACCGAGATGTGGCTCTTTATTGACGGTTCTCTAAGTGAGGATAGAATAAAATTTTGGGAAGAAAAAATAAGTGAGTATCCCGAATTAAAAGAAATGTTGATTGAAACTAATCAAGTGCTCGAAATTTATGATAAGCATTCGGAAGTAGAAATTGATTCAAAATATTACAAAGAAGTGATAGAAAAAACAATTTCACAAAAGACACTTGGTGAAAAAGTAAAATTATTATTTGGAATTAGGAGTGATAAATCAGCAAATGAAAACGGTACGCTAAAAATTGCATTTGGTTCCACATTGGTTATCGCATCAATTATAATTTTTATGGTTTCAAAAACTCCAAACCCAGTAAAGAACATTAGTGCAGAACTACTGGAATGGAATCCGGAGGAAATTACTGAACAAATACGCGATGCCCAAATTACTTTTAATTTTATTAAAGATGAGGAAGCAAAAAAATATGTTCTTGAAAAAATATCTAATGACGAATGGTCAAGTGACGTTTATCAGATTGGATCAAAAATAAAGCAAATGAACAGAGAAATTGAAGAAAATAAATTTTAAACAAAGAGGTAATATCATGAAAACAGTAAAATTATTAATTCCCGTTTTATTTTTAATCTTAAGTACGGATTATTTGTTTGCTCAAGATAAACCAACAATAGTTGAAGTGCCTGAACCGCCTGAGTTAATGGAATTTTACGAGTTTGATTTTAAGTTGTCTGAAAAACAAGAACAAAAATTGTTGCAAAGACTTAGCTCAAAATTGAGAAGTGAGTTGCAGTACATTAAGGGTATTGATGAAGAGAGATATTGGGATTTATTAAGAGAAACCCAATACCGAGGAATAGAATTTCCTTTTATGGATAAAAAAGACAAAGAAATTTACGAGAGAAACAAGCAGATTTTGGATAACGAAATTATCACTGAAGCACTTGCCTTGAGATACGAAAGAGCTAAAGTTTCTGAACAAACTAAAATCAAATCAGATTTAATGAAAGCTTTGAATGCACTTTTTGATCTGAAGGAAGAAGAAAAAAGATTACAGGTTAAATTGCTTGAAGAGGAATTAAAGGAACTAAAACAAAAGCTTGCCGTACGTGCTAAAAACAAAAGTAAGATAATAGAACTTCGGTTTAACGAACTAACCGATACAGGCGAATATCTGGAATGGGATTAAGAGTAAGAATAAGATTATGATTAAGAATAGCTGTCTTAATCTTTCTCTTAATCATAATCTTATTCAAGTTATTCTTCGATTACTTCATCAAGTCTTTTTACACTTTCAAAATAAGATAAAAACTTATTCAACACCGCATCAATCATCGAATCCGGGCAGGAAGCCCCGCTGGTTAAAACTATTTTTACTTTATCATTTTGAGGAATAAAATCCTTCGATTCGATTTCTTTTTTTGAATGAATATCAAAATGACTAATTAATTCACTCGATAAAATTTTATCTGACGAAGAAATAAAATATGTGTTGAATTTACTTTCAAGCAATTCAACAATGTGTGACGTGTTTGAACTGTTGTAACCACCCACAACAATCGCAAAGTCTGCCTCCTCCTCCATCAATCCGTAAGTAGCGCGCTGGTTGTCATTTGTTGCGTAACACAAAGTATCACGGGTATCGGCAAAGTGTTCATCAACTTTATCGCTGCCGAATTTTTTCGTCATGACATCTTTTAAGTGATCGGCAATTTCCTGTGTTTCGCTGGCCAGCATTGTTGTTTGGTTTACAACTCCTACGCGCGACAAATGTTTATCTACATCAAAGCTTTGTGAGTATTTACCCCCAAAGATTTTATAAAACTCTTCTTTCTCAATTTCACCGAGAATTATTTTGCCGAGCAATTTTGTCTCTTCCAAATCACGCACGATTACAGAATGCGTGTTTTGAACTGTGTGAGAAAAAGTTGCACGTGTTTCTTCGTGTTTATGTTTGCCGTGAATTATTACAGTATAATCATTCTTGCCAATTGAGTTTGCACGGTTCCAAACTTTTTCTACGAAAGGACAGGTTGTATCGTATTTTTCTATTTCAATTCCTTTGTCTCTAAAAATATTTTCCAGTTCAATAGTTGTTCCAAATGCCGGGGTTAGAACAATGTCGTCTTTTGTAATTTCGTCAAGCTCAATATACTTGTTGCCTTCTGTGTCCATTATGAAATTTATGCCATGGCTTTTAAGGTCTTCATTCACACCGGGATTGTGAATCATTTCACTAATCAGAAAAATTCTCTTGCCGGGATTTTCCTCAATAGTTTTATATGCAATTTCGATTGCGTTTTCCACTCCGTAACAGAAGCCAAAATGCCGTGCAATAATAAAATTAACCGGGCCGAAATCTAGGTGGGTCGGGGTAAAATCCTTTTTGCGCGGATCCTGAATTTTGCGCAGCTCTTTTATCCGTGAAATTATGCTGCTTTTATAATGTATTGGTATATCGAATTTTTTCATTTCTAAACTTAATTTTAATAATTAACAAAATTTCGGAAAATAAATTCACAAAAAAAGCCACTGAAAAAATTTCCAGTGACTTTGGTTGAAAATATGTTATAGTTAACTATAATTTTTCATTCAAGCTATCAAGTAAACCTTTAAAGCCATTATAGTTCTCAGCTTTTTTGCCAATCTCATAAGATTTATCAAGATATGTTTTAGCTGTTGTGTTGTCGCCTAATTTGTGATGAGTTTTTGCAGCAACATAATTTGCCCACCAGTGTGCTTCCATTTCTGCACCTTTAACAGCCCATGTTTTTGCATCATCTAAGTGTGTGTCATAATCAACTGCAAAGTTTGCAGCGCTTGAGAATACTGACCAATTTTCGCCATTGGTCTTTTCAATTTCTTTTTTGATATCAGCAATTGCAAGATTTACAACATCAGTTTCAATTTTGAAGCCAACTTTTTTATCTGCCCATTTTAAGTATAATTTTGAAGAGCTGTCATCCAATCCATAGAATACATAAAACAATCTTTCTCTTGCAGGGTTGGTTTCGGCTTTAACAGTAAACCTAACTTGATCTTGAGCTTGATCATATTTGAACGCTCCCCACTGTTTGTGAGTTTTATTCAAAATGATTGTCCACTCATTTTCACCTGGGGTTGTAAATAAAGCATATTTGCCAGCAGGTACTTTGTTTCCTTCAACTGTAACATCTGTGGCAAATTCAATTGTGGTTGCTTCGTTTGCACCGCTGCGCCACACTTTTCCATAAGGAACCAATCCACCGAAAATTTCTCTCCCCTTAACAGCAGGGCTGGCATAATTAACTTTAACATCTGTTACACCAATTCTTTGATAAACTGATGCAGCCGGACTAACTCTATCACCGCCGGATTCAGCTTCAACATTGAACATTAACATCAGGTTTTCCCAAGCAAAACCAACGTCAGAATCTTTCTGAGATTTTGGAAAAACCACAAATGTCATTCTTTCGTGAAAAAGTTCTGACTTCATCGGCTTAACTTTGAAGCGCAGAGCATCATCTTTTTCATCATATTTGTTGATACCATCTTTATAGTTTTTGTTTATAATTACAGTCCACTCATTTTCACTAGGAATTGTGAACAGCGAATAAGTACCTGCGGCAACAGAATTTCCATTAACTTTTACATCTTTGGAAAATTCAATTCTTGTGCGTTCATTAGCACCAGTGCGCCATAATTCATTGTAAGGAACAAGTCCACCCCAGATTGTTCTCCCTTTTACCCCTGGCCTGCTGTAAGTAATTTTTACATCAGCGTCACCAGCTTTTGAGCTTACTTCAGCTTTTGGGCTCGGACGTGGTAAATCAAGTTGTGCGTTTATATATGTTAATGGTAATAAAAATAAAAGTGCCAAAAATATTCCGGCAAATCGTCTTTGTGTTACCCCCATGAGTAACTCCTTTCGTTTAGTTTGTTAATTGAAATTGATCTCTATTTTTTCTTTTAGTTCAAACTTTATTCCTGGAATTTCTTTTAAAAATTCCTTTAAATCGCTCATCTCTGCATTTTTGTATTTTTCAAGTTCAGCTAGTTTTTCAGGTGAGTCCAACATTTTATCAAAATTCATATCTACTAATGTAATTAGGTTTTCTTTAACATGTGTGGCATTAGTTCCAACAATATTCCCATCAACTTCTAATTTTATAATGATTCGAAAATCTTTTACATATTTTCTTAATTCTTCCAAAGCCTCTTCATTGAATTCTTCGTTTTCATATTCGGAAGAAGTCTCATATTCATTTTGATCACCTTTTCCTACTTCTTCATCCGGAAGAAAAACAGTTAATTCAGATGGGTTTCCTTTTTTGAAATTAAATGTCATTGGATTCCCATCGCTTTCACTTTCAACATTCATATCTCCCATGGGCATTACATCTGAGGGATCTTGTTCAAGTTTTAAATCATTTATATCATTAAATGAATAAATTGCCAGATAACCTTCACGTGTTTTTTCGGAGATTTTTTCACCCTTAATAAATTTAACGCTTTTGCCCATTTTTGACGCATCAGCTATCAATTGTTCCTCATCATACATTGAAAATTCTTCATTAGTTTCCTCACCGCCTAATGCCATTAGTGAAGTCATCATTTCTGTGAAAGCCTCGCCAAGCATAACTTTCTCGTGTATTGTGCCCGATCCGTCAGATTTAACTTTAACGGTTAGTTTGTATTCAATACAGCCTGTACAGAAGATTGCAGCAATCATTAACAGTAGTGATAATTTAAAAATTTTCATTTAGTCCTCTACTAATTAGAAACCCTAAGTTCAAGTTGTTTTCGAATGGAAAATTAAGTTGTTGAATTTCCGTTTTATTTCCAAATGGATATCTAAGTATTAACCTGCATTAAAATAGTGAAGTTTTTGATTCTAAATATGAAAATTAGGTAGAGTTTTTAATAGGATATTAAATAATTATTATATCTTTACTAAATTCAAGAATAGCTATATATTGTACAACTTCAAGCTAAGAAAAAAGTTTTCTCCAGTTTTGTAAAATGATACATAACATCTAATTTTCCACAAATTATTGACTGGTAAATAATGAAAAAAATTCTTCTTCTGCTAATATTGATCATAGCTCAAACTAGCGCTCAAAATTTAATCGAAATTTTTGAGGAAGATATTCCCAAATCACTTATTGAAAAAAGTGAAATGAAAGTGCTAATTGAAGCAAATATTAATGCTCTTTCCAAACTTAATCCGGAACTGTTGCATTATTATTTCAAGGCACTAAATGAATATGCCAGTGATGATGAGGGTAAAAAAGAATATAAAAGAATAATGAATTTTCTTGCTCTTGAAAAACAAAAGGAAGTTAATAACAAAATCAATTGGATTAATTCTCAATTGGAATTATTAAGCAATTATGAAAAAAATAGCCATTACAGAAATATACCCGCTAGGTATTTTTATGATTTAATGCCTGATTCGATTAATATTTTGAATGAGAGAATTACTACAATAAAAGAAAACAAAAACCTTTATAATTATTTCATTTCAAAATGGCTTAGTAAAGATTCCGGTATGAGATTAGATATTCAAAAAGATTATTCTGTTACAAAAAATAACGTAGTATCGAAAATAATTGATGAAATGAATAATTCTTTTGACGAACTAAAGAATAATATGAATGCAGAATCAGATTATGAAGATTTTGTAGATCATGTTTTTGATCATTGGTTTCTTTTTAAAGATTTTAATTCTGATATTTCTTTCCAAGCTTATGAATTAATTTCTGAAATTGTTCGAAGAAGATTTTCTTATTCTGAAAATAATAGAAACAGATTTAGAGTTTCCTTTGGATTTAGGAAAAATAACCTAGCTAATCTTGATTATAAAATTAGTATTGATGAAATGAATTATTCACTTAATTATAGTTTTTCAACAGATATGACACAATTATTCTTTTCTATAGGTTATAATATTTTAATGAAGGAACACAAAACATTCCTCTCAGAAATTAATGTAAGCCTTTCATATCTAAAAGGCACAGGCAATAAAACTTATCAATTGACATCCCCATTAACAGCATTGCCACCTTATAAAGGTTTACAAGAGATTTATAATGTTGTTAATTTTCGAGAAAAACTAGATTTAGTTAGAATGAATTCTCAAAATAGTTTATTGTTTAGTATTGAATCGCCAATGTTGTTTATTAGTAAAGATTTCTTCATTTCCGCGGGAGTAACAGCAATGTTCAATAGCATTGACTATAGTGTTGACAATAGTTATTACTATTCAAAACTTGAAAGAGGATCTTTATTAGGAGGAGGAACTTGGATAGATGTTCTTGTTAGAGGCTTTGATAGCCACAAAGCCGACAATTTGAAATATGAAGAGTGGTTCATTGTGCCATTATTTTCAATTAATTATTCGTTACCAAATGGATTGATTTTTACTGCAAAAGCATTTAATCAGTATTATGGTATTCAAATAGGATATGAATTCCTCTAAATTATTAGAGGAATTTTTTAATTATCTTCTTTTCTTTCAACTAATGTTAAAATTGTGTAAACAGCAACAACATCTTCTTCCTGGTTTACAACTTCGACATACCACTCCACAACACCATTGGGCTTGTCGGTTTCTTCCCGTTTTTCTTTATATGTTTTTTTCTTACATGTTAGTTTGGTGTAAATAGTATCGCCAATATAAACCGGCTGAATGAAACGCAGGTTGTCTAAACCGTAATTTGCCATTACCGGTCCTGGGGCTGGGTGTACAAACAAACCTGCGGCAGCTGAGAGAACAAAATATCCGTGTGCAACCCGTCTTTCAAACATTGATTCTTTCGCGGCGATGTCATCCATGTGTGCGTAAAAATAATCACCGCTAATTCCGGCAAAATTTATTACATCACTTTCTGTGACAGTTCTTCGGTGAGTAATTAATGTTTCGCCGATTTCCAGTTCTTCAAAATATTTCCTAAACGGGTGAACTTTATCGTGTGTTTGCTCTGCGCCGGGTAAATACTGTTCACCGATTTTTGTAATATTTGTCGGGTGCCCTTGCAAAGCAACTCGCTGCATATATTTCAATATCCCACGGATACCGCCAAGTTCTTCTCCGCCGCCTGCTCTGCCTGGTCCGCCATGTGACATGTGCGGCAATGGCGATCCGTGCCCGGTAGATTCTTTTGCAGAATACCTGTTAATTATATTTATTCTTCCGTGATAAGCCCCGGTTTCAAATACAAACTTTTTCGCAGCGTCATTATCCAGAGTGTAAAGGGAAGCAACAAGCGAACCCTGCCCAAGTTTTGCAATTTTTATTGCGTCTGCAAAACTATTATAAGGCATAACTGAGTTTACCGGGCCGAATGCTTCAATGTCGTGTACAATCTCTGTTTCAAAAGGATTGTCACATTTTAATAAAACCGGATTTACAAAAGCAGAGTTTTCATCGAACTCTTCTTTCCCTTCGTAAGCAACTTCCAATGATTCTTTTAACAGCTCAAGTTTTTCGTTTACTAATTCAACATATCTTTTATCGGCAAGTGATCCCATTCGTGTTTCTGCGTCTGCCGGATTACCTATTTTAACTCGAGCCAATCTTTCTTTTATCGCTTCGGTCACTTCGTTCATTATTTTTTGCGGGACGATTGTCCGGCGGATTGCAGTACATTTCTGTCCCGCTTTGGTTGTCATTTCATTTGCGACTTCTTTAACAAAATATTTAAACTCATCCATTTCGGGAGTAATGTCTTCACCCAAAACAGAACAGTTTATTGAATCTGCTTCCATGTTAAAGCGAACAGTATTGTTTATTATATTTGGGTGCGACTTCAATTTTTTGCCTGTCTCGGCTGAACCGGTGAATGTTAAAACATCTTGGCTTGTTAAGTGATCGAGCAAGTCGTAGGGTTCGCCGCAAATTAATTGAAGTGATCCTTCCGGCAAGATTTCTGATTCAACAATTGCCTGCACCATTTTTTCAGCTAGAAAAGCTGAGTAAGGGGAAGGCTTAATTATTGCAGGCATACCGGCAATGAATGTCGGTGCAAATTTCTCCAGCATACCCCAAACCGGAAAATTGTATGCATTTATATGAACAGCCACACCCTGTAAAGGAACCAAAACATGCTGCCCGACGAATGTGCCTTCGGCAGAAAGACGTTCCATATTTCCTTCAACCCAAATTTTGCCGTCTGGAATTTCGCGTCTACCTTTGCTCGCATAAGTAAAAAGAGTCGAGATGCCCCCTTCAATATCAACCCATGAATCAATTTTTGTTGCGCCCGTTTGAAATGATAATGGATAAAATTCTTTTTTGCGGTCCATTAAATGCTGTGCAAGTTTTTTTAACATGCGTCCGCGAGCGTGAAAAGTTTTATCACGCAATTTTGGCCCTACTTCTTCGCGTGCATATTCAAGCATACCTTTTATATCCAAGCCTTCGGAAGATATTTCTGCGACTTTTTCGCCATTTACAGGGTTGTATAAGTTTTGAAAGTTACCAGTACCTTGGACCCATTTGCCAATTGCATATGATTTGAGTCTCATTGATTCTCCACTAGAAAAATTGAAAGTATAGTTAGGAAAAAAGATATTGTGTTCAATTTAATGAACTTTTTTGACAAGGAAAAAATAAAAAATGATTAGAGATGAATTGTGAGTTTGAAGAGAGCAAGACCAAATAGCTTTGTTCTTGCATTTTTATGATCAAAATTTATATAGTCATAATTTATTTCATACTATGGTATTTTTATAAATCTAAATACGATAATTTCAATTTTTTTATTAAAAATTCGAATGATTTTGATCAAGGCTAATTTCTTGATAAGGGCTAAATATATTATGATAGGGCGGTTTTTGTGTACTACTCGAAATTCCCATACATCAATTCAAGTATATATAAATTTATCTATATTTTAATTAATTGAATTTGATGAGACTAAGTTTTTAAGAAAAAAATTTAGAAAAGCATTAAATTCATACGTTTTGAGTCCTAATTCAAGTAAACGTCTTAAAGTCGGACGACTCCGCATTTTATTTTTACAATATTGCCTTCAAAAATGTGGGGGGATATGATCAACGGAATCGAAATATCCTTCCACATGAATTAAATTCATAAAAAATGCTTGTAGCAATACTGGTTATTAAAAAAAAATTCTTTCAAAACCAAAATCTTTGAACTTAAATATTGCCATATTATTTACTGTGACATTTGCTTAAACAAGAAAGTTTGATGCTTTTCAATCGAATTACCATAATGAACCTTTTAGTAAAGTGATAAAAAGTTTGATCAGGTAGTTTTTTTATGAAAGGAGTATTTCCATCAGAAATAGATTAAACTCAGTATTAGATTACAGAATGAAGAAACTTCAGGCTAGTTTTCCTTCGATATTACATGTTGAATTAACTAACGCTTGTAACCTAAAATGTCCTATTTGCCCAAGAATCTATATGAAACGGTCGGTATCTTTCATAGAGTTGGAATTGATTGACAAGATAATAAAGGAATCCAAAGGAAAAGCTGAATTAGTGACCCTTCACGCTTGGGGTGAAAGTATTCTCCATCCCCAATTTGATCTTATTATAAAAAGATTCAAAGACAATGGAATTAAAACCCAACTGTCGACAAACGGTACTTTTTTAGATAAAGATAAGACAGATAAACTATTATTAAGCGGATTGGATTTCTTGGTTTGCAGCATAGACGCTATAAATGAGGCTACATATAAAAAGCAAAGAGCCGGCGGAAATTATAATAAAATGGTTGAAAATATAAAATGGTTATTCAAAAGAGTCAAAGCAACGAATTCTAAAACATTTGTAGTAGCGCAGTTAGTTTACACAACAATGAATAAGGATGAAGTAATTCCCTTTAAGGAAAAATGGGAAAAAGCAGGGGGAAATATTTGGCTTAAGCCTTACAGTACATGGAACGGCAAAGATGAGGAAATTAAAAGTTACCAAGTAAACGGACATCTAAAATATAGAAAGAATATATGTGATTGGCCCTGGAGGCAAATGGTAATTCATGCGAATGGCAAAGTAGTTCCTTGCTGTAACGACTATGACGGTAAAGAGATTTTTGGAGATGCATCAAATAATACACTGGAAGAAATCTGGAATGGGGAAAGTATGAAAGACTTTCGGTCGATGCATTTAAAAGGACGTGAGAATATTGATTTTTGTCAAGAGTGTAAGTACATGTCTTTGGGAACAATAAAACAGTTTATATTTGTCGCAATAAATTATTTGGACTCACTAAAACTTCAAACATTACTTGAGAATTACTATAAAAGAAAATTATAAAAAGTTTTGCAGAAAGAAATTTATTGATGTAATAAATGTTGTACATACTAATTAGTTAGTGATCTAATCCCAATTACTCTCATATTTTCCAAATTAAGATTTAAGTCTCATTGATTCTCAGGTCGAAATAATATTTTACTGAGCTTGATATTGAATATTTATTTGGGGAACAATTAAAAAATTATAACGACAAATTAAGTGAATGAAATATATTATTTCAAAGTACACTTTTCAAAAGAATAAACAAATGTTTGATACTATTCTAAGAGGATATAAATGAATAAAACATACCCATTTATCTATTCGATTATTGATGGAAAAGTATTGATAAAAATAAGTTACGCAATTATTTTTCTTATGATATTTAGCTTTGCAGAGGGAACGGAATTGGAAGAAAATGGAAAAGAAAGTTTGATAAAAACTGAATACGAATTTGCCGAGGTTACAAAAAAATCCACTATAAAAGACGGATTCCTAAAATTCATAGATGATGATGGAATATTGTTTAGGCCTCACCCCGTAAATGGGAAGGAGTTTTTAGAAAAATCCCCTGCTAATCCCGGGTTGCTCTTATGGTACCCTTCTTTTTCTGAGATTTCAAAAGCAGGTGATTTAGGTGTAAACAAAGGTCCTTGGGAATTTAAAAGATCAGAGAATGAGGAATCAGTTGCTTTTGGAAATTTTGTAACAGTTTGGCAAAAACAAAAAGACGGGACATGGAAATTTTTGATTGATGTGGGAAACAGTAATCCGAAACCAAAAGATGTAATAGAACCTTTGAAAGTAGAAAATCACTCTTCATCAATTACTGATTACAATTCAAGTAAAGCAGATGAATTTGATAGATTGATAAATATCGAGGAAAAAGTAAATTCTGATGAAGGTTACGTTTATTCAAATTTTGTTATTGACGAAACAGTTTATTTACGAAATGGAATTAATGAAATTAAAGGTAAAGATATAATAAAACATTTATCAGCACAACCTGAAAATCACGAGTGGGAAACAATGGGCGGCAAAGTTTCTGCATCAAATGATCTTGGATATACTTATGGAAAAATTGCTTTCAAAGAAAAAGCAAACTTTGCCGGAGCATATTATTTACATGTTTGGAAGAAAGATAAAGAAGAAAATTGGAACCTATTAATTGATGTGCTAAACGAAATACCTTTACAGCAGGATAATTAAAAAAGAAAGCTGTTTAACGAAATAATTCATTAAACAGCTTTTATAAAGTTTACGGCACGTAGTGCATTGGTGCGTCAGGACCAAGTGGAATTTCGAATAACATCCATAAAATCATCATTACAATTCTGATAATAGCAAAAATAATTGCGTACGGCATCATCGAAGAAATAATTGTTCCAATCCCGATGTCCTTGACATACTTTTGTGCAAAGACAATGATAATAGGGAAGTAAGGTAACAATGGAGTTAATATGTTTGTATATGAATCGCCTATTCTGTATGCAGCTTGAGTCATTTCCGGTGAATAGCCCATTAACATTAACATTGGTACAAATACCGGAGCCATAATAGCCCATTTAGCAGAAGCACTTCCAATAGCAATGTTTATTAAAGATGATACTAAAATAAAAGCGATAATTAATGGGATACCTTCAAAGTTAACCGCTTTTAATGCATCAGCACCTTTAACTGCAATAATCAAACCTAAGTTAGACCAATTAAAAAATGCAACAAACTGAGCTGCCACAAAAGCAAGAACAATATATCCGCCCATTGATGCCATTGACTCAGCAGTAAATTGTGCAACTTCTTTATCTGTTTTAATTGATTTTGTAACCATTCCGTAAACAAGTCCCGGAATAAAAAATAGTAATAACATAAGAGGAACAATACTTATATAAAATGGGGTAAAACTACCGTCATCACCTCTCAATAATCCCCATTCAGGTATAAACATGAAACAAACTATAATAGCAGAAATTAAAAGTGAAACTCCTGCCCATCTTAAACCTTTTCTTTCCTGGTCAGTCAAATCATTATTTTCTTCTTCAACATGGTCTTCGGCTTCGTATTTACCTAATCTTGGCTCGAGTATTTTTTCTGTTACCCAGGTTCCCGCAATACCAATTATTGGCACAGATGCTGCCATTAAATACCAGTTTGATGTTTCTCTCACGATATAATCAGGATCAATAATTTGTGCGGCAGGAGTTGTAAATCCGGCAAGCAAAGGATCAAGCGAAGTTAAAAGAATGTTCGCGCCGAATCCCCCGGAAACACCTGCGAAAGCTGCAGCCAAGCCGGCGATTGGGTGTCTACCCATTCCGTAAAATAAAGCTGCACCCAGCGGTATTAAAACAACATAGCCGGCATCAGCGGCAACACTTGAAATCATACCGGCAGTAACAATTGTAAATGTTATTAATTTTGATGGCACACTTGCCACAAATGATTTTAATGATGCGGCGATCAAGCCTGTTCTTTCTGCAACACCAATCCCGATCATCACTACAAGTACCAATCCCAAAGGAGGGAAAGATGTAAATACGGTTACCATTTCTACGAAAATTCTTCTAATACCGTCTGCGCTTAAAAGGTTGACGGCTTTGATTTCATTTCCTGTTCCCGGATGAACTGCACTTATTCCAAGCATCGAAAATATCCAAGATGCTACTAGTACAATTCCGGCAAGAATAAGAAAAAGAGTAACAGGTTGTGGAAGTTTATTGCCAACAATTTCAACCCTGTCCAATATTTTTTGAAAGATTCCTTTTTTAGTAGATTTGTTTTCTTCCATGCAAGCCTCAAATTAGGTTAAAGTAGATTAATTAAGATAGGACTTTTATCAATTTAGATGCAATTCAATAAGTTTATAAAAATTTATTTGTTGTTTTTAGGGAGAGTAATTATGAAGCTCGTTCCTTTCCTTAACTCACTTCTTACGTGAATAAGTCCTTTGTGATACTCAACGAATTCTTTGCAGAGAATTAAACCAATACCAGAGCCAACTTCACCTTCGGTTCCTTTAGCAATAAATTTTTTATCTAGTTTAAAAATATTTTCAATAGCCTCTTCATTCATCCCGATTCCGTCATCTTCAATTTCGATAACATCAAATTTCTCTTGAGTGGCTGCAGTAATAATTATGTTTCCGTTTTGATGAGTAAACTTAAGAGAATTAAATAGTAAATTCCTTAGAACTGTTGAAATCATTTGTTTATCTGCAAATACTTCAAAGTCATTTTTAAAATTCAATTTTAAATTGATGTTTTTACTATTAATTTTTTGCTCGACAAGATTAATTGCACTCTCGATTATCTCTTTCAAATTTACTTGTGCCGGATTAAAGTATAGAGCTTTTGATTGTAATTTTGACCATGCTAAAAGATTATCAAGAAGTTCAAAGCTGTATTTTACAGACCTGCCAATTGAATTTATTGATTCATTTTTTTCTTCTTCTGTTAATTCTTCTGCATGGTTTGTAAGTAAATCCACACTGCCGAAAATTGCATTAAACGGTTCTCTTAAGTCGTGAGCAATTATTTTGAAAAATCTGTCTTTAATTAGGTTTGTTCTCGTCAGTTCATCATTTAGTTTTTTCTTTTCTTTATATCTAACGTAAAGGATAATTACAATTAAAAAAAATAGTGCAATAATTAACAGCAAGTAATTGCTTTGTCTCTTTTGGCTCTTGAGATCAGCTTTTAAAAGCTGTTTCTCTTTTTCTTTCCGTTCAATTTCAATTAGCGATTCAAGTTCTGCAAGTTTGCTTCCTTCTTCAAATGTAAATATTGAATCAATTATTTGATGAGTTATTTCAAAATATTTTAATGCGTTTGAATAATCTTTTTGCTGTTTATACAAATTGTAATAGCTATTATAAGTTTCAGCAAGTAATGCTGCGTCGTTAATTCCTTGAGCTCGTTTTAAAGATGTATCAAGATAACTTTTACTTTGATTGTAATTTTTATTTACCAGGTAAATTGCGGCTATCTGATTTAAAGTGCTTATTTCTCCAACAGTATTGGAAATCTGCTTATGAAGTTTGAGAGCTTTCTGGGCATGGTTAAGAGCAAGATCGTAACCCCCGCTATTGTAATACAATTTACTATAACCCATCCAAACTTCAGCAAGCCCTTTCAAGTAATTTATACTTTTATAATTCCTCTCAAGCTCTTTGAAAGATTCAATAGCTTGTTTGTTGTTACCTGCATCCAATGAGAGATTTGCAATGTCAAGTAAAATACGAGCTCTCATTTCATTGTTCTGAATAATATCTACCAAATCTAAAGCTGAGTTCAAATATCTAAGGCTATTCTCAAAATTATTTTGATCTTTGTACAATCTCCCGATATTGATATAACAATAAGCTAAACCTCTTAGGTCACCAATATTTTCAAATATGGGTATTGCAAGTTGAATGTTATTCAAAGCATTTGTTACATCCTTTTTCTCTCTATAAATTCCGCCAATATTATTATACGAATATCCAAGTTGGGTTGAGTCATTCACTTCTCTCGACAATTCAAGAGCTGTTTCATGAAGTGCTAATGCGTTTTCGTTAGCACCCATATTAGTATATGCTACACCGAGAAAATTTATCGCCTTTGCTTCAAGGGATTTGTTATTTAACTCGCGGCATATTTTTATTGCTTCATTTCCCAATTGAATCGCAAGTAAAGGATTGTTACTGCGGTTTTCCCACATTTTATCGAGCAGGGCATCAGCTTTTTCAATTTTTGTTAATCCGGTAAGAAAAGAAGAAATACTATCAAATTGTGACTGTGATCGATATCCTTCTTGAAATAGAAATATTAGAAATATTAACATGAAGGTTTTCATACTGCATTAAATATAAAAAGGATTTTCAATAAAAGACACTAATATCTAAGCAAGCTCAAATTTTATTGATGATATTATTTTGTAATGGATTTATATTATTATGAAATTCAAAAATCGAAAGTCATTTTATGGACAAAAAGTTATCAAGTATTTTTAATGATGTAATAGGTCCGGTAATGCGGGGGCCTTCAAGTTCACATTGCGCCGCCGCTTTAAGAATTGGGAGAATTTGCCGCGATTTAATGGATGGAAATATTAAAGAAGTTAAAATCCAATTTGATCCGACCGGATCCCTTGCAACCACGCACAAAACTCAAGGCTCTGATATGGGGTTGTTCGGAGGATTTCTTGGCTGGGATGCAACAGATAAGAGACTTCCAAATTATAATCAAGCACTGATTGATTCAGGTATAAATGTTGGAATAGAGATAACTGATATTGGCGGTGGACATCCGAACACATATAAAATGATTTTGAAAAATGGAAATGAAATTAAAACGGTGACAGCAATTTCAACCGGTGGGGGCATGATTGAGATTATTGAAATTGATGGCGCATCTGTTTTTATGGCAGGTGATTATTTTGAAACATTAATTTATTCTGATGAGCCGGAAGGCATTAAAGACAAAATCGAAACAGAATTTGAATGCGATGAAATTTTAATACATCATGGTAATAAAACTTTTGTTGAAGTTAAAGCCCAACAGTTTATTCCGGAAAAATTACTCGAAGATTTCAAATCTGTAAAAAGGATAAATCCTGTATTGCCTATTATGTCCCGAAAAAATATGACTGTTCCGTTTATTACTTGTGAAGAAATGATCAACTATAACAAAGATAAAAACCTTGAATTGTGGGAATTGGCATTAGATTACGAAAGCGCAAGAGGAGGAATATCTAAGGAAGATGTTTTTGTAAAAATGAGAGAGATTGTTGAAGTAATGCGAAATGGAATCAATACCGGTTTGCAAGGAACAGAATACGAAGACAGAATTTTAGGTGTACAGTCTGTGGGATTCAAAGAATTAATGGAAAAGAAGAAACTGATCGAGAGCAATTCACTGAACAAAATAATTATGTATGTTACTTCATTAATGGAAGTTAAAAGTTCAATGGGTGTTATAGTGGCAGCACCAACTGCCGGTTCTTGCGGAGCGTTGCCCGGAGCAATATTTGGTGTAGCAGATTCAATGAATCTTTCGGAAGATGAAATTACGAAAGCTATGTTAGCTTCAGCTGTTATCGGCATTTTCATTTCAGCCCATTCTTCTTTTGCTGCTGAGGTTGGCGGCTGCATGGCAGAATGCGGCTCAGGTTCCGGAATGGCAGCAGCAGCAATTACCTGGCTTGGTGGTGGAGCATTTGATCAATCTATTTCGGCTGCATCGGTCGCGTTACAGAATTCATTCGGTATGGTTTGTGACCCGGTTGCAAATCGCGTTGAAGCACCTTGTTTGGGTAAAAATACAATGGCTGCTTCAAATGCACTGAGTTGTGCAAACATGGCGTTGGCTAATTATAATCATTTAATTCCGCTCGATGAAGTAATTCAAGCTATGAATGAAGTTGCTAAAGGAATTCCGCACGAATTAAAATGTACAGCGTTAGGTGGATTATCACAAACCAAAACTTCAAAAAATTTGTTTGAGAAATATAATAGGGATTAATCAGTTTGAAATCTCTTTATATAACACTAGATTTATGAACCAACATTAACTTAATTTCTTTTTTTCATTAATTATCTTTGAAATTAGTTTATCTTTGCTAAAACTCAAAACAGACCTTTAATAAAATGTTTCTTCTATTCTTTTATTTATCACTTGCTATACTGGTTTCATTTCTTTGTTCAATAATGGAGGCCGTTCTGCTTTCCACTCCGGTTTCTTTTCTCAGAGTAAAGGAAGATGCCGGAAATAAGGCAGCTTCAACATTTATAAAATTTAAAAATGATATTGATAAACCTCTTTCTGCTATTCTTTCCTTAAACACAGTTGCTCATACCATTGGTGCTGCCGGCGTTGGTGCTGAAGCTACAAAAATATTTGGGGAAGTATATTTCGGTTTAATTTCTGCGGTACTAACAATAATGATATTATTTTTCTCAGAAATTATTCCCAAAACTCTTGGAGCTAAATATTGGAGAAACCTTGCGTTGATCTCTGGTGTGATTATTCAAGGTATGATTTATATAACTTACCCGCTTGTGGTCATGTCTGAGCTTGTTACGAAAATATTTGTTAGCAGTAAAAAAGAGAAAACCGTAAGCCGTGAAGAAATTTCAGCCATAGCAGACATTGGCATTCAAGAAGGAATACTCGACGAAAAAGAAAACGCGATAATTCAAAATTTGATAAAGCTAAGGCCAGTTAAAATAGATAATATAATGACCCCACGTGTAGTAGCCGTTACAGCGTCTGAGGAGATGACTTTAGAAGATTTTATGAAGAATAAGGAATTTCTTACTT
>JANQIV010000102.1 GCA_028282005.1 Melioribacteraceae bacterium | reverse complement strand
GAAGAAAAAGTAGGTATCGTTTGTGTTGTAAGTGATGACTTAATAAAAGATAAAAAATTGATGGCTGGAAAAATAGTTGGCGCCGTTGCTAAACTTGTCGGCGGTGGCGGTGGCGGACGCCCCCATTTAGCTACTGCAGGCGGAAAAGATATTTCTAAGATTGATGAAGCTTTGGAAAAGGCAAATGAAATTCTAAGCGGGCTGGTTTAACCAGCTTGCTTTCGCAACAAGTATACCTTTCCATTTTTTGGATTTAATTCCATATCACCTTCAAACCCCATTTTCAATAATTCGTGATAAAGTGATTTCATAAAGAAACCGTGACTCACAATTAGAATTTTTTCAAGCCCGTTTTGTAAAATCTCGTTTAATATTTTGTTTGCTCTTTCGTAAGATTGTGCTTTTCCCTCAGGTTGTGAAGGCTTATTTTTCATCCAATCTGTGCGTGCAAGAGTATGCCAAATAATAGCAGGCAATTTAATTTTCCTTTTGGTAACTGCTTTTATTGGGATTTCTCTCAGCAAATCCGTCCGAATAATTTCACCTTTAAAAATATTTTGTGCTGTGGATACAGCCCTCGGTAAAGTACTGCAATAGCAAATTTGCCAATCAATATGATTAATATTTAATTCTTGGTCATAAATCGGTGCAATATCGTAATCATCCAAATCCTTTTCAAATTCTTCAGGAGAAAGCCAAAATTTTGTCGGTTCAATATTTACTTTGAAATGCCGTACTAATCCGATGGTCATAATTATCAACTAATTTTTAGTTTGTCATTTCTAAAGAGTTCGCTGTATGAACGACTGAGAAATCTTTTTAGATTGGGAAACAAGCTGAATTTTTAAGATTTCTCCCCGCTGAAAGAAGCGGGACAAGCACACTCACTGTTGTTCGATTCGAAATGACAGTTCAACTTTTTTATTTTATCCAAACAGTTTTGATGTTTACAAATTCCTTAATACCGAAATGAGAAAGTTCTCTGCCGTAGCCGGATTTTTTAACTCCGCCAAAAGGTAAGCGCGGATCAGATTTGACAAGCCCGTTAATAAATACAGAACCTGAATCAATCAGCTTTGCTAAAACTTCCGCCTTTTCCAAATTGTTTGTCCATAAAGAGGCACCCAAACCAAAATCGGAATCATTAGCTATTCTAATTGCGTCGTCTTCGTTCTGCGCTCTAATAATAGTTGCAACCGGGCCGAATAGTTCTTCATCATAACAAGGCATACCTTTCGTTACATCAGTTAAAACAGATGCTTTATAAAACGCGCCTTGAGTTTGATATCTTTCGCAACCAAGCAGAGGTTTTGCCCCGGCTTCAACTGATCTTTTAACCTGTTCATCCAACTCAATCAATAAATCTTCTCTTGCCATTGCACCCTGTAATGTTGATTCGTCTAAAGGGTCGCCAATATTAAGTTTGCTCATCTCATCAACAAATTTTGATTCAAACTCATCAGCAATAGATTCCTCAACAATAAATCTTTTAGCAGCTATGCAGCTTTGACCGTTATTCAGCATCCTTGCTTGAACACCTACTTTAGCAGCAGTATCAATATCGGCATCGGCTAAAACTATAAAAGGATCACTACCGCCAAGCTCTAAAACTGTTTTCTTCAAATTATACCCGCTAAGTTCAGCTACTTTCATTCCCGCCGGTTCACTGCCTGTTAAAGTGACTGCTTTTACTTTAGGATTTTCAATAACGTCTTTCACTAAACCTGAGCCAATCAAAAGAGTTTTAAATAAATCTTCCGGGAATCCGGCTTTATTAAATACATCTTCAATAGCCAGGGCACACTGCGGAACATTTGAGGCATGTTTCAATAATCCGGCATTACCAGCCATCAGCGCAGGTGCAGCAAATCTAAATACTTGCCATAACGGAAAATTCCAGGGCATTACAGCAAGCACAACACCAATCGGATCAAACCTAACATAGCTTTGGGAAGCATCTGTTTCAATAATTTCATTACTTAAAATTCGTTCTGCATTTTCCGCATAATATTCGCATACCCACGCACACTTTTCTACTTCTGCAAGGGATTCGCTGATTATTTTTCCCATTTCAATAGAGATTGTTTCTGCATAACCTTTATTATATTTTCTTAAAATTTCTGCGGCATTCAGCATCAAATCTTTTCTTTCTTCAAAAGAAGTCAGTCTCCAGTTCAAAAATGTTTCATCACCTTTTCTTATAATCTCTTCAACCTTTTCAGTTGAATACTCATCAAAAGTTTTTAAGATTTCATTCTTAGCGGGATTCACAGATTGGATAGCCATAATAGTCTCTTAAAATTTTTACATTTAGTTAGTAAAATTAACATATTGATACAAATCATAAAAATGGAAATACTGTAATCTTTATAATAAATTCATTTAACTTATTTCTTATTTTGAATATATTTGTGAAGAACCTATAACTAAACTGTTATTTATGCCAAGATCCAAATCTCCTAAAACTTTCATATTAGACACAAACGTAATTCTGCACGACCCTACATGTATCCATCAATTTCAAGAAAATAATATTGTAATTCCTTTGGCTGTAATCGGCGAAATTGATCATTTCAAAAGGGGAAGTCAAGTAATCAATCTAAACGCAAGGGAGTTTACAAGGACTCTCGATAAAATAACCGGTGATGCAATTTTTAACGGCGGCATATCTCTTGGTGAAGGTAAAGGCAAAGTAAGAATTTATATTACCAAGGGATTGAACCAGGAAGTACATGAGGCTTTTAGGGAAGACAATCCCGATCACCGTGTACTAAGTTGTGCATTGGATATATCAAATACATCACGTTCAAAAAACAGGGTAATACTTGTTACCAAAGATGTTAACCTGAGGATGAAAGCTAAGTCTCTGGGATTACAGGCTCAAGACTATACAACCGATCAAATCCAAAATATTGAACATCTTTACACAGGCAGGGCTTTCGAAGAAGATTTTGATGATGAAATTCTTCAGATGTTTTTTACACCACCTTATGAAGTGCCCTATGAAGAAATTAAAGATCACTTCGTAAACGAACTTATCCCGAATAAATATTTTATAATACGCAATAGTATCCGTTCGGTTCTGGCTTATCTTGATCACGAAATGCAGATGTTCAGAAAAATAGACAAGAATGCCGTATATGGTATAATGCCCAGAAACGCGGAACAAACATTTGCAGTGGATGCGCTTTCAAATAACAATATTCCTTTGGTTACCTTAACAGGAAAGGCAGGTACCGGGAAAACTTTACTCGCACTTGCAAGTGCCTTGCACAATAGGAAATTTTACAGGCAGATCTATATTGCGCGTCCGGTTGTCCCTTTAAGTAATAAAGACATTGGTTTCCTGCCGGGAGACGTTGACAGCAAACTAGCTCCTTACATGCAGCCGCTATGGGATAATTTGAAAGTGATACAAGACCAGTTTAAAGAAACAGACAGCAAGTATATAGTAATCAACAACATGGTTAAAGACGATAAACTTGTCATTGAGCCTTTAAGCTACATTCGCGGAAGAAGCTTACAAAGAATTTTCTTTATAGTTGATGAAGCACAAAACTTAACTCCGCACGAGGTTAAGACAATTATTACCCGTGCAGGCGAAGGAGCCAAGCTAGTTTTAACAGGCGATGTTTATCAAATAGATCATCCTTATTTGGATGCAATGTCAAACGGGTTGTCATATTTGATTGATAACTTCAAAGGGCAAAAACTTTATGCCCATGTAAACCTTGAAAAAGGTGAACGTTCTGAACTAGCTGAGTTAGCTAGTAATCTATTGTAGTTTTTCCTTCGTGACTTCTTCGTGCCCCTTCGTGAAACCAAAAGTTTAAATGACACGAAGAAACTCAAAGAA
>JANQIV010000048.1 GCA_028282005.1 Melioribacteraceae bacterium | reverse complement strand
GCATGAATACCACGTGTAAACGGGTATTGCCCGGGAAATCCAATGTTGTCAATAAAACTATTTGCATTAACATCTTCCGGGGTGTACAAGCCTTTTACATCCTCGCCGGAAACCGATGTAAATTTCATCCCGTTCGATTTAGCAGTTTTAAATGCTTCATTATATCTATCTTTTGAAGTTTGATATTTATTTGATGAATTCATTTTTTACCTTTCTTTTAAGTTCTTCCGAATCTCTTGTCAAATTCCTCCATAGGAATTTTTATTATTATTGGCCTACCATGCGGACAAACGTAAGGCATCGATGTAGCAAACAACTGATCAACCATCAATCTCATTTCCTGTTCCGATAATTTATCTCCACTTTTAATTGCAGCTTTGCAAGAAAATGATTTTGCTAAATTATCCCTTTGTTCTAATTGTTTTTCTCTTTGATTTTTTTTGTATTCATCAAGTAATTCGTAAAGCATTTCTTTTTCATCACCGACTTTAATGTCGGAAGGAACTCCGTCAATTACAATTGTATTTTTACTGAAGAATTTAAGTTCAAAACCCATCTTGGTTAAAAACGGTTCTAACTCTTTTGTCAATGCGTAATCGCCGGGGTCAACCTGCATAGTTTGTGCAAATAACAATTGCTGAGAAAAAGGAAGATTGGCTTCGAATGATTTTAATATTTTTTCGTATAAGATTCTTTCATGCGCAACATGCTGATCAATAATCATTAAGCCGCTTTTGATCTGTGCTAAAATATATTTATTGTGAAGTGAAACAATAAATGTTGGACTTACTTGGTCATCTTTTTTGCTTTCATAAGTTCGCTGGCCCGGAGGAGTAATTTGGGAAATGTTCTCATCAGAAAACGGATCGGGTGAATTATTTAGCGGAGCTCCTTGTTTAGCCTCTTTATTTATCGAACTAAAAAGCATATCAATTTCGCCGTCGCTGTAAACAGAGTCTTTTGAATTTCCAGGCTGAGTAAAAGTAGGCCTATCGGTAAAATCATTTTCTCGTTTTCTTATCACTCTATTATAATTCAATTTTTCCGATTCAGTACTTTCTTCATCAAAAGAAACCGTCGGGACCAAATCATAACTTCCCATTCCTCTTTTAACAACAGCATTTACAAAATTGTAAATATTATTTTCGTCATCAAATTTAACTTCAAGTTTTTGCGGATGAACATTTATATCAACTTTAGATTGATCGATATTTAAGAACAAAACGAAGAAAGGAAAATCTCCTTTTTCCAGAATATTTTCGTAAGCTGAAAATACGGCGTGGTTTATCGTCCGGCTAACAACATATCTTTTGTTGATAAACAAATATTGCTCGCCTTTACTTTTTCTTAAATAAACCGGTTTTGAGACATAGCCTTTTAAGCCAATGTAGTCAGTGGGTTCATCAACTTTGATTAACAGCTCAATTATATTATCAGCAAATACTTCCTTTATCCGCGATTCTAAATCACCACTTTCAAAATTAAAAACCGGATCATCATCATTGTAAAACTTAAATGCAATCTCCGGGTGACTTAAACTAATCTTTTTAAATGTTTCGATTATATGTTTAAGCTCGGTTGCATTTGATTTAAGAAAATTTCTTCTGGCGGGTGTATTGTAAAATAAATTCTTAACAGCAATTGACGTCCCTTTAGGGAAAGAACCTTTCTCCTTAAGAATCTCATTTTCTTGATCAATTTTTATCAATGTACCAATTTCATCTTCTTGCTGTTCAGTTTTAATTTCAATCTGACTGACTGATGCAATTGAGCTTAGAGCTTCCCCTCTAAATCCATAAGTTAAAAGTGAGTTGAGATCATCAAAGCTATCTATTTTACTTGTAGCATGTTTTTGAATTGATAAAACTGCATCTTCTTCACTCATTCCCGATCCATCATCAACAACTTGAATGAGTGATTTACCAGCTCTTTTAATTATAACTTCAATACTTTTTGCCTCTGCATCAAGAGCATTTTCCATTAGTTCTTTAACAACTGATTCGGGCCGTTGTACAACTTCACCTGCAGCAATTTTATTCGTTACGTTTTCAGGTAATATTTTAATTTTTTTCGACATAAAAATATTTCAACTTAAAAAAGATATTATAGCTTGAAAGATATCAAATAAATTCAGATTCTGCTATAGTAGCAAACTGTGAATTCATCAAATTCTTTTTTGTCTGTAACTTCCCAAATGTTTTTATCGATCTTTGGGAAAAATGTATCTCCCTCTACTTCTAATTTCATAATAGAAATAATTAGTTCATCGACAAATTTAAGTGATTGTTTATAAATTTCTCCTCCGCCAATAATAAACACTTTTTCATATTTTTCAGTTTCGCAATAGTGTATGGCTTTTTCTAAACTTGTAAATACAACAACATTTTCAAATTCGTAACTTAACTCAGGGTTGCGGGAAATAATAATACTTAATCTTCCGGGCAATGGTTTCCTGATAGATTCAAAAGTTTTTCTTCCCATTATTATTGGAAAACCAATGGTAGTTTGTTTGAAGTGTTTAAATTCTGTACTCGAGTGCCAAGGAATTTTACCGGAATTACCAATAACTCCGTTCTGTGCTGTAGCAGCAATAATAATTTTTTTCAATGTACCTTTGTTTCAATTTACGAATTCCAAAGATACACTAATAATTTTATTTTTTCCGCTTTCAACATTAAAAATTACAGTTGTGTCAGCAAATCCTTCACGAATAAGTGTAACACTGTAATTACCTGGAGTGATATTAGTAAATTCTGATGGTGTAAACCTATTTACAATTTTATTATTCAGTAATATTTCAGCTCCTTGCGGCCTTGAACTGACTGTAAAAGAGCCTGGTTCTAAGGCAGAAAATTGCGAATCAGGTGTAACTAAAATATCTTCTCTACATCCAATAGTAAAAGTAAATATAACCAGTACAAATAATATAAATTTCACATCACCCCCGATTTCTCAATTTTACTATCGGGAGATAACGAAAATTATTAAATAAGACAATATATTTTTTTATACACTACCCAAAGATGGGATATTTTAAACTGCAACTTCAAAGTAAATTCTATCGTGCGACTGATAGTTAAGCAGCTCAAAATCCTCAAATTTAAGTTCATTAATTGGTTTTTTTGCAATTTTTAATTGAGGTAAAGGTAGCGGTTCCCTCTTTAACTGTTCTTTCAATCCTTCAACATGATCATATTTTTCATTCTCGCTTCCTTTATCCGCAACGTAAATATGTGCATCGATAATTGTGTGTGAGAATTGTCCTAATTCTAAATTTGTTTCTTGTGCAATTATTTGCGTCAGAAGTGAATATGCAGCAAGATTGAATGGAATTCCCAGAGCTATGTCACCACTTCT
>JANQIV010000268.1 GCA_028282005.1 Melioribacteraceae bacterium | reverse complement strand
TTTACTGCAGAGTCCGCAAAGTTTGGCGATAACCTTCTCGCGGTGAACACACTTTTAATGCAGCTCTGGATGATTTTAGCTTACTGAGTTGACGGTTTTGCCTTTGCAGCCGAAAGCCTTGTGGGCACTTACATTGGTGCAAAAGATGAGCACAATTTGAAGAAGGCAATAAAATATTCTTTTTACTGGGGAATGGCTTTGGGTGGTTTGTTAAGTTTAATTTACCTTCTTTTCGGTGAGCAGATTTTTATACTTTTTACAGACAAAGAATTTTTACTTGAACTAGCTTTACCTTTTTTAATTTGGACAATTATTGCCCCGATAATTAATAGTGTCTGCTTTATTTGGGATGGAGTTTTTATAGGTGCAACAGCTACAAAAGCCATGCGCAACTCAATGATTATCTGCACATTTGTTCTATTTTTGCCAACCTACTACTTAACTAAAGATATTATAGGCAACCACAGCCTCTGGCTGGCAATGACAGTCTTTATGGTTGCGAGAGGATTGACACTTACAGTTTATGCTAAAAGTCAAATATTTAAGATAGCTGAGCAGCGAACCCGTTAATTTAAGATCGCTTATCTTTAGATAGAAAAAGTTTTATTAATTTAGATTGATATGAATGTGACCTTTTTTTATTTTAGTTTTGATTAAAATATTGAATGATTTATTGTCCATTTATTTTGAAGACTTGGTTTGCTTACCTACAAATGTACGATTCTAAAAAATGATATTGTAAAAATTAATTATAATAAAGGGAGGTTGTTGTGGATGAAAGTAAAATGAAAGAAATTGAAGAATTAAACAAATTAACAGATGAACAACTTTACGAAAAATTTGGAAAAGCTGTGTTTGACAATGATTTTCAAGGGTTTGGAGATTATAAAGCAAAAGCCCTGGATTGGCTCGAAGCAAGACAAGGTCGAATATATAAAGCAATTTGCCGTGAAGATAGGTACCCGGCTCTAAAAAAGGAATTTACGGGAAATGAACTAATTGAAGCATTTATTGTCAGTGCTGATGTTTGGTTAGCAGAAGAATTTTCCAATATCCCTTATCTAACTTTAGCAAAATTATTGATAATTCAAGGACTTGATAATTATTGTGGGTGTGAATAATGGATAATCTAAGTGATAAACTTTTTGATGCAGCTCAGAATATAAATAGCAAGGTTGCCAAAAACTATTTTGGAGAAACATTAAATTTAATCAATATTTGTACCTTATATTACGAATACCTTGGTGAAAATAATGAAGTATTTGATAAGTTATTTGAAGGGATTACTGATTTGCCAAAGGGATTTGCTGCTGATAGTCAAATAGAATTTATTTTAAGAGTCAGTTCAGCAACATTACTTGGAAAAAAGGAATTAAAGATTGGTAATAGTAATGAGCTAATATCTATTACAGGCCCTTTAGAAGATTGGAAAGATAATCCCTTATACTATTTTGCTAATCAATTCAGTATTTTTTTATTCGGCCAGTATTTATACAGACTTATCGAAAAAGGGAATATAATTGAAGAAAAGCATAGGTACGCATATGCATACCAAATGGCTATGTGTATTCCATACATGGAAGCCAATTACAAGGAAAAAGAATATGCTTTAAAGTTGTATGATCAATACCTTTTTGGAGCCGTTATTTGTCAAAAACTAGGAGTAGATTCTGCATCAAATTTATTTTTTCGTTTATTTTCTGGTGGGATTGAAGATATTATAGATAAGGAACCAGAGACAAATTTTTATAGATATTTTGCTCAAATTGATCCTGAAAGTATAAGTTTTATGCTTTATAATCTTCATCAATCAAATGAAACAAAATATTTAGACAAAGAAAAAATAAAAGAATTTTTAAAAAAATTTATTGAGCAGAAAGAATTTGAAGATCACTTGTTTAGAGATGATCTCAGACGAAGTGCAATTGCTTTACAGGCATACAGAAACATTGTTGATAATGAAACGCGGTTAAAAATAGCAAATGAACTAGGTAGCATATCTGAGTATACTATGTTAAAAGACATAAGGGATCAATTATCAAACCCATTTGTTAAGAATGACATTTATCCCATATTGAAGGGTGATAATATTGATCTAGATAATAATGTTTCACTTGAAATGATTCATGAATATCTAAATGGATTAACAAATACTAACATAGACAAAATAGTAAAGCATCCTATAAATACTGCTCGAACAAAAACTGGTAATTGCAAAGCTTTAGTATCACTTCTTTCCTATATTGCTCTCAATACAAATAAAAAGGTAAAGATTTGTTTATATATGGGACGTGAATTTAACCCTCAGACAAATAATCATGTTTACCTTGAGTTCTTCGATGAAGATCAAGAAAAATATGTTCCAATAGATTATGGCGCAAAAATAGGAGAAACAAACCCAGTTGTGATGGATATTAACCATGTAATAAAATATCCTCTTACATCATTAATGAAAGATTCATTAAATGAAATCATGGCTGACTTAATGGCAAAAAGATACATGCTTATTAAAAAATATAAAAATAATCAAAATGGAGACTAATAATTTTGAACTTCATGTTCATTTGGAGGGATGTATTTGGAATAAACATATTCAAGAATTTTGGGATACATCTGAATATTTTTTCCCTCCAATTTCCTTTTATGATTTAAATTCTGAACCTTTTGGCAGGTTTCTTGCACAACTTCGCTTTGGATATAATTTTTTAAATGGTATTGAAAAGTATGTTTCTGTTTTTAATGATTATTTAGAATATATGGATAATCAAAATATTGTTTATTCTGAAATCCAATTGAATTACGCTTTGATTAAAACCTTTTATATCGATCTTAAAAAATTATTAAAAGAATTTAATAATTTATTATCGAAGAAAAACAAAACTGTCAGGTTTATAATTGATTTACCATGGCAGTTTTCAGCTCGAAGTTTTGAAGAAATAATTTTTAGTAATGAAGAGTATAAAGAATTTGGAGTGGTTGGAATTAGTATGGGAGGAGATGAAAATTTAGCAAGACCAAAAGAGGTAGCAGAAATATTTAAAAAAGCTAGAGACGTAAATTTGAATCTTTTAACACATGCTGGTGAAACAACAAATGAAGATTTTGCAAGAGCAATTGTAAGCGAGCTTAATCCTGATAGAATTGCTCATGGACTTTCAATTGCAGATTGGTTGATTGATGACGGTAAAAAATTTGGTAAAATTGATGTTTGCTTGACTAGTAATCAATCATTAAATCTAACTCCTAATTTAAGAAATCATCCACTAAAAAAATGGTTAGATTCTGACATTTTCTTCACTTTATCAACTGATGATCCTGCAATATTTAATACGACTCTTCAAAAGGAATACGAAATAGGTGAAATATTTTTCCAGAACTTCGACAACTATAAATCGAATATTAATAATCATATAATTAACTGTTCGTTTGATAAAGATACGGTTCAAAGATTACTATTCAGTACGGATGAAATGTAATTTATTTAATAAATTTTTTGTTATTGTAAAACAAAAGTTAAACTATTTCTTGACTGTCGTAGCCGAACCATGACAAAATTTACCCTATTCCCGAACAAATTTATTATTTTTAGGAAAATAAATTTGGTATAAAAATGAATTTAAGCTTATCAAAAGAAGAAAGAATGTGGGGCATGCTTTGCCACCTTTCTGCGTTTGCGTTTTTCTTTTTTCCGATGGGGCATATCGTTGGCCCGCTTGTGGTTTGGCTAATTAAAAAAGATGAAATTCCATTCGTAAACGAGCAGGGTAAAGAGTCTCTGAATTTTCAGATCTCAATTACGATTTATTCAATTATTTCTGCAATTCTGATTATTGTTTTGATAGGCATACCGCTGCTTGTGGTTATTGGCCTGTTCAGTTTTATTATGGTTATTATTGCCTCGGTAAAAGCAAATGAAGGTGAGAGTTATTTATACCCCTTGAATATGCGTGTGATAAAATAAATTATTAGAGTAGTGTTATTCCCGTGTGCTTTAATTGGGAATCCACAAGTATTGTAAATAGATTCCCGCTAAATGCATGCGGGAACGACAAAACCATTACTTGACATTGAGAATAACTTCCCGCAGAACTTAAATCTTTAAATCTGGCAAACTTGCTAAATCCTTAAAAATGTGTTACATTTACAAGTCTAATTCGCCCTTAAAAGGGCGTTTTTTATTATATGGTTATGAAAAAAGTAGAAATAGAAGCAAAATTAAAAGAAATAGTAAGCAAACACAGTTGTTTACTGATCGATATAGTTTTCAGAGGCGATAACAACAACAGGATTATTGAAGTCTTTATAGACAACTCCGAAGGGATAACCACCAATTTGTGTGCCGACATCAGCCGGGAAATGAACAAAATTATTGAAGATGAAGAACTGATCACTTCAAAGTATAGATTGGATGTTTCTTCGCCAGGTGTGGATAGGCCGCTGAAATTTATTGATCAATTTCAAAAACACATTAATAGAAATTTTGAAGTTGAATACAATTTTAAAGATGAAAAGAAAAAACTTACGGGCAAGTTACTAAAAGTGGAAAACGGCTTTTTGTATTTTGACGTAAAGGGAAATGAAACAGCTCTTAAGTACGAAGATATATTAAATGCTAAAGTAAAGATTAGCTTTTGATTTTGGAGGAATCAAATGAATACAGCTATAGTTGAATCATTTGCAGCAATGGTTCGTGAAAAATCACTCGACAAAGATGTTCTCGCGGGAATAATTGAAGAGATATTCGGATTGATGGTTAAGAAAAAATATGGTCTTGAAGCAGTTTATGATGTTGTTGTGAATATGGATAAAGGCGATATCGAGATTTTCCTTGAAAGAGAGATTGTTGATGAAGTGGAAGATGAAAATACTCAGATAAGCATTGACGAAGTAAATGAAAAAGGAAACGAAGAGGAACTTGAAGTGGGCGACGACTTTGTTGAAAAATTAGAGCTGGTTTCGTTCGGCAGACGATTGATAAATCTTGCCCGCCAAAGTTTGAACCAAAAAATTAGAGAAATCGAAAAAGAAATAGTTACAAACGAATACAATGAAATGATGGGCGAAATTGTTGTGGGCGATATTTACCAGGTTCGTAAAAACGACGTTCTTGTTAATCACAACAAAAACGAATTGTTGATGCCTAGATTAGAGCAGATACCGAGAGAGAAATACAGAAAGGGTGACACTGTTCGCGCTATCGTTAAAGAAGTAAGAAAAACTCCGAACGGCCCGGTAATTATTATTTCCCGCGGTGATAATATTTTCTTAAAAAGATTGTTTGAAATTGAAATCCCGGAAATTTATGACGGAGTAATTGAAATTAAAGGTATTGCGCGTGAGCCCGGTGAAAGAGCGAAGGTTTCTGTCGAATCCCAAGATTCCAGAATTGATGCGGTTGGCGCCTGTGTTGGTATGAAAGGTGTCAGAATTCACGCAATAGTTCGCGAATTAAACAACGAAAATATTGACGTGATAAATTTTTCCGAAGACTCAATCACTTACATTCAGAGAGCTTTAGCTCCGGCAAAACTTAAACAAATTGAAGTTGACGAAGAAGAAAGAAAATGTACAGTTGTTGCAGACAGCGATCAAGTATCTTTAATAGTTGGACGTAATGGTGTAAACATCAGGCTGGCAATGAAATTAACCGGCTATGATATTGAAGTGATCAGAGAAGAAAAACCATTCGAAGAATATGAAGACGATATAGAATTGATCGACTTAAGAGAAGAATTAGGCGCTGAACTTGTTGAACTGCTAATTAACAACAGATTTGATACTGCAGTTGAGGTACTTACTGCTGGTGTAGAAAAATTAAAAGAAATTGAAGAACTCGATGATGAGAAAGCGGAAGAAATAATCGAAATACTCAAAAACCAGTTCGAGGAAGAAGAATAAACGGATTTTTAAAATATGCCCGAAAAAACAAAAAAGAAAAAATTAAGACTTTACAAATTTGCTTCTGAATATAATCTAGCTACAGAATCATTGGTAGAATTTTTAACTGAAAAAGGTTACGAAGTTAAGTCACACATGTCCTTGCTTACCGATGAAATGCTAACGGATATTCATACTAAATTTAAAAAGGATATTGAAAAAGCAGAGAAACACTACAGGAAAATTTCTGAATTTCAAAAGCTAAGAGAAGATAGAGCTGAAAAAGATACAAAAGATGAAGAAAAGCCTGAAGAAGTTGAAGTTGTAGAAGAAGAAAAAGCTGAAAAAGCTAAAGTTGAAGAAGTAACTTCGGAAGAAACCGAAGAAGCTGAAGCATCGGAAGAAACCGGAGAAATTGAAACTGCGGAAGAAGTTATCTCAGAAGAAACTGAAGCAGCTGAACCTGAAGTTGAAGAAACTGAAGAAGAAATTGGGGAAGAGGAATCAACCGAAGTAACAGAAGTTGTTGCTGCTGAAGAGGAAGAAAAAGAAGAAACAGTTGCTGAAGAAGTTGAAGCAACTGAACCTGAAGTTACTGAGACTAAAGAAGAAGAGGAAGTTGAACCGGCAAAACCATTCAAAACAAAAACTGAATTGGAACTTGAGAAAAATAAAAAGGGCTTAAAGGTTGTCGGTAAAATTGATTTATCGCCTAAAAAGAAAAAGAAAGAAGAACCTAAAAAAGAAGAGAAAAAAGAAGTTCAAATTTCTGATAAATCAAAAATAGTTGATACCCCGGCAAAAGTTCAACCAAAAGAAACAGCTAAAGAAACAACTACTGATGATTCTGCTGATAAAAAGAAAAAGAAAAAATTAAAAGCAAAGAAAAAGCCGGATGCACAGCCAGATGATAATCCGGTTGCTAAAAAGAAAAAGAAAGTTAAAAAGTTTGAAGTAGATAAAAGGGAAGTTGAGCAGGCTATTAAGAAAACCATGCTCAGCATGGACGAAACTTCTGTTGGTGACAGAGCGAGCCAAAGGAAAAAGAAAAGAAAAGAAAAAGCAATTCAGCAGGAAATAATTGAAGAGCAAAAGGCAGCTGAAAGTACAGTGCTGCATTTGCCTGAATACATCGCTGCAAATGAACTTGCAAACATGATGGGAGTTTCGGTATCCGAAGTGATTTCAAAATGTATTGGACTAGGTTTGATGGTTTCAATTAATCAACGCCTTGATTTTGAAACAATTACTTTGGTCGCAGACGAGTTTGGATTTGAAGTAGAAAAAGAAGAAGAATATGCTTTTGATATTTTGGAAGATGAAGAAGATCCGGAAGATACACTTACAGAAAGACCGCCGGTTGTTACAATAATGGGTCACGTTGATCACGGTAAAACATCTCTATTGGATTATATCAGACGAGCAAATGTTGTAGCAGGTGAGTCAGGTGGTATTACCCAGCACATTGGTGCTTATCAAGTAAAAGTAGATGGCGGAAAGCACATCACATTTTTAGATACACCTGGTCACGAAGCGTTTACTGCGATGCGTGCGAGAGGTGCCAAAGTTACTGATATCGTAATTCTTATTGTTGCAGCAGATGATGCGGTGATGCCTCAAACAGTTGAAGCCATTAACCACGCTTTGGCAGCAGGTGTTCCTATTATTGTGGCAATAAATAAAATTGATAAGCCTAACGCAAACATTGAAAAAATTAAACAGCAATTAGCAGACAGAAATGTTCTAGTAGAAGACTGGGGCGGTAAATATCAGTGTGTTGAAATTTCTGCAAAAAAAGGAATCAACATCGACCTGCTACTTGAAAAAGTTTTACTTGAAGCAGAAATTCTAGAATTAAAAGCAAACTCGGATAGATTTGCTCACGGTGCAGTTATTGAAGCACAGTTGGATAAAGGCCGAGGTGTAGTTGCAACTATTCTTGTTCAAAAAGGAACATTAAAAGTTGGCCAGCCGTTTGTCGCGGGTAACAGTTTCGGCCGCGTAAGAGCAATGTTTGATGAAAGAAATAAAAAACTTGATGAAGTTGGCCCTTCCGGCCCGGTTGTAATCCTTGGTATGGAAGATGCCCCTCAAGCTGGTGATTCTTTTGTAGTTGTAGAATCTGAAAGAGAAGCTAGAGAAGTTGCACTCAAGCGTCAGCAACTTAAAAGAGAACAAGATCACCGTCAGGTTAAACATATCACACTTGATGAAATTGCAAGCCAAATTGCACAAGGTGGTGTTAAAGAATTACCGCTGGTGGTTAAAGGTGACGTGGATGGTTCCGTTGAAGCGCTTTCCGATTCATTAATGAAATTATCCAACCAGGAAGTGGTAATAAATGTTATCCACAAAGGTGTTGGTGCAATTACCGAACATGATGTTCTTTTAGCATCAGCATCACAAGGTATTATTGTTGGTTTCCATGTACGCCCGCACATTAACGCAAGAAAATTAGCAGAAACAGAAAAAGTTGATATCAGGCTTTACAATGTTATTTATGATGCAATTAACGAAGTGAAGTCAGCGCTCGAAGGTATGCTTGCACCAGTGCTTTCAGAAGAACTTGTTGCAACAATTGAAGTGCGGGAAACATTCAAAGTACCAAAAATTGGAACAGTTGCCGGATGTTATGTTCAAGATGGTAAAATAACAAGAACAGATAAAATTAGATTGTTCCGTGAAGGTATTGTTATTTATGAAGGTGAATTGGCAACACTAAAAAGATTCAAGGATGATGTTAAAGAAGTTGATGCTGGTTACGAATGCGGATTAAACATACAAAATTTCAATGATATTAAAATAGGCGACATCATTGAAGCGTATAAAATTATTGAAACGAAAAAGAAACTTGAAGACTAATGTCCGTTAGGTTAGAGAAAATATCAAGCTTGTTGAAAGAGGAACTTAGTTTGATTTTTTTGAACAAAGTTCAAGACCCGGATTTGGGTTTAGTAACAATTACAAATGTAAAAGTAAGTCCTGATATTCGTCAGGCAAAAGTTTATATCTCTGTTTACGATAAAGAAAACAGAGAAAGTGTTCTTAAAAAAATTGATGACATAAAAGGCCTTATTAAAGGCGAACTTGGTCAAAAACTGAAAAGGTTAAGGTATATTCCTGAACTTATTTTCTTTATTGATGATACACTTGACTACGTTGAAAAGATGGAAGGGTTATTCAAAAAGATTCACGACAATGATAACAAAGAATCTGAATGACCTTAGTAAAATTGACTTCAATGCCGGGGAAGTAATTTTAATTGATAAAGATCCTGTGCTTACATCTTTTGATATTGTATATAAAGTACGCAAAGCAGTTGGAGTAAAAAAAGTTGGTCATGCTGGTACACTTGATCCTGCTGCAACCGGATTGCTGATTGTGTGCACAGGAAAGAAAACAAAAGAGATCAATCAATATCAAGAAAGTATTAAAACTTATACCGGTATTATAGAGCTCGGGAAAAAAACTCCATCAATGGACGGTGAAACTGAAGTTGAAGAAGAAAAGCCAATTGATGGAATTGATGAAAAAAACATTTTGGAAACCAGAGATTCATTCTTAGGTGAGATTGAACAAGTTCCGCCGATGTATTCGGCCTTAAAGCATAAAGGTAAATCTCTTTATAAATATGCTCGTAAAGGTGTTGAGATAAAAAGAGAACCGAGAAAAGTTACTATTGAAAGGTTTGAAATAAAAAAAATAGATTTACCGGCAGTACATTTTGAAGTTGTTTGTTCCAAAGGAACTTACATAAGAGTAATTGCAGATGACTTCGGCAAAAAGCTAGGCTGCGGAGGCTATCTTAAAAAATTACGAAGAACAAAAATTGGCGATTACTCAGTTGACGATGCGTTTAAGATTAATGATTTTGTAGAATTGAAAAACAATTCTGTAAGTGCTGAAAGAAATTAAAAGTAATGAACATATATTCTGATATTAGTGAAATAGAAAAAGATACGAATTCAGTAGTGACTGTCGGGACTTTTGATGGATTGCACATTGGGCACTTTGACATTTTGAATGAAGTAGTTTATTCGGCTAAGCACTTGAACTGCAGATCGGTAGTGGTTACATTTGAACCCCACCCGCGAACAGTAGTTTCAAAAGGCTATGACGTAAAACTGCTTACTTTACTTGATGAGAGAATTGAACAATACGAAAAAGTCGGAATTGATAATTTAGTGATAATCAAATTCACTGAAGAGTTTAGGCAATTGACTTCGGAAGAATTTATTATCAATTATATTGTTAATGGTGTCGGTGTTAAAAAATTTGTTATAGGTTACGATCACAAATTTGGAAAAGACCGCGGCGGTGATGAACAAACGATGAGGGATTACGGAAATAAATTCGGATTTGATGTTTCATTGGTTCCGGCAAAAACAATCGACGGTGAAATTTCGAGCAGTACTAAAATTCGTAAATTGTTGAGACTCGGTGATGTTGAGTCTGCAAAAATTCATCTTGGTAGAAATTATTCTATTTCCGGCAAAGTAATTAAAGGAGAGGGAAGAGGCCGTAAGCTGGGCTTCCCAACAGCAAACATTAAAGTTGAAGATGAAAAGAAGTTAATTCCTTCAATTGGTGTTTATGTAGTTTCTGTTGAATTTGAAAACGAAATACATTACGGAATAATGAATATCGGAAACAGGCCGACATTCAAAAATGATAATCAAACTCTCATTGAGGTAAATATTTTTGATTTTGAAAAAGAAGTTTACGATAAAGAAATAAAAGTAAATCTCTTAAAGAGAATAAGAGAGGAAAAAAAATTTAATTCAAAAGAAAAGTTGATAGAACAAATTAAATTAGATAAAAAAGAAGCAGAAAGTTTTATCAGTACATTAGTTAATTAATCCTGGGTAATTCTGGGATTCAATCGAAAAAAGGAGTTATAAAATGAACTTAACAAAAGAAGAGAAACAAGAGATAATCGACAAATTCGGTGACAACGGAAAAGACAGTGGAAAAGCTGAAGTACAAGTTGCGTTATTGACAAAGAAGATCAACAACTTAACTGCACACTTTGCTGATCATAAAAAAGATCACGCTTCAAGAAGAGGTTTGATGCAGATGGTTGGTAAAAGAAGAAGATTGTTAGATTATCTTGCTAAAAGAGATATCGAAAGATACAGAGCTATAATAAAAGAATTGAAATTAAGAAAATAAGAGGATGCTGAATGGTATACAGCAAAGAAGTTGAAATAGGCGGAAAGAAATTAACGATTGAAACTGGCAAATTAGCTAAGCAAGCTAACGGTGCTGTAATGGTGCGTTATGCAGATACAATGGTTTTAGTTACTGCAGTTGCTGCAAAAGAAGCTGCAGAAGATATGGATTATTTTCCGCTATCAGTTGAATATAAAGAAAGAGCTTTTGCCGCTGGGAAATTTCCTGGCGGATTTATAAAACGTGAAGGACGTCCGAGCGAAAAAGAAATTTTAAGTGCTAGGCTTATTGATAGGCCTATCAGACCGTTATTCCCAAAAGAATATAAAAACGATACGCAAGTTGCGGCGTTTGTTTATTCTTATGATGGTGAAAACGACTCAGATGTAGTTGCTGCAGTTGGTGCATCGGCTGCACTTGCAATTTCCGATATCCCATTTTTAGAGCCAATCGGTGAAGTTAGAGTTGGAAGAATTGACGGGAAATTTATCGTCAATCCAACTCAGCAGGAAATTGAAGATGGTGATTTAGAATTAGTTGTTGCAGGTACTGACAATTCAATTATGATGGTTGAAGGCGAATCAAAAGAAGCTAGTGAAGAAGATCTTTTAGAAGCACTAAAATTTGCACACGAAGAAATTAAAAAACTTGTGCAGATTCAAAATGAACTTCGTGAACTTTGCGGCAAAGAAAAAATGGAAGTTAAAGCAAAAGAAGTTGACGAAGAATTACAAAAAGATGTTCACGAATTAGCTTATGACAAATTCAAAGAAATTGTTAATTCTGTTTTAGCAAAAGAAGAAAGATCAGAGAGAAACGGTGAATTAGCTGAATCTGTTTTAGAAACTCTTGCTGAAAAATATGAAGAACGCGAAAAAGAAATTAAAGAAGTACTCCATGATATCGAAAAAGAATTGATGCGTACTAGAATTCTTGAAGAAGGAATGAGACTTGATGGAAGAACTACTACCGACATCAGACCAATCGCAATTGAACTTGGATTACTTCCTAGGACACATGGTTCCTCACTGTTCACTAGAGGCGAAACTCAGAGTTTAATGACATTAACTTTGGGAACTTCCGGAGACGAACAAATAGTTGACGGTATGCAGCCTGAGTACAAAAAAAGATTCTTGCTTCACTATAATTTTCCACCTTTCTCAGTTGGTGAAACAGGAAGATACGGTGGAACTGGCAGAAGAGAAATCGGTCATGGAAACTTAGCTGAAAGAGCTTTAAAAAATATTGTTCCAGCTGAAGAAAAATTCCCATATATAATCAGATTGAACTCCGACATACTTGAATCAAATGGTTCATCGTCAATGGCGACTGTTTGTTCCGGTTCATTAGCTTTAATGGATGGCGGTGCACCGATTAAATGTGCTGTTTCCGGTATTGCAATGGGTCTTGTTAAAGAAGGCGAACAATATTCAATACTTTCTGATATTTTAGGTAATGAAGACCACCTTGGTGACATGGACTTTAAAGTAGCCGGTTCAAGAGATGGTATTACAGCAATTCAAATGGATATCAAAATTCAAGGTATTTCTTTTGAAATTATGGAAAAAGCTTTAGCGCAAGCTAAAGATGGTAGAATGCATATTCTTGACAAAATGGATGAAATTATTTCTACACCACGTGAAATGATTTCAGATCATGCACCAACACTATTATCTGCAAAAATTAATCCGGAAAAAATTGGTACTGTTATTGGGCCTGGCGGAAAAGTTATTCAAGGCATACAAAAAGATTACGGTGTTGAAATCAATATTGATGAAGATGGTACAGTTCACATTGCTAGTCCGATAGCTGAGAACGCAAAGAAAGCAAAAGAATATATCAAGCTTTTGGTTGCTGTTCCGGAAGAAGGAAAAATATACGAAGGAAAGGTAGTTAAAATTGAAGCTTATGGTGCTTTTGTTGAAATTTTACCGGAAACTACCGGTTTGTTACACATTTCACAAGTTGATCTAAAAAGAATAAATGCTGTTACTGATGTTTTGAAAGTTGGTGAAAAAGTAAAAGTTAAGTTGTTGAAAATAGAAAACGGTAAATACAGTTTATCTAGAAAAGTTCTTTTAGAAAAGAAAGAAGAGCAGCAAGGTAACGAAAAAGAAAATAGTGATTCTAAAAAAGAAGATTAATTCTTTAAAGTGCTGAATGATAATTAAGTCATTCAGCATTTTTTTTGTGAGTTACTTATAACGAATGAACTCGTATGAAAATTGGCAGATTAGATATTGGTGAAAAATTAATTCTTGCTCCTATGGCTGATGTTACGGATACTCCATTCAGGACAATTGCCAAAGAACATGGAGCCGGATTAACATTCACACAAATGGTTAGTGCCAAAGGCATTATCACTAACGAGTTTTATACACTTCGCAAATTAGCATTCAGTAGATCCGAAAAACCTATCGGTGTTCAATTATTAGGAAAAGATCCTGATATTTTATATGCAGCTACCAAAGAATTACATAGGTTCAAGCCAGATGTAATTGATTTAAATTGCGGTTGCCCAGTTGATCAAGTAACAAAACATGAAATGGGTTCTGCTATAATGGATAATCCGGAATTGCTTGGCAAACTTGTTGCTAGCATGGTAAAAGGTGCTGAAGGAATACCCGTTTCCGTAAAATTGAGATTGGGGCGTGACAGAAGTTCAATCAACATTATTGAGAATGCCAAAATAATTGAAGACAATGGCGCATCAATGGTAATTCTTCATGCAAGGGCAAGGGAAGATCGCTACTCAGTTTGTGCGCTCTGGGAGTGGTTAACAAAAGTTAAAAATTCATTGTCCATTCCACTCGTAGGAAATGGATCCGTTTTCGAAGCGAAAGATGCCCAAAAGATGATTCATTTAGCCGGATGTGATTCTGTAATGATTGCAAGAGGTGCATTAGGAAATCCGTTTTTATTTAGAGAATTTAATCAAATCTCGGATGGATTTGAAGGAAACGGATTACCAGAAGTTTTAGAAGTAAGAGACGTTTGTATTAAGCATATCAAATTATTAACAGTTGAATACGGTGAATTTAATTCATTGGATAAAATCAAAAAAAATGTAATTTGGTATTTTCGAAAATACAACGGAATATCTTATTTAATTGAAAAATTATTATCACTTAAATCTGTTGATGAAATACAAGAATTAGTAGAAATACATACACAAAAAATTGAAAACGAAGAATATCAAAAAGAAGATATAGAGATTATTTCAAAAAGATTTAACAACAAAGTTGTTTTTTGGCAGACAGAAGAAAAAGAGACTGTCTGCGAAAAATAGAATTAAAGTTTGAGACATAAATGCAAAAAGAAATTATAATTAATTCTTCTGCATCTCAGACAAGGGTCGCAATTACAGAAGATTCAAAATTAGTGGATTTTTTTGTTGACCACCCTGAGAAAAGAAGAATGGTTGGCAATATTTATTTCGGTACCGTAGCCAGAGTATTACCAGGTATCAGAGCAGCTTTTATAGATATAGGATTAAAACACGACGCTTTTTTACACTTTTCAGACATTGGGGATAGATTAGAAGCATTGCAAAATGTTTTTGATGATGGTGAAGATGAAGAAGTGGACGATAATATAGATGATGATCTTGATGAGGATGAAGAAGAGGACGAGAAGCCTGAAAAGGAAAAATCTACCCCTAAATTGCACAAAGGACAGGAAATACTTGTCCAAATAATAAAAGAACCGGTAAAAGATAAAGGAGTTCGTGTTTCCTCGGCAATTTCAATTCCAGGCAGATTTTGTGTCTTGCTACCCTATGACAACAAAGTAGGGATTTCCAAAAAAATTGTAGATTTTAGAGAAAGAAGAAGACTGCGCAAAATTGCAAGAGAGATTTTACCTAAGAAGTGTGGATTGATAATCCGAACTGCTGCAAGAGGGCAGTCGGATGAGTTACTCAAGGGTGACTTAAAATATTTGATAAAAACTTGGTTAGAACTTCAGGAACAAGTTAAAAAGAATTCTCCGCCAGCACTTGTTTACAAAGACCTTAGCACAACTGTAAGTGTAATTCGTGATCTTTTCACAAAAGATGTAAACAAAGTATTTGTCGATTCAAAAAAAATCTTCAAAGAAATTAAAAATTACGTTGATTTCATTCAGCCGGATTTAGCGGGTAAAATTGATTATTACAAAAATGATACACCCATTTTTGAAGCTTTTAACATTGAAGAGCAGATAAAGACAGCAATGGGCAGAAAAGTACCAATGCCTAGTGGTGGTCATATTGTAATAGAACACACCGAAGCAATGGTTGTAATTGATGTAAATAGTGGCAGATATGCAGCAAAAAAAGACCAGGAATTGAACTCCCTTAAAACAGATTTGGAAGCTTCCCGTGAACTTGCGAGACAATTGAGACTAAGAGACATTGGTGGTTTGATTGTAGTGGATTTTATTGATCTTGAAGATGACAAAAACCGCAAGAAAATTTTTGACGAACTTAAAAAAGAATTTAAAAGAGACCGTGCCAAAATCGCCATGCTGCCAATGACCGACTTTGGTTTGATGCAGATCACAAGAGAGAGAATTCGTGAGAATATTTTGCAATCCACTCAAGAAGTTTGCCCATATTGCAATGGTACTGGGCTGCTTGTTAAACAATCTAACTTAATTCATGAAATTGAAGAATGGCTGAAGAGATATAAACTTGAAGGCAGACAGAAGTCTTTGATTTTACAAGTTCACCCTCATCTTGGAAGAAGTTTGAAGCAAGGTTTTGTTTCAACTCTGACAAAGTTACAGTATCGATATTTCGTAAAAATTAGGCTTCAAGAAAAAGAGGCGATTAGCCCACAGTCATTTACAATATTGTCTGCAAAAACGGGTGAAGATTTAACGGAAGAATTCTCTTAATAATTTTTTAATTATTCTTTAATATCCTGATTAAATAGATATCATAAATTGAATATAAAAAAGAAGGGATAATCAAATGAAATTTTTTATTGACACTGCAAACATTGAAGAGATTAAAGAAGCTGCATCAATGGGTGTGCTTGATGGTGTAACTACTAATCCATCTTTAGTTGCAAAAGAAGGTGCTGATTTTATTGAATTATTGAAGCAGATTACTGAGGTAGTTGATGGTCCTATCAGCGCTGAGGTTGTTTCAACTAACTATGATGGCATTATGAAAGAAGCTCACGATCTTGCTAAAATTCACAATAATATTGTTATCAAAGTTCCTTTAATTCCTGAAGGACTAAAAGCGGTTAAATCTTTATCTGCTGAAGGAATCAAAACAAATGTTACTTTATGTTTTTCTGCATCTCAAGCTTTGTTGGCTGCTAAAGCAGGTGCTACTTACATTTCGCCATTTGTTGGCAGATTAGATGACATTAGTCATGATGGAATGTATTTAATTGAAGAAATTGTACAAATTTATGATAACTACGGTTATGAAACAGAAGTGCTTGTAGCAAGTATCCGACACCCACTTCATTTAGTAGAAGCAGCTAAAATGGGTGCCGATGTTGCAACAATTCCGTTTGCTGTAATCAAAAAATTATTTAACCATCCATTAACTGAAAATGGATTAGCTAAGTTTTTAAGTGATTGGGAGAAACTAAATCAAAAGGTTTGATAATGAAGAAAACAAAATTCTATAATGTACATGAAAAACTAGGAGCTAAAATCGTAGAATTCGCTGGCTATCAAATGCCTGTTATGTATTCCTCGATTATTGCAGAGCATAAAAAAGTAAGAGAATCAGTTGGTGTGTTTGATGTTTCGCACATGGGAGAAGTGAAAGTAAAAGGTGAAAAAGCTTTAGAGTTTGTTCAGCTCATAACTACAAACAACGCATCAAAATTATTTCCGGGTAGAGTTCAGTATTCTGCAATGTGCTACAATGACGGTGGAATAGTTGATGATCTTCTTGTTTATAGAATAGCTGAAGATGAATTTATGCTAGTTGTGAATGCGTCAAATAAAGACAAAGATTTTCAATGGATGAATGACAACAACTCTTTTGGAGTTGAATTGACTGATGAGAGTGACGATTATTCGTTGTTGGCCGTACAAGGACCTAATTCACAAAAAGTAATTTCTAAAATTGCTGATAAAGAAATCGATATGGAATACTACCATTTCGTAAGAGCTAAAGTTGCTGGTGTTGATATGATTGTTTCAAGAACAGGTTACACTGGTGAGCTGGGTTATGAGCTTTATTTCAAAGGCGATGAAGCTGATGCGGAAAAAGTTTGGGATGCAATTTTTGAGGCCGGGAAAGAATTCGAAATTGAACCGGTTGGACTTGGCGCTAGAGATACTCTCAGACTTGAAATGGGGTATTGTCTCTATGGAAACGATATTGATAAAACTACAAACACAATTGAAGCCGGCTTAGGTTGGATTACAAAATTGAAGAAAGAGAATTTCATTGGGATCGATGAGATCAAAAAAGTAAAAGAAGAAGGCCCGAATAGAAAATTAGTTGCAATGGTAGCTGATGATAAGGCTTTCCCGAGACAAGGATACGAAATTACGGTAAACGGTGAAATTGTAGGGAAAATAACTAGTGGTACAATGAGCCCAATACTAGATAAACCAATTGCATTAGGTTATGTGAAATCAGAATATGCTGAAGTCAGCAATACTGTTAACTGGGTGATAAGAAATAAATCAATACCTGCTACAATTATTCAATTACCATTTGTAAAAAAATAATATGAAAATTCATGTGCTGCTCTCTCCGCTTAATGCGGAGGAGCTTTATTTTACAGGCAAAACAACTGTTGTTATTGATGTTTTGCGTGCTACTTCAACAATTATTAATGCAATTGAAAACGGTGCAAAAGAAATGAGGCCGATTGGTACAATCGAATTTGCATTAAAAGCTTCCGGTAGTAAAGTGCTCTTAGGTGGTGAGAGGAATACAAATAAAATTGAAGGATTTAACCTCGGAAATTCTCCGATTGAATACTCAAAAGAGAATGTTGAAAACAAATCAATTGTTTTTTTTACTACCAATGGTTCAAGGGCAATTGTAAGGGCAAAGTTTTCAGAAAACCTTTTAATGTGCTCATTCAGTAATATTAAAGCTGTTGCAGAAAAGTTATTAAAAATTAATAAAGATATTACTATTTTATGTGCAGGTTCCGAAGGCATGTTTTGTCTAGAAGACACCGTTTGTGCTGGGCTTTTGATCAAGGAAATTAGTAGCATTACTAATGATATTGAAATTAGTGATGCCGGTAAGGCCAGCAAAATATTGAGTGAAACCTATAGTGATGATTTACATAAGATGTTATCTGAAAGCGAGCATGGCAAAAAGCTTGTTAACAATGGCTTTGAAGATGATATTGCTTTCTGTTCAAAGTTGAATTCAACTGATGTTGTTCCTACTTTCAATTCCGACTTTATAAAGATTGATAAATCTTCATAAATAAATTATTTTCTTAATTTATATTTCAAGATGGCTAAACAAAGAAAAAAGAAAACAGTAAAAAAGAACGAAAGTACGCCCATAATTCCTGTTGATAAAAAAATCAAGATATTGGGTTTGTTCCTTTGTGTATTGGGAGTTTTTGTTTTTCTAAGTATTGTTTCGTACTCTAAATTTGATTTAGCCAATCTGGCAAAGGGGTTAACAGATCTACAGAAACTTTTCTCAAATGAACCAGAGTTTTTAAGAAGAGCAGAGAGCACAAGAAATTGGTTAGGAATTTTTGGGGCTTATACATCAAACTTTTTTATTAATTCTACAATTGGTTATTTTTCAATCGTTTTTCCGGTACTAGTTTTTATTTGGGGTTTTTTCATTATTAAGAATGATAGCTTTAAAATCCCTCTATTTCTTTCCAACTTTACCATTGCTTCTTCAATAATTGCTTCAGCTTTTTTCGGTGTATTAATTTCTGAATATCAGCTTCTTGAAAATCATCCTGAAATTAGCGGTAAAATCGGTTTACTGTTTGGCAATGGCTTATCTCTTTTTTTAGGTGGAATTGGTAGCATAATTCTGTTGCTCACAATCCAATTTATAATAGTCTTTATTGCATTTGATATTAAATTCGGGAAATTGTCTGAGTTTATTGAGCTTACTTTAAAAGAAGTTTTTACCAAAAAAGACAAAGAAGAAAAACTAGAGGAAGTTGAAAAGCCGAAACAGAAAACTTTTGAAATAATAGAAGAACCAGAAGAAGAGAAAATTGAAAAAGAAACTGAAAAGATAGAAGAAGAAAAACCAGTTGAAGAAGAACTTCCGGAAATTCTAGCAGAAGAACCAATTAATGAAACTAAAATTAGGATAATTAACAAAGATGAGCAGGTTGATGCTTCTGAAGAAGAAATAAATATTGAGTCCGAACAGCAAGGAGAAAAAGTTGATGTTTCAGAAATGCCTGATGTTGATGTTTTGGAAGAAAGAGATTTACCGGAACAGTGGGAAGAAAGTATTGAGTATTCATCGCCGCAATTGGAATTGCTGGAAGATTATGAAGGTGTTACTGTATCAATCTCCGATGAAGAATTAAAAAGGAATGCCGAATTATTAAAAGAAAAACTTGCGCTCTTTGACATTCACATTGATAAAATATCCGTTACTCCCGGACCCGTTGTAACTCTTTACGAACTTGTGCCTGCACCTGGTGTAAAGATCAGCAGAATCGTTAGTCTTGAAAACGACATTGCATTAGCACTTGCTGCCAGAGGTATTAGAATTATAGCGCCAATTCCGGGTAAAAGTGCTATAGGTGTTGAAATTCCAAATGCTGAAGCTGAAATGGTGAGTGCCAAAAGTGTTATTAAGAAATTGAAGACATCAAAAGATGAACTACCACTTGCGTTTGGAAAAACTATTTCCGGTGAAACTTACATTACGGATCTTGCAAAAATGCCGCACCTTTTAATAGCCGGCGCAACCGGGGCCGGAAAGAGCGTTGGTATTAATATGATGATCACAAGTTTGATTTTCGCTAAGCACCCTTCTGAAATTAAATTTGTAATTATTGATCCGAAAAAAATTGAGCTCTCCTTTTATAGAGCATTAAATAAACATTTCCTTGCTGTGTCCCCGGATTTGGAAGAAGAAATAATTACTAATCCACAGAACGCGTTATTGGTATTAAAAGCAGTTGAACACGAAATGGAAAAGCGTTACGATAAGCTTGCAAAAGTTGGCGTCCGCAACATTGTTGATTACAACAAAAAAATTGAAAATCCAAAGACCAAACCAAAAGATACAGACAAAATGCAGCACTTCAAGATGCCATATATAATCGTAATAATTGACGAGCTTGCAGATTTAATGATTACGAGTGGTAAAGAAGTTGAAGAACCGATTGCAAGGTTGGCTCAGTTGGCACGTGCGGTTGGTATCCATTTAATTGTTGCAACACAAAGGCCTTCCGTAAATGTTATCACGGGAACAATCAAAGCAAATTTTAGTGCCCGTGTTGCTTATCAGGTTGCAACAAAAATTGATTCAAGAACAATACTTGATATGAAAGGTGCTGAGCAATTATTGGGTAGAGGGGATATGCTCTTTCTACCAGGAGGGGCTCCAAAGCCGATAAGAATTCAAAATGCATTTATTTCCACAGAAGAAGTAGAAAAACTTACTAACTACATTTATACGCAAAAAGGTTATGCGAAACGATTTATGCTGCCTTCAATGTTTGAGAAAAAGCAAAGCGCACAAGGTAATTTCTTAGCTGATTTGGACCCAATGTTTGAAGATGCAGCCAGAGTTATTGTTCGTCATCAACAAGGTTCGGTTTCTCTTTTGCAAAGACGTCTAAAACTTGGTTATTCAAGAGCCGCAAGAATTGTAGACCAACTTGAAGAGGCTGGCATAGTTGGACCTTCCGAAGGAAGTAAAGCCCGCGAAGTTATTGTTGAAAATGAAGAACAGCTTGAAACTATTTTAAGGTCACTTTAATGCAGAAAATTATTATTGCTATTTTCATATTTATCGGGACGATCAATGCTCAATCTGCAGAGGAAAAAGTAGAACAATTGCAGAATAAATTTCGAACTATTATTGATTTTCAGGCTGAATTTAAACAAGCATCCGACAATCCGAATTTTAATGTTTCGCAATCATTCAGCGGAACATTTTATTACAAAAAGGGTAATAAGTTTGTAATTGATTTATCCAAAACCAAAATTGTGTCTGACGGCCAAACTCTTTGGAATTATGACAATAATCAAAATAGGACTGTAATAAATAGTTGGAGTGAAGATTCAGAAATTATTTCATTAAAGAAAATTGTTTTTGAGTATCCCGATTTATGTAACGTATCAATTGACAAAAACGATTTCAATAAGTTGATTTTTATTCCCAATTCAACTGAGCTTAATTTTGAACAGGCAATTATATCATTGACTAAAGATAATTTAATAAGCAAGATCAAGATTATAGATTTAACAAAGGCTGAGATAATATTTGAATTTAGTAATTATAAGTTAAATAAAGATTTGCCGGATGATTTTTTCGAGTTTAATATTCCAGAGGATAGTAAAGTAATTGACTTCAGATAAAAAGGGTGTTGATCCTAAAAAAGTAACAGGATATTTAATATCTATTGCTTTGACTGCAGTTTTTCTTTATCTCGCATTTAAAGATGTTGATTTAAACGAAGCGTTTTATTTAATAACTGAGGCTTCGTTAGCATGGACAATCATTTTTATAATTATTTTTTTATTTGCCCCACTTGTTAGAGCTTATCGTTGGAAAGTTTTAATTAGGTCTGTTAAGCCGGACTCCTCCATTGTGAATCTTTATGGCGCAACAATGGTTGGATACGGCATAAACTGTGTAATCCCAAGAATGGGAGAACTATACAAAGCACTTTTTCTCGGTAGATGGGAGAAAATTTCGCGATCTTCTATGGTGGGAACTGTAGTTGTTGAAAGAATTATTGATGTAATCGCATTAGCATTTTCTGTAATTGTAAGCGGTTTAATCTATTCGGGTGATTTGTACGAAGAGATAGCATGGTTAAAACCCAGCCTCTACATTGGTTTTGCTGCTATTATTGTATTAATACTATTCCTTTATTTTGTAGTTGTGTTGAAAGACCGGTTCTACAACTTAATTCTAAAATATGTTGGGAAAGTTTCTCATAAAGCTGCAGAAAAATTAGCATATATTTTTCATATGCTTATTGATGGCTTTAACACAGTAAAAAGCAAAAAAGATTTTTTCATTATAGTTTTCTTATCGGCATTAGTTATGATTGTCTACGGACTTAATTCCTATGCTGGTTTCTTTATGATGAAGATGGACAGTATGAAGGATATTACTTTTGGAATGGCTTGGATATTTATGACAATTGGTGCTTTTGGAGTAGTAATTCCAACACCTGGTGGAACGGGATCATATCATTTTATTTCGATAATGGTACTTACGACTATATTTAATTTTGATAATGACATAAGTTCTGCATACGCTATATTAACGCACCTTTTAACTTATATAATTTTTATACTTTCCACAGTCATTTCCATTTATTATATCAATAAAAGAAATTCATTAAGCGGCGGCGAAAAAGAGAATATCTTCAGTGTGTTCAAATTCAATTTTAACGCGGATGAAAAATGAAAAAATTAATAGTAGTTTTTTTTGCTTTAATTTTTATTTCTAATGCACAGCAGATCTCCGGTGGAATGGGGATAAGCTATTTTAACAATTCCAAATTAACTGATTACATAAACGGCAATTTTGCCGTTGGTGGAGATGGATTATCTTCATTTAATCCTCAGATTGATTTTTATATTGAAGCAGCTTTTGATGTTTCTGAAAGCTATCAGCTAGCAATTGAATATGATTTTGCTTTGTGGTCGTTCACTAATTCTGTATTTAGCATTGGACAATACGAGTTTTCAATGTTGAACCACAAGCCGTCTTTAATTGGTTATTATGTTTTGAGAGGTGAAGGTTATAACTTTAAATTTGGAGCTGGTGCAGGACCAAGAATTTCGAGTGTGACTGAAAAACTTTCCCCAACCGAAATAGATTATTCGTCGACAGGCGTGGGTGCTGTTGCCAAAGCAGTTGGAAATACTTTGTTGGGCGGTAACTTTCATGCAAACATTGTTGTCGAAATTCGTTATGATGCACCTGGCGAGCCCGAAGATAACGGTGCAAAAATAGTTAATAATTCATTACATGAATCAGTAAGTGCCAACTCGTTTTCAATTGGATTGAAGCTTGGTGTAACTTACATATTTTAGGAAATTTTCATGAGCTATATTGAAGCCATTCTCTTAGGCATAATACAAGGTTTAACCGAATTTTTACCAATAAGTAGTACCGGCCATTTAACAGTTGTCGGAAAATTACTCGGATTAATTTCTGAAGAAAACCCTGAAAGATGGACAGCATTTATAGCTATTGTTCAAATTGGAACTTTGGTTGCTATCTTAACATACTTTTATAAAGATATAATAAATATAATTACAGATTTTTTTAGAGATAATCTTTTTGATAGAAAAGGATTTAAAGCCCAGAGTGAAAATTCAAAGCTTGGTTGGTATATTATTCTAGGTACCATTCCTGTTGTAATTATTGGCTTAGGTTTTAAAGATGTGATTGAAGGAGCACTAACAAAAAATTTATATTTAATTGCCTCAAGTTTAATTGCACTTGGAATTATTTTGTCACTTGCTGAGATGGTTGGAAAGTTCAAAAAAGACTTAAAGGAAATTACCTGGCTTGATTCATTATTGATCGGGATAGCTCAGTCATTTGCTTTAATACCGGGTTCTTCGAGATCAGGTACAACTATAACTGCCGGATTATTTCTCGGATTGAAAAGGGAAACAGCAGCAAGATTCTCATTTTTGCTTAGTGTACCTGCCATTGCCGGTAGCGGCCTTTTGGAATTATTTGAAGCGTTGGAGTACATTGATGCTGATGGAATTCTAAAATTGATAATTGCCACAATTACTGCTGCAATTAGCGGATATTTAACAATAGAGTTTCTCTTAAGGTTTTTAAAGAAGCATTCTACTTTAGTTTTTGTTTTTTATAGAATTGCTATTGGACTTATAATTATCGGGCTATTGCAGTTCGGTATAATTACAGCTTAAAATTTCCGATTGTATATTTCAAAATGCAGATGATGGCTTTTACACCATCTTTCCAATTAATTTTTTTACCTTCTTTTGTCCTTCGTGGATGGTAGGAAATTGGTACTTCATAAATTACAACATTTGCTTTTGCAAACTTTACCGTTAGTTCAGGCTCCCAATCAAAATCGTCATTATCAATTTGAATTGGTTTTATAAAGTCAGCTCTGAAACACTTATAACAAGTAAAAATATCGGTGTATCTTTTTCCGTGAAGTAAATTGATTAATCCGGTTATAATTTCATTTCCGATGTAAGCCAAAAGATAAGCATCAGGATGTTTGCCTTTAAGTAAAGCACTTCTATTTAACTCTCTTTCTTTTGCAGTGCGAGAGCCATATACTACTTTTACAGATTCATCATTGAATTTTTCGATTATTGGATTTATATCATTTGGGTCGTATTCTAAGTCAGCATCCTGAACAATAATTAAATCACCGGTAGCATTTTTAATCCCCGTTTTTACACCACCGCCTTTGCCCTTGTTCACTTCATGTTTATAATATTTTATCGCTTTCCCATCATCACTTTTCATGAAATCAAAAATCTTCTCTTCAGTTGAATCTTTTGAACAATCATTAACAACTAAAATTTCTTTTTTAAATTCATTTACTAATTTTAGGTCACAAATTTTTTGCAGTAAATTCTGAATTGATTTTTCTTCGTTGTATACGGGAATTACGATTGATAATTTCATTTAATAGATTTAACTCTTGCCGGTTACGAAGTCTTCAAACTTATTCAGCAGATTTAATGAGATTTTGTTGGAAGCAATGTAGAAAGCTAGCATTGGTACAAAACAGAAAAAAGCTCTTTTATAAGAATAACTGATTACGTTCTGCATCGAATCCCATGAATAATCAATTTGATAATAGAAAAGAGTGAAAGTAAGCCACGAAAAAGTTATCAAAAAAAGAAGCGGCAATTGTTCTTTTTTATAAATGTTGTATAAGTTAATTGCAACAGCGCCAAAGAAAATATAAAGAATAGCTCCGTAATAATTCATGCTTGAAAGAACAAACTTAACACTACCCCAAAGTGATCTTAATTTTTCAGGATCCCAGAATAAATGAGTAACTAATAATTGTTGATTTTCAACTGCAGCTTTAATGTTATAGACTGCCATAAAGCCGTACCATGCAACAAATGGAAATAAAACAAGGGAGCTGAATATTACCAAATCTTTGTAAGTTTTTTGTTTTACGCAAAAATAGAGAACAGCTAGTCCGGCAACAAAATTGAACACTATTCCATCCGAGCGGGTCCAAACATTAATTGCAAGAAATACTGCCGATAGTATTAAATATTTTCTGTCGTTGTTTGAAATCCAAAGCCACACTGCAATATAGCCCAAACCGACAAATACTGCCTGAGGTAAATTTATGAGAGATAATGCTGCGTGGGAAGTCATCTCAGGTGTTATGATTGTTAGAAAAACAATAATTGCAGCACCGGTTTTAGTGTTATATTTTTTCGATAAAAAGTAGAGGGAAATCAAAAAGAAAACAAAAAATATCGTAATCATTATTTTGGGAAGTTCAAGTCCGTTCATATAAGCAATTGCAAAACTTCCCGCCATATTTGGTGGATAAATAATTCTATGCGCTGAACCCGCAACCGCTTTCCCGGATTCATTAAATAGGCTGTTGAAAACCGATCCTTCAGCAGCTATTACTTTACCCATCAAATCGTAGCCGGCAACACTATCAAACGCAAAAGTTGGCCAGTATAAATTTTTAGCACTTATCCCATAGGTTATGTAAGCTGTAATCAACAAAAGCGAAAGCCAAACAAGATGATAGTTTTTGAAATTTATTTTTGAGAGATTTATTTTTTTTGCATCACTAATTGATTCGGTAATCCAGTTTACATTTTTGATATTTAACAGAATTATTAAAACAATAGAAATTATCAATAGAGTAACAGCAGTTACTTTTACACCAACTAAGGACAGAACCATTATAAAAAAAGTATTGATGGGTATTCCGATTAAAAGTGAATAACCAAATTTTTCACCAATTGAAAAATCTTTTGAGATAAGGTTAACGACAGATAACCCTAATAAAAAGAAGACTATTAAACTAATTGTAAACATAAATTATTTTGCTTTAGTCGGAATTAAGTAGTATTCATTTGCTCTATTTGTTGGATACGAAACTTTGTCATATCCCCAATAATTAAATACAGCTATAAAATCAAAGCTTTCCAAGTCATTTGTATCCGGGAGCTCATTGTAATATTCAACTCGCCTTGGATATAGTGTATAAGTTATCCAAGCTTTAGTGTGCAATCTCTTAAATCCTTTTTCATTATTTATAAGTAAATTCCTCGGTGGAAAAACAATTGATGAAGTATCACTGGTATTGTTCTTAATAAAGTTTACATATCCGGCATCCGGATTTTCTTTATATTCAAATTTTATATCTCTAGTTAAATCCGGGTATGTTCTAATAGTTTCTAAATTACCTTTTATTAATCCGTTCCACAGCCAATTGTAGCCTGGTACATTTGAATACAACAAGTAGATTACTAAAGCTAATACAGCTAAAGAAATCAAATTGCGAAGAACAAGCTTGTAAACAATGCTCTCTTGTTTTTTAACTTTTTCTTTCTCGGATTTTTTTGTTCGGTTTTTTTTGCTCAAAACAGAATTTTTATTGAATTGAATTTTCCCGGAATCAAAATAACATCTATAATTGAAAAAAAATAATTATTTTATAAATAATTACTATCTTTGAAATAATTCCCAATTAAATTTATATTAAACGGCAGGAGTTATAATGCTTAAATATGTTCTAATTTTTACTCTCGCTTTTGCTTTTTTTGCATGCGGTGATAAAAAGGAAGAAGAAAAAAAACAAACAGAAACAGTTGAAACAAACAAAGAAGAGGACGTATTGAAAGAACTATTAAATCTAAACGAAAATGAATATTTGGTGGCTACTATTCAAACCAATCAAGGAAAAATGGAATTAGAATTATTCCCGAAAGAAGCTCCAAAAACAGTTGAAAACTTTTGTGGATTAATAAAAAAAGATTATTACAACGGAGTTACTTTCCATAGAGTTATTGATGGCTTTATGATACAAGGCGGTGATCCGACCGGAACGGGAAGTGGTGGTGATAGTTATTTTGGCGGAACGTTTAATGATGAATTCAGTAACAATGCGACTCACAGTGGCCCCGGAATTTTATCAATGGCTAATGCCGGCCCAAATACTAACGGTAGCCAGTTTTTTATTACTTTAGCTGCAACTCCATGGTTAAACGGAAAGCACTCAGTTTTCGGAAAAATAATTAGCGGAATGGATGTTTTAGAATCAATTGGAAAAGTACCTACCACAAAACCTTTTGATAAGCCTGTGAAAGATGTTGTAATGGAAGAAGTAACAGTAGAAAAAAGAACAAGATAATCAGGCTTAATGAAGCAAACTGAATTTTTCACATCACGGTGGGGGTTGATAATCTCCACCCTTGGTATTGCAATTGGAACAGGAAATATTTGGCGGTTTTCGCGAATTGTTGCACAGAACGGCGGCGGTTCATTTTTGATCCCTTGGGCAATATTCCTTTTAATTTGGTCGGTGCCGCTTATCATAGCTGAGTTTGCAATAGGTAAATCAACCCGCTACGGACCTATTGGTGCTATTGCGAAAACAGCAGGGAATAATTTTGGCTGGATGGGTGCTTTCATAGCTTTTGTTTCCACCGCTATAATGTTTTATTACTCAATCGTTACCGGTTGGTGTATCCGCTACTTTACTTCAGCAATTAGCGGAGACTTATTCAATACAGCAGATCACCTTGTTTACTGGAATAATTTCTCTGGAAGTTATCAACCTGTTATTTATCATTTCATTGCTATGGCGATTGGAGCACTAATAATTTACAGAGGCGTGGTAAAAGGAATTGAAAAAGCCAACAAGTTTCTGGTTGTTTCATTAGTTGTGATTTTATTTATGCTGCTATTTAGGGCTGTAACTTTGCCGGGAGCAATTGAAGGAATAAAGTATTTCTTTACACCGGATATTACTTATCTTATGGATTATAAGGTTTGGCTGAATGCATTAACCCAAAATGCGTGGGATACTGGTGCCGGCTGGGGACTAATTTTAACTTACGCGATTTATATGCGCAAGAGAGAAGATATACCTATTAATGCAGCTTTAATCGGTTTCGGAAATAATTCAATTTCATTGATTGCTGGGATAACAATTTTCTCTACCGTATTTTCATTGAGTTCTGTTGACGCGATGAACCAAATTACTCAATCCGGACCGGCTAACACAGGATTGACATTTATATATTTGCCGCTATTGTTTTCAAAAATAACCCCTTATGAAACTGTAAATATTTTCTTTGCGACTATATTTTTTGTTGCATTATCATTTGCCGCATTTTCGTCATTAATTTCAATGATGGAATTAACAACTCGAACTGTAATCGATTTTGGAATTATCCGCAAAAAAGCAATTTGGATTGTGGCTGCTTGTGGTTTCTTATTTGGTCTACCATCGGCTCTTGATATGAAGATTTTTGCAAACCAAGATTGGGTTTGGGGAGTTGGTTTAATTTTAAGTGGTGCATTTATTTCTTTCTCAATAATTAAATATGGCACAGAAAAATTTAGAACAGAAGTAATAAATGGTTCGGGCTCAGATTTAAAAATCGGGAAATGGTACAATGTTGTTATAAAATATATGATTCCGGTTCAGGCTCTATTTTTACTTGGCTGGTGGCTGATCTCTTCAGTTTCTTGGGACCCTGACTGGTGGAATCCATTTCACGCAGAAAATGCCGGAACATGTATATTTCAATGGTCGCTTGTGCTTGGAACATTTATAATTTTTAATAAATTTATTGTGAAGAAAACATTGAGTAATCAATGGAATTAGTAACGATTTTAACATTTATGATAATTGGCGGATTAATTTGGGGAGGATTTATTTTCTTCCTGATTACTGCAATAAAGTTTGAAACTAAGAAAAGAAACGATGGCTAAAAACAGACCTCAAGTTCCCTCAATTTATGATGTAGCAAAATATTTAAAAGATGATAATTTTCTGCCAATTTATTTTTTGTGTGGCGAAGATTATTACTCGATAGACAAAGCAGCAAAGTTAATAGAAAAATCAGTAGAACATTTAATTACTTCAGAATTTGACCGAGAAGTAATTTCAGCAGAAAAAAAACAGTCTATTAATTCGGTAATTGATATTGCTTCAGCGTTCCCATTTGGCGGTGAGAAAAAACTTTTGATACTTAAAAACTTTGAGAATATTTCTGATAAGAAAGCTTTTGAAGGTTATGTAAATAATCCGGCCGAGCACACGATTTTGGTGATTTCTAATTACACCAAAGTAAATGATTTTTCTAAAGAACCATTTAAATCATTACTAAAAAGTAATTTTTTATTTGAAGCAAAAGAATTGCGTGGTGAAGAGTGGATAAACTGGTTTATTCGTTTGGCTGATAAAGAAGGATTGAAATTAAATTACGAGCAGGCAAAAACTATAGTTGATATCGTTGGTGAAGATAAAGCTTTACTCGAAAGTCAAATTGCAAAGTTTTCCAATTTCCTTGCGGAGGGGGAAGAAATAACAGAAGATGTAATTAATAAACTTACTTCTGCAACAAAAGAAAATAACATATTTCAATTACTCGATGAATTGGGTAAGGGCAACAAGCCTGGAGCTTTGGATGTCGCGTTTAATTTGCTTTCAAATGGAATAGAACCGGTTTTTATTTTGTCGATGTTAACAAAGTACATCACGACAATCGCACATATTTTTGATTTGACTCGTAGAAAAGTGAGTGACAACGAAGGTGCAAAATCTGCAGGTGTATCTTACTATTATTATTTGAATTGTAAAAAGGCCAGATATTTTTTATCTAAAGATCGATTACTGAATGCTTCGAGGGCATTATTAAATGCAGATTTATCTGTCAAAACGAGTGCTTCAAATAAATACACACTAGTAACAATTTTAATTAGTGAAATGCTTCAATAAATGTGAAATTTTTTTTTATTTTGCTTTCATTATTAAATCTTTTTGAAACTTTTTCAAAACTAAATAAGTATAAATCCCATTGATAAAAAAGCTGAGTGACCTTACTGACGAACAATTGATTAAAGAGTTTCAAGACAACAATACACTTGAAGCTTATGAACTATTGGTGAAAAGATACAAAGATCCGCTGACCAACTTTGTTTTTAGATTTGTCGGTGATAAAGATACGAGCATCGATATTGTTCAAGACACGATGATCAAGTTTTATTTGAACAAGGACTCATATAAGTCCTTTGCGAAGTTCTCAACATGGATTTACACAATTGCCGGAAATCTTGCAAAGAATGAATTAAAGCGAAAAAGAAGACGCACAATTTATTCAATAAATCAGCAGGATGACGACGAAAAAACACTGCAAATTGAAGATAAAAAATTTGTAGCACCTGATAGATCGGCTGACAATTCAATTAAAAATGAATTTGTTCAAAAAGCTCTGTTAAAAGTAAAACCGGTTTATAGGGAAGTTGTAATTTTGAGAGACATTGAAGGTTTATCTTATGAAGAGATTTCTGAAATTACCGGGCTTTCGATAGGCACAGTAAAATCAAGAATAAATAGGGGGAGAACACAGCTTCAAAAATTATTAAAAGATATATACAATTAAGGTATGCTTATGGGAAAAGAAACTTACAATTTTAATAAAGAAGAAGGATTTGAAGAACTCAGACAAACACTCTCGGATTTACCGCGTGTAAATACCCCGGATGACTTTGAGTTCAAACTTCTCACCAGAATTGAAAACAAACAGTTTAATATTAAAAGTGAAGAAAAAACTGTTGGTTGGTCTTGGATTTATGCTCCTGCCACTGCACTCGTAATGTCTGCTGTTTTATTGTTTTTTGTTTTTGGTGGTGAAAATGAGGATATCGGCAATCCATTGCTGGAAGATCCACTTCCAAAAACTGAATTAGTTGGTGATGCAAGTTCAGGCAACGTAAATGAAAGTCAGCCGAAGAAACTTTTATCTAAAGCTGCAACGCCGACTGAGGATACCATAGCAGAAGAAAATTATGTTGTGGTAGTAAATCCAAATGATGTAGTTGTGCAGGAAAGAGTAAATTATCCGTTCAATGAAAATTCGTCAGTAGATTTAGACAATGTGATGGATAACTCAAATCCAAGCGCTTTAAGAACTGTGGGCACCGCAGGAAATAGGGGAAATGAAGAATATTTTGATTTTAACGGATTTTATATCAGAATTGAAATTAATAATGAAGAATTGTTGAAAGAAAAAGCAAGATTGGACTCATTGAAAAATTGGAAAAGCAAACAGAAGTAAAGTGAAATTATTTGTTAATTTAAAATAATTTTGCTATAATTCTTTTCTAAATTTTTGAGGAATTTGTAAAAATGAAAAAAGGTATTCATCCAAAATATAGACCGGTTGTGTTTAAAGATGTTTCTGTTGATTTCGCATTTTTAACTAAGTCATCTGTTGATACTAAAGATACTATTGTATGGGAAGATGGTAACGAATATCCTTTAGTGAAATTAGAAATTTCAAGTCAGTCCCATCCGTTTTTCACTGGTAAACAGAAAATATTGGATTCAGCTGGTAGAGTTGAAAGATTCAACAAAAAATACGGTCTTAAATCCAAAAGCTAAGAAAAGTTTTTATTCAAAGTCCGGTTCAGCCGGACTTTTTCGTTTTAAATAACATCAAGATAACTACACTCCCCAAATATAAATTAATATAAGTAGAAGTTTTTTTTTATCTTTAATGCTAATTTCTTTGTGAATTTTAATTAGGTAAATATGTCGGAAGTAAAAGAATTTTCAGGTTTAAATCTGTATAAAGGTATAAGAGGAATTGCTGTAAAATTATTGAATAGAATCGATAGAACTGATGCCTACCTCGATAAAATGTTGGAAATAGAACTAAAAAATTCTAATCTTCATCCAAAAGATAAAGCTCTTTTATTTGAAATAGTACATGGTGTAATCAGATGGTTAGGAAGAATAGATTGGATTTTAACTGGATTTTACAAAGGCCAATTTTCTAAATGTATTCCCAATGTAAAAAATGCAATGAGAGTTGCATTATATCAAATACTTTTTCTGGATAAAGTCCCCGAATTTGCAGCAGTTAATGAAGCGGTGGAGTTCGTAAAAAAACTTCAAGGTGAAAAATCTGCAAATCTCACAAATGCTGTTTTAAGGAATATAATTAGAAATAAAGAAGGCATTCGTTATCCGAATAAAGAGGATGATAAAATAAATTTTTTAAGTGCGTATTATTCGCACCCATCATGGCTTGTTAAAAGATGGGTAAAAAGGTTTGGTGAAGATTTTACGGAAGATTTGTTAATAGCAAATAATCAGAAACCAACTTTGTCGTTAAGAATTAACAAATTAAAAACTACCAGAGAAGATTTTTTAGAATTACTGAAAAAAGTAAAACTCCGTTATACACATTCCAAATTTCATGATGAATTTGTAAGACTAAACAATTTAACAAATATCCAAGATTGGGAATATTTTGGTAAAGGTTATTTTAGCATTCAAGATGAAAGCACCGGACTTTCATGCAAATTATTAGATGTTAAAGCGGGAATGAAGGTATTAGATTTATGTGCTGCCCCCGGAGGCAAGACCGGAATGCTTGCTGATCTTATGAAAAACGAAGGTGAAATCATAGCTCTTGATAAATACGCAAGCCGTCTAAAAGTACTAAAGAAAAATTTGGATAGATTGGGTGTAACCAATGTAAATATGGTTGAAGTTGATGCAATGGAATATGAACCTGATGGAGAATTGTTCGACAGAATTCTGGTTGATGCACCTTGTTCAGGTTTGGGTACAATAACAAAGAAGCCCGATATCAAGTGGAAACGTGATATGGGCGAATTACGAAAATTAGCTGATTTGCAATATCGGCTATTAACAAAAGCATCAACATTGCTAAAAAAAGATGGAATTCTTGTTTACAGCACTTGTACCATTGAACCTGATGAAAACTATGAAGTAATTGAAAGATTTTTAAAGGATAATAGTTTAGAATTTGAATTGCAGCCAGCTGAAGACACGTTTCATAAAAACTTGATTGATGATAAAAAGTGTATTCAATCATTACCGAACATACATAAAATTGATGGTTCTTTTGCAGCTAAGCTTGTTAAAATAAAATAATATAAACTCCTATGTCATCTGAAGCCCTTAAACAGTTTGCGAATGAGTTAAAAGCCTCACGCGAAAAACAAGGTATTTCAATACTTGAAATTCACAACAAAACTAGGATTGATCAAAAATTTCTAACTGCAATTGAAGAAGGAAATTTTGAAGTTCTTCCTGAAGTTTACATTCGTGCATTTATTAAAGAATTTGGTTCAGCTATTGGTTTAGATCCGAATGTAGTAATCAAAAATTATGACTTGGCTAAATCCGGTGAAATTAAGGATCTAAAGGCAGTCGAGGAAGAAGAAAAGGAAGAGAAAAAAGAAGTTAAGAAAGAATTTGATTCTGAAACAAAAACTTCAAATGCGAAAGATGAATCTGGTTTTCAGTTAAGTAAAAGTGGACTCATCGGAATTTCGGTTGCAGGCTTGGTAATAATCGGTTTGGCAGTTTACTTCGGTTTAATTCAAAAAAGTGATCCGGTTTTCATAACCGAAAAACCATTTGAAGAAGCTATAGAGGAAAATCAAAATAGATTTGAAGTGAAAGAAGAAGAGCCCATTGCAGTTGTTGCTGATAGTCTTGTTCTTGAAATTGCAGCAAAAGATACATCATGGGTTCGAGTTTTAATTGATAACACAAAAAACGAAGAATTTATTTTGTATCCGAACAGAAAAAAAGAATTAAAAGGGATAACCAGCTTTAACATTTTGTTAGGTAATGCTGGTGGGGTTGATCTATTTCTGAATGGTACGAACCTAAATTACCAGGGAAGAACAGGCAGAGTGAGAAATGTATTAGTTGATAAGGACGGATTAAATCAAATAACGCCACAGCCTATTAAATCAGATGAAGAATGACGCTGCTGTTAAAATAGATAATCTGAAAAAAGAAATTAATGAACATAATTATAACTATTATGTTCTCAATGATCCGAAAATAAGTGATTACGAATACGACCAACTTTATAATAATCTTGTAAAACTTGAAGAAGAAAATCCAAAATTAATTACTGATGATTCACCAACTCAGCGCGTTGGTTCTGATCTTACCAAAGAATTTAAATCTGTACAGCATTCTAGGCCCATGCTCAGTTTATCCAATACTTACAATGAAGATGAGCTGAAAGATTTTGAAAAGCGTTTAAAGAATATTTTAGGCGATGATGCTCAGATTGAATATGTAGCTGAATTAAAAATTGATGGGGTTTCAATTTCGCTAAAATATGTTAAAGGCAAATTAGCTCAAGCTGCAACACGGGGTGATGGAACCACGGGTGAAGAGATCACAGTAAATGCCAAAACGATCCACGCCATTCCTTTAAAAGTAGATGTTGCTTCACAAGAGAAATATGATCTTTCTGAGTTTGAGGTGCGCGGTGAAGTCTTTATGGAATTTACTGCTTTTGAAAAATTGAATAAAGAAAGGGAAGCGCTTGGTGAAAAAATTTTTGCAAACCCGAGAAACTCATCTGCCGGGACACTGAAAATGCAGGATCCCAAGATAGTTGCCAAACGTCCACTTGATATTTTCGTTTACTACTTAATAAGTAATAATACGGATTTCGTTAGCCAGACTGATAATCTTGAGCTATTGAAACAACTTGGATTCAAAGTTAACATTAACTACGAATACTGTAAATCAATAGAAGAAGTAATTGATTTTTGTAATCATTGGGAAGAAAAAAGACACGAACTTCGTTACGAAATTGATGGAGTAGTTATAAAAGTTAATTCAATTGCACAGCAGAATGAGCTTGGCAATGTTGCAAAATCTCCCCGCTGGGCAACTGCTTTTAAGTTTAAGGCAAAGCAAGCTGAGACAATAATAAATGAAATTAGATGGCAGGTTGGCAGAACGGGCGCTTTGACTCCTGTTGCAGAATTGGAGTCGGTTTTTTTAGCCGGATCAACCATCAGTAGAGCAACTTTGCATAACATTGATGAAATTAGACGAAAAGATATTCGTGTTGGTGATACAGTAAAAATTGAAAAAGGCGGGGATGTAATCCCGAAAGTAGTTGAAGTTATTAAAGAGAGAAGAGGTGAAAATTCCAAGGAAACAGAACTTCCGGATAAATGCCCTGTTTGTGGAACTGAAGTTTTCAAACCTGAAAATGAAGTTCTTTACTACTGTGTAAACAACCAATGTCCGGCAATTTTGAAAGCAAGCTTGCAGCATTTTGCAGCTCGCGGAGCAATGGATATCGAAGGTTTGGGCGAATCTATAATTAATCTTTTTGTTGATGAAGGATTGTTGAAATCTTTTTCAGACATTTATTCTTTAAAAGAGCATAGAGAAAAATTGGTTGATTTTGAAAAGTTCGGTGAAAGAAAAGTACAAAATCTTTTTGACGGAATTGAAAAAAGTAAAGAGAAAGAATTTGCAAAGGTGTTGTTTGCATTAGGAATTCGGTATGTGGGCAGTGGAGTAGCATCAAAATTAGCTGAACATTTTTCAAATATTGAAAATCTTATGAATGCAAATGAGGAAGAAATATCCTCAATTCATGAAATTGGTCCGAGCGTAAGCAAAAGCGTTGTAGATTTCTTTTCCAGTGATCAAAATAAAGAGTTAATAAATAGTTTGAAAAATACAGGCCTAAAATTTGAGGTAGCCGAAAAGAAAATTTCAAGAAACATCTTTGATGGAAAGTCCTTTGTTCTCACCGGGACATTATCAGCAATGACCCGTGACGAAGCGAAAGATAAAATTATTTCTTTTGGTGGTAAAGTGGTATCGAGCGTAAGTAAAAATACCGATTATGTTTTCGCAGGTGAAAAAGCAGGATCAAAATTAAAGAAAGCAGAGCAGTTGGGAATTAAAATTATTAATGAAGAAGATTTTCAAAAAATGATAAGTGAATGAAATGTTACAAACATTCTACAAAAATATTGGATCATTCATTTTAAAACGAAAAGCCAAAAAAGAAGCGGGCGAGGAACATTCATTTAAAAATTTTATTGAGAACTCTTTAAAATTTCTAATTATTATGCCATTGGATGAATCAATGTTTAACAAGGCTGATTCATTTTTGAAATACCTAACAAGTAGAAATAAAAGCCTATATCTTCTTCTACCTGAGCATAAGCTAAATATGATTCAAAATCAAAAATCATATAAGTTTGTTCATTTCAAAGAGGATGATATTGGCAAATTATATTTACCTCATAAAAGTTTTACCAATAAACTTGAGAATAAGGAATTTGATGTTGTAGTGGATTTAAATCTTAGTGTGAATTTGTTTTCTTATTCGGTAGCATATTTTTCAAAATCAAAGTTTAGAGTAGGTTTTACAAAAAGGAATTCCGATTATTATTATAATTTCCAAATTCCTCCGGTTGACGATGATGCCGACAATTCATATGGAAATTTAGTAAATTGCCTAAAGATGTTTTGAACTTATTCAAATAAGTAATAAATTTCGTGTTACTTATTTACGTATTTAATAAATAATCAAAAATAGAATTATAGTTATGGAAGAAAACATTAATTTTGAATTAAAGAAAATAAACGACATTGCTGTTTTCAAATTAAATGAAAAAAGATTTAATGCACAGATAGCTGGTCTAGTTAAAGGCGAATTTACTATAATTCTACATACAGAAGACGTAAATAAACTTATAATTGATTTATCTAGCGTAGATTATTGTGATAGCTCAGGTTTAAGTGCAATTTTGTTGGCGTTTAGAATTTTGCAGTCGAATAATGGTGCTATCAGAATTGCAAATCCAACTAAACACGTAAAAACTTTAATTGAAATTTCTCAGCTAGACAGAATCCTCCCAATTAAAGATACAGTAGACGAAGCAATTGAGGAATTGCAGAACTTATAGTATTTTAATTAAATTATTCGCGTGTTCATTACTTCCCAAGAACAATAATAATATTATACTGTATAACTAAGAATTATTATGAGCAATGGAATTAAATCTGACAGTAAAGTAAGAACTATAATTGTCTTTATAACAATTATATTAATCGTTCTTATGTTTCCGAAAGGTGAATCAATTGAATCGGAAGTAACAGTTGGCAGTATTTGGATGAGTAATGATCTTATCGCCTCGACAACATTTGAAATTCTTAAAGAACCTGAAGTTTACGAAAGAGAAAAAAGAAACGCTGAAGATAACACCCACCAGATTTTTGTAATTAACAACTCTGTTCCTCAAATAGCTAAAGACAGTATAGCAACTTATAATAATCTATTAAGAAACGTTTTAGATGAAGATTTGTTTTTAGGAAATAGTGAATTCTTAAACACTACTGTTTTATCGCCAACAGCATATGAAGTTTTTAAGGAAATAAGAAGGCAAGAAAATAATTTTTCATCTAGTTCAACGGTAACCTTAAATAGAGTTTTTGATGTCTCAAATAGAATAATAGATAGGATTTACAGACGAGGTTTACTTAATCTGTACTTTTTTGATATCAAGAAAGATAGCATATCAATTCGTGAAGGCAAATTTGAAAGAGTAACAAATAAGTCGAAATATTACGATAAAAATAGTGCGAATGTCTATATCGATAATTATTTGTTTAATTATCTTAGCCGCGACTCAGTTTACAATAATTCTGTAGCTGAATATATAAATTACTTTCTTTTCCCAAATGTGATTTATAATGGGCAGGCAACTAATGATGCTATTGACTTGGCCAAAGATAGAGTTCTTCGGAACAAAGGTATAATAAACGAGAATGAAAGAATCGTAGCCAAACATGATAGAATTACCAAAGAAATCAAAGATAAAATTGATTCTTATAGAATAGCAAAAGGTGAAGATAGCAGCTTTTGGGCTAGGTTTGCACAAAATCTCGGTAAGTTTTTACATATCATTTCTGTCTTTATTTTATTCAGCATTTACATTTTTCTATTTAGAAAAAAAATATACTACGATAACTATAAAATCCTGTTGATCTCAATTGTAATGTTGTTTATTACATCATTAGCCTTTCTGATTTTCCATATTGATTTGGATGTAGCACTACCTTTTGAGTATTTAGTATTAGTGCCTGTTGCGTCGATGTTAATTACAATTATTTTTGATTCCAGAATCGGTTTTTATGTAACCGTTGTTTTAGCATTAATTGTTGGTGGAATAAAAGGTAATGATTATGTGTTAACCTTAACCAATATCGTTGCTGGCGGTATGGCCGCTTACACTGTCCGCGATATAAAGAACAGAACACAAATTTTTACATCGTTTATTTATATAATGATTGGTTATGTAATTACAATTACAGCATTCGGACTTGAAAGATTTGATTCGTTAGATCAAATATTGTTGCAGTGTGGTTTCGCAGCAAGTAATGCACTAATTAGTGCTGTTTTAACTTACGGACTAATTATATTTTTTGAAAAATCATTTAAGATAACGACCGATCTTACTTTACTAGAGTTAACCGACTTTAATAATCCTTTACTAAAAAACCTTGCAAGTGATGCACCGGGAACATTCACTCATTCAATGACAATCGGTTCAATGGTTGAGAATGCGGCAGTTGAAATTGAAGCAAACCCAATATTAGCAAGGGTTGGGGCCTATTATCATGATATCGGCAAAACATTGGAGCCTGATAAATTTGTTGAGAATCAGCTTGATAATAAAAATGTTCACGAATCATTAGAACCGGAAGATAGTGCTAAACTCATAATTGAGCATGTAAATCAAGGTATAGAGTTAGCAAAGAAAAATAAACTGCCGAAAGAGATTATCGATTTTATACCAATGCATCACGGTACAATGGTCGTTAAATATTTTTATGAAAAAGCTAAAGAGAAAAATCCTGATAACGAAATTTTACCAGATGATTATCGTTATCCGGGGCCAAAGCCAAATACGAAAGAGACTACATTGGTAATGCTTGCTGATGCGTGTGAATCAACCGTGAGATCTATGGTTGAACCTGAAGTAAAACAAGTAGAAAATGTAATCGCAAACTTGATAAAAATGCGGGTTGACGATAACCAGCTTGACGAGTCCCCAATTACTCTTCAAGATATAAAGAAAATAAAAGAATCATTTCTCAAAACACTATTAGTTCAGCACCACAAACGAATTAGATATCCTAAGCAGGAAGAATTAGAAAACGCTGTTGCTG
>JANQIV010000255.1 GCA_028282005.1 Melioribacteraceae bacterium | reverse complement strand
TGGAATTTCAGTCAATGATGGAAAAATAATAATCAATCCGGCACTACTAGATAAATTTGAGTTTCTATCTCAACCTGAAGAATTTGAATACTATGATGTTAGTGGAATCAAAAAAAACATTGAATTAAAAGAAAATTCATTTGCATTTACTTATTGTCAAGTACCGTTTGTTTATGTTAAATCCAATTCTGAGAAATTGCGAGTCTACAAAGTAGATAAAGATCCGTTAGATTCTAATAAACTGGTTATGACAAATGAATTGAGTAATTTAATTTTTCATAGAAAAGGTCTTGTAGAGAAAGTAGAAGTATTTATTATAAATTAATTTCCAAAAAAACCGATCAAATTATTTGATCGGTTTTTCTAATTTTTAGAGTGGAGAGGGCGGGATTCTACGCAGGCCTTTAAACAAACTTTTGAGACTAAAAAAGGACTAGTGGAAATAAGGAAAGCTTCTTTAATTCTTCATATTTATTGCTAATTATAATCAGCCTACACTAAGATAGATCCCTTAAATGACTTCAAAATCATCCAAACCAAGTTTTTAAATGATTTTAGGAACTACTAAATACACGGCATGCGTTAAGTTAAATTGACGAAATTTTTCATCTAATACTTTTCAAAAAACATTAATGAAATTTTAGTTTGAGACATTCAGCAATAATTAAGAAAATTTCTTTGATACATTCTGAGAGAAAGGAAAACCATGTTCAGAAAAATAATAATTCTTTCGACATTTTTATCACTTTTAGCTTGTTCAGCCAATGATACTGATGAAGCAAAAAAATCTATAACCGAAGGGGAACTTAATCATCATACAAAAATTCTTTCTTCAGATGAATTTGAAGGGCGCGCTCCATATTCAACCGGAGAAGAAAAAACTATAAACTACCTTAAAGATGAATTTACCAGCCTAGGATTAAAACCAGGTAATGGCGATAGTTTTTTCCAGGAAATTGAATTGGTAGAAATTATATCGGAAGTACCATCGGAAATGAAAATAAGCGGTAAATCTGGAGGTTTAACTCTAGCACATGCTGATGAATTTGTTTCTCAAACTCGTCATGTTGCAGTAACTGTTGAGGTTAAAAATGCAGAAATTGTTTTTGCCGGTTATGGTATTGTTGCTCCTGAGTATAACTGGGACGATTATAAAAATCTTGATGTTAAAGATAAATTCGTTATTGTAATGGTTAATGATCCCGGGTATCATACTCAGATTGATTCGCTTTTTACAGGCAATGCAATGACATATTATGGCCGATGGAGATATAAATATGAAGAGGCTGCTCGTCAAGGTGCAGCGGGTATTTTCGTCGTGCATGAAGATGGTGCGGCTGGATATCCATGGAATGTAGTAAGAAACGGCTGGACAGGTCCTGAATTTCACCTGAAAACAGAAAATAAAAATATGGATCGTGCTGAAATCGAAGGATGGTTCAATCTCGTAAAAACACGTGAAATATTCAAGCTCGCCGGCTACAACTTTGATGATGAATTAAAGAAAGCACAAAGTGGCAGTTATAAAGGAATTGAGCTTGGATTAACGTCTTCACTTAAAATTGAAAATCAATTGATTGAATCAAAATCTAATAATGTCTTTGCTATTCTAGAGGGAAGCACTCGTCCCGATGAATATATCTTCTACATGGGCCACTGGGATCACCTTGGAATTGATAGTACATTGGAAGGTGATAAGGTTTTTAACGGAGCCAGAGATAATGCAGTTGGCATTGCAGCAATTTTAGAAATAGCGGAAGCATTTACAAAACTTAAAACAAAACCAGAGCGATCAATTGTATTTTTTGCAACTGCGGTAGAAGAACATGGTCTCCTCGGTTCTGAATATTATGCACGAAATCCGATCTATCCTTTGCATAAAACTGTTGCTGCTATAAATATTGATGCACCGAATGTTTTTGGAAAAACAAATGATATTACATTGGTAGGATATGGACAAAGTGAACTTGATAATTATGTAAAGGATGCAGCCAAATTGCAAAACAAAATTGTAACTGCCGATCCAACTCCGGAAAAAGGGTTTTACTACCGGTCCGATCACTTTAGCTTTGCACTTGTTGGTGTTCCAGCTATCTATTTAAAGACAGGTCAAGAACATGTTAGTAAACCAGCTGATTATATGAACAGCATGGTCAACTTGTGGACATCAGATTATTATCATTTACCCAATGATGAAATGGCTGCAGAATTCTGGGACTTATCTGGCTTAGTTGATGATACTAGATTACTTTTTGACGTTGGCCTTAAACTAAGTATGAATAATGATTTTCCTGAATGGAGCAAGACTTCCGAATTCCGGGAAGCACGGGAGAAAAGCCTATCTGGAAAATAAGTTAATTGAAATATTACGAAATGCAGGCTCAGATCATTTGGGCCTGTATGCTTATCAAAATCAACTTTATACTTCTACAAAGAATAACAATTGTATTAATTTAGTTTCAGAAAATTAAAAAATTCGTTGGTGCGCAGAATGGGAAAATCAATAAAAGTCATTATCTATAGTGTGCATTTTCAGACTACTTAAAGACCAAATTGAGACCAACAACAACCCCATGTATCCTATATTTTTAAAGACAAAACCCCCAAAACAGCTTAAAATTACTGTATTCGGGTTTTAAAATTTTTAGAGCGGAGAGAGCAGGATTCCACTTAAACGCTTGAAAAAGTGGAAAAAAACTTTTGAGACCGAAGAAAGACTAAGAATATTCTCATATTTTTTTACACATGTATATATTCATCAATTTTAGCATTAGAAATTTTTCTCAGGAGTAAAGAATAGCTTAGTGAATATTTTTATAATTTAACTTTATTTGTCGTAATCTAATATGCCTTCTTTTGATTCGTTTTATACGTTTTTCAAGAAACTACAGTTGAATTAAATTAAACGTTTAACTAATTATAATCAATTTGCATTGAAATAATGGCTCTATCAATCAAATTAATTGCTTGACAACTTATTAACGATATATTATATTGGTAAATATCAGTTAAACGTTTAACTTACTTATGAAATCCACAATCAAAGATGTAGCTCAAAAAGCCGGTGTATCAATAGCAACTGTTTCGCTAGCGATACACGATCATAAACGTATTTCCCCTGAAACTAAAAGGAAGGTGCAAAAAGCTATAAATGAGTTAAATTACTCGCCCTCAAAATCAGCAAGAAATTTGGTCTCAAAAAAAACAGGCAATATTGGCTTTCTTTTAACTGATGATCACTTTTTAAGAACTGAGCCGTTTTATACAAGAATATTTCTCGGAACTGAATTCGAAGCAAGAACAGGCGAATACTACGTTTTGCTTAACACAGTAGGTACTGATTATGATGAATGTGATAAACTTCCCAGGTTTGTTTTAGACAAAAGTGTAGACGGAATCATTATAGCAGGAAAAGTTCCTGAGTTGCTTATCGACAAACTATCCAGAATTAATTTACCCTTAGTATTTGTCGATTACATTCCCTCAAAAAATAAATATCCCCTGGTACTGATTGATAATATTCATGGTGGAAGTTTAGCAACAGAGCATTTAATTGAAAAAGGTCACAAAAATATTGCTTTCATTGGCGGGGACATAAATCATCCAAGTATTCATGATAGATTTCAAGGTTACAAGCTTTCACTGGAAAAGGCTGGCATAACTATTACAGACAATTTAATTAGTCTGGAAGAACCATACCCAGCCAGGCAAAACGGTTATGACGCTGCCCGTAGATTAATCGATAATAATAAAGACATAACAGCGATTTTCGCTTGTAACGATGCAATGGCTATTGGAGCTATGCATTTTCTTAAGGATAGCGGTTATAAAATTCCGCAAGATATATCAGTAATTGGTTTTGACGATGTTGAAGCAGATCTTTTACTTGATCCACCGTTAACTACTATTCGTGTTCCTAAAGTTGAATTAGGTGCCGAAGCAATGCGTGTAATGGTTGATGTGCTTAATAACGATAATATAGCGGCAAAAAAAATACTTGTTCCCGTGGAGTTGATAGAAAGAAAATCAACCGGAACAGCTTAAGAAAGAAAATATAAATGATAGCAGCAGTATTAAAAGAACCCGGAAAAATTGAGTTGTTAGATTACCCTCTCCGTAATTTAAATGCTGGTGAATTATTGGTGAAGGTAAATTGCTGCGGTGTCTGCGGCACCGATCGGCATATTTTTGAGGGAAAAGCTCCTGCAAGAATTCCCGTTATTCCTGGGCATGAATATTCAGGTATTGTTGCCGACAAAGCAAGTAATACCGGCAAATTTAATGTTGGTGATAAAATAGCTGTAAATCCTAATATACATTGCGGTTATTGCAAGTATTGCCAAAGCGGAAGAGTTAATTACTGTGAAAATTTAAGAGCGCTTGGCGTTACTTTGGACGGTGGATTTGCAGAATATTCAATAGTCCCTCAATCTCAAGCCTATAAATTACCGGGCGATTTTGAATTAAATCATGCTGCTTTTGCCGAACCTTTATCATGCTGTCTAAGAGGCGTTGATCAAGCTGAAATTCAGCATGGTGAAAATGTAATTATAATCGGCGGCGGCGGTATTGGGCTGATTATGCTTCAACTAGTTAAACTCGGCGGTGCATCAAAAATTATCTTGATAGAACCTGTTGAAGAAAAGCAGAAGCAAGGATTAAAACTTGGAGCGGATTATGTATTAAGTCCTTTCGATGAAAATTTAATTAGCATTGTTAACGATACAACTAATAATGATATCAACACAATTATTGAATGCGTGGGGAAAACCGACTCAGTTAACTTAGCAGTAACACTTTCTACAAAAGGAACAAAGCTTGTCATTTTCGGCCTTGCCGCAAAAAACGAAAATATTGAAATCAATCTTCAAACTATTTTTCAAAAAGAACTCGTAATTAAAAATTCTTTATTAAATCCCTTTACTTTCGAAAGAGCAGTCGACTTAATTGTTTCTGAAAAAGTTGTTTTTGAAAATCTTATATCCAGCCGAATAAAACTGGGAGAAATAAATCAAATATTTAATGGTGATGTGAATTTACAACTAATCAAAACATTAGTAATCAATTAAACCGTGGAGGAGCTATGATTAAAACATGTAAATTTTTTAAGTGGTGCATGCCTATAATATTTTTATTAGCTGCACCCATAATTTTTGCTCAAGCTGGTATTAATGACGTAGGCAGCTTTGAGCAGGACTTACCATCATTCTGGAGTAAGGGCTCGGAACCAGGAGGATCAACTTTAAGCTGGGCAAAAGATGAGTTTGTATCAATGGGAAGATCATTGAAGATAGAAAAAGAAACCACTGGAGAATCCGCTGAATGGGTAAGTGACAACATGGTAGATTTGTGGAGTGATAAACACTTTGCCAATGTAGATATCTTAATGGGTTTCAGTTATAAAACAATGAATGTTAACACCAATCCGGCCACAGAAGATGAGAAGTGGTATGTTAACTTCACG
>JANQIV010000222.1 GCA_028282005.1 Melioribacteraceae bacterium | reverse complement strand
TGTTCCGGAAAATAATGAGATGAAACTTATCAGAGTTTCAATTGAAAACATGGGTGGATGGTCCCGTCAATTAAGGGCCTGGGGATATGAAGGTATTCCTGATAGGTATCTCATAATGTAAATAATTGATTAAAACTTATTCTATAAATCTTAATCATAATCTTACTCTTTCTCTTAATCATTTTATGAATGCTTAAAGATTAGATTAAGATTAAGAACAAGAGTAAGAATATAAATATGCTAACAAGAAGATTATGTGATGTAAAAAGGCGTTTGAACAATTTGTTAGTAATTAAGAATAAATAATAGTTTTTAAGGAGGCAATATGTCACTGCCATTAATCGAATTTAAACATATTCTTTATACCACAGACTTTTCTGAAAATACCCAAGATGTTTGTGCATATGCTGCAAGTATATCGAAACAATATAATGCAAAGTTGACATTGCTGCATGTTGTGCAGGACGAATTATTGGATTTAATGATTTTTGATGTAGGCATAGAAAGAGAGAAAGGTGTTCAGAACAGATTTACAATACAGAAAGAACATTTCCAAAACATGAAAGATCAAGTTGTAAAAATAATTGAAGAAGAATATTGTTGGGATGAAATTAATAGAGAAGATATTCTTGTAGAAAAAGGTAACCCGGTAAAAACAATTCTACGTGTAGCAGAAGAGAAAAAATGTGATCTGATTGTAATGGGTATTAAAGGAAGAAGTACTTTGGAAGATGCTACAATGGGTGATACAGTTCGCCGAGTTCTGCATAGATCAAGTATCCCTGTGCTAGTAATTGATAATTCAAAAAAAGTTAAAAAATGAAGAGGAAATAATGTCTCGAATTAATCAACCATTAACGCTTTCAGGTGTTGATTTTTCAAATAAGAGCAAAGAAGAATTGAATGAGATATTTATGAAAATTCTGAAAGGAGGAATTCATGGCATTTCGTTCAGTGCTTATCTTGAAGGTCAGCAGCCTGGTTCGATAATTAGTGATCAACAAATAATTGACCGTATGAAAATTTTGCTACCATATACAAAGTGGGTCAGATCATTTTCTTGTACTGACGGAAACGAAAATATTCCGCGTATAGCACATGAATATGGAATAAAAACTTTAGTGGGTGCATGGCTAGGTGACGATGCCGAAAAAAATGAAAAAGAAATTAATGCTGTAATTGAATTAGCAAAAAAAGGATACGCTGATATAGTTGCAATAGGAAATGAAGTTTTGCTCCGTGGTGATTTAACAGAAGATCAAATCATCGACCTGATTCTAAGAGTAAAAAGGGAAGTAACAAACGTCCCCGTTGGCTATGTTGATGCATATTTCCAATTTGCGGCTCATCCGAATATAACTGAAGTCTGTGACGTTATTCTGGCAAACTGCTATCCGTTTTGGGAAGGTTACTCTTTTGATCATGCTCTACTTTATATGAAAGAAATGTACCGTAAAACAGTAAGAGTCTCTGGCGGCAAAAAAGTAATTATTAGTGAAACCGGCTGGCCCAATAAAGGAACACCGGACAGAGCAGCTGTCCCTTCATATGAAAATGCAGTAAAGTATTTTATTAATTCATACGTCTGGGCAGCAGAAGAAAATATTGACATCTTTTATTTCTCGAGCTTCGATGAAGCCTGGAAAATAGCAGCAGAAGGCGATGTCGGAGCCTATTGGGGACTTTGGGACAAAGACGGAAACTTAAAATATTGTTAAAAAAATATCCTCTTGATTGGAGGTCTTAAAATGAAAAAAATAACTATTCTATCATTTATCGTAATAACAGCTATGTTTACAATTGGTTCATGCACTGAAAATAAAAAAGATAAGTCTAAAGATTCTAAATTGAAATCTACACTTGAAATTCTTATTACATCTGAAAGCGGCGATAAAATAGCAAATCAAAAAAATGTAAAATTTAAAGATGGTAAAGCGAATAAAAATGTAATAGAGATAAAACCTGAAATTGTTAAACAAACGATGGATGGAATTGGGACTTCATTTACTGAATCGTCAGCCTTTGTTTTGGCGCATCTCGAAAAAGAAAAGCGCAAAGAAGTAATGGAAAATATATTCGGTGAAAGAGGTGCTAATTTCACTTTGACCAGAACACATATTGGATCATGCGATTTCTCAGTCGAAGGAAAATATTCTTATGTAGATAAGAAAGGTGATAAAGGCCTTGCAACATTCTCAATTCAACCTGATAAGGAAGGTTTTGATCCTGGGAAATAT
>JANQIV010000169.1 GCA_028282005.1 Melioribacteraceae bacterium | reverse complement strand
GTAAAAAAAGACTCAGAAAAAACAGACATAAGAAAAAAGGTAAATAGTCTTTAATTATAGTACCTAAATAGTCATTAGAATGTTATTCCGGACATGAACCGAATATTTTGGTACTTGATCCGGAATTTTTTTGTGGGAGTTGTTATAACTTTAAGCCATCTTAGCTCAGTTGGTAGAGCAATTCACTCGTAATGGATAGGTCAGCGGTTCGACTCCGCTAGATGGCTCCAAATAAAAAAGCCGCACAATGTACGGCTTTCCGGCTACTAAGATCTACCCTTCATTTAACCCTTTCTTTTCACCAAAAAATTTATGCTGTAAATCTAACTATATTTTTCGATGATAAATCTCAAGTGAGCATTAATATTTTGTTAAAAAAATTTCATAACAAAAAATTTCAATTAATTTTTAATGTGAATTGAATCACAAAATTATAATTTAGTAATATAATACTACTTGTCTTTGTTAAACAATTGCTTACATTGTGCTTGTAATATAAATCTATTGTTTAGGACAGACATATGAACTTGAATGAAGTTATTGTTGCAGCGTTAATTCTTTTTGGATCACTTGCGGGATCAATTTTCATAGTTTCTTACTTATCTTATAAATTAAAATCTAAATCAGAATAACTTTTTCCAATTTATATCCTATTTCTTCCCACATCTTGTTAGCTTCAAATTTAATTATAAATAATTTCATATAATTCAAAATTTTTTTGTGCCAAAAATCAATTCTTTCTCTAAATCCTTCAAATAAAATTAGTTATAAAAAGAAAATGCAAAAAATAACTTGACTTTTCCCAATTTATATGTTTATTTTGGGGAAAAGTGGGGAAGAATGTTGAATCTTCCCAATTAGGACCAAAAAAATGTTTATAGGTAGTTTCACATATTCGATGGATGCTAAAGGCAGGGTAAGTATTCCTGCTAAGTTGCGGAAGTACGTGAGTTCCGAAGCTAACGATTCGTTCATCATGACCAGGGGAACTACCAAGTGTATAGATGTTTATCCGATGGACCAGTGGAAAGAATTAGTTGCTAATAAATTAAACGACCTAAACACTTTCGATCCGAAAGAAGCAATGTTCATTAGGGTATTCTTGCAGGAAGCTGCCGAAGATAAATTGGATTCGCAATCAAGATTATCACTTCCCAAAAATCTAATTGAATATTCCGGGATAAAAAAAGAAGTCTTTATTCTGGGAGCAGTTAAAAAAATTGAATTATGGAATCCTGAAACCTATGAGAGTTACTTACAGGAAAACTTAGAATCTTATGAGGAGATAGCTAAAGAAGTAATGCGCAAATGACAGATGGTCATCACATACCGGTTTTGCTGAACGAAAGCATCAGCTATTTGATTACTGATCCGGTGGGTAACTATCTCGATGGAACAGCAGGTTTCGGAGGTCATTCAAGTCGGTTCTTAAATAAATTGAAACGAGATGCAGTTTTAATCGGAGTTGATAAAGATGAAGAAGCTTATAACTATTGCAAAAATTTATTCAAGAATGAACAAAGAGTAAAACTTTACAGAACCGGTTTCAAAGACATAGACGTTATTTCAAAAATTGAATTTATTGATTCCTATGCCGGAATCTTCGCAGATTTGGGAGTTTCTTCTTTTCAACTTGATAATAAAGATTCCGGTTTCTCTTACCGTTTTGACGCAAGGCTTGATCTTAGAATGAATAAATCTGAAGGTGTTCCTGCTTCTGAAATAGTGAATGATTTTTCCGAAGAAGAACTAGCCGATATTATTTACAATTTTGGCGAAGAAAGAAAATCAAGAGTGATAGCGAGAAATATCATTAAAGAAAGAGTAAACAAGAAAATTGAAAGTACTGCTGATTTAAAGAAAGTAAT
>JANQIV010000128.1 GCA_028282005.1 Melioribacteraceae bacterium | reverse complement strand
GGTTTTGATAGGTAAGTACAAAATTCCGATCGGTGCAAGCTATAGGGAAGGTTTCTTCAAACTCTTTAATCCAACCGGATCTTAAATTACTCGTCCCTTGACATTAAATCACAGATATCGCAATTACCACAGGGCTTTTCGTTTGGGAATCCGAAGTATTTTGAAATAAAAATACGCCTGCATTTTTGCGTACGAAAGTAATTTACAACAGAAAGCAGCTTTTTATTGTCCGAAGTTAGTTTATCAGCCAATCGCATATCGTCTTCTAATTGTTCAGGTAACTCATCAACAAGCTGAAGATTTTTCTTTTCGATGTCGCCTTCAGTTGTGCCGTATCTATCAAGCATAGATAAAACAGTTTCAACACGGAAATCATTTTTGTCTTTAAAACTCATTTTTTCACGAAGATAATCAGCGCCCATTGAATTCACAATATCTAGTTCATTCTTTAATATGCTATAAATTCTTGCATAATAATCAGCGTCTGGATTTGCCCACTTTATAAATTCCATTTGGGTATGGATATCTTGCTGATTGTATAGCAGCTTGCAAAGGGAATGATCACCATCACGACCGGCTCTGCCGATTTCCTGATAATATGATTCAATTGAAGAGGGCAGCTCAGCATGAATTACAAAACGAATGTCCGGTTTGTCAATTCCCATTCCGAATGCATTTGTAGCAAGAATAATATTACTTCTTCCACGCAGAAAATTCCTTTGTGTTCTTTTTCGCTCTATTGCATGAAGTTTTCCGTGATAAATTGAGTGATTAATATTTTTCTTTTCAAGTAACTCTGAATAACGCTCAAGTGTTTTTATTAATGAAAAATAAACAATGCCAGGGCCTTTGTACTTGTCAATTATTTTGATAATCTCTTTCAGCGTTTCTTTTTCATCAATTACATCCACTGCTTCCAATCGTAAATTAGGTCTTTGAATTCCTTGGTGGAATATTTTGATATCATCCGGCTGTAATCCGAGTTTTTCAATAATATCTTTTTGAACATCAAGAGTTGCTGTTGCGGTTAAAGCTATTGTTAACGGATTACCGATTATCTCTCTAAATTCAGCAATACGGGAATAGTCTGGCCTAAAATCATGGCCCCATTCGGAAATACAGTGTGCTTCATCAACAGCGAGTAGAGAGATGTTTGCTGTTTTTATTTTCTCTACAAACTTTGGTTTACGGAATCTTTCCGGTGTGACATAAAGTAATTTAATTTTACCTTCAACAAAATCATTGAGCCTTGCTTCACGCTGATCAGGTTTTACTGTCGAGTTTATAAATTCTGCGGGGATATTTTTCTTTTTGAGCGCATCAACTTGATCCTGCATTAAAGCAATTAGTGGACTAATAACTATTGTGCCGCCTTCAAATATCATTGCGGGAATTTGATAGCAAGCCGACTTGCCACCACCCGTGGGCATTAAAACTAACGAGTGCTTTTGCTCATCAATTAGCCTATTTATTATTTCTTCCTGTCTTCCCCTGAATTCCGAATGGTTGTAATACTCTTTTAAAATCTCTAATGGTTTATTCATATCTCAAATTTTCAACAGGGTTCCTCACTACAGCTTTGTAAACTTGAATGCTGATTGTAATTCCCGCTGATATTAATACCAAAATTATTGAACTTACAAAGGGAATATAATTTAATTCTTCGTAGTATTTCCACAAAGATTTTAATAATAAGTTTACGCCGAAGAATGCTGAAGGAATTGCAACAAATGCAGAAATAATAAAAATCCATATAAACTCTTTATTAATGAGTCTCATAATGCTTCCTGAAGAAGCACCGAGAACTTTTCTGATGCTCATTTCTTTCATTCTTTTTTGGATATTTAATGTAACTAACCCGAAAATTCCCATGCAGGTTATTAAAAGAGAGATAATTGCAGCAAATGCAGAGGTTGTAGCAACACCGTCCATAGCAAATTTATACCCGTTAAATACACTATCTTGAAAATATCCTTTGTAAGGGCTATCGGGAAATAACTTTTTCCAAGTAGCTTTTATTGATTCTTCTGTTTTGTTCACTGTATTTGCTTCTGCTTTTACAACCAAATAATTATAGTTCTCTTCATTTGTTTTGAAAAAAACAACGGGCTCAATCATATTCATAAAATTGGCGTAGTGAAAATCTTTAACAACTCCGATTATGTAATAAGGTTTTTCATCGTAAAGTATTCTTTTCCCGATTGGCTCTTTTAATCCAATAATTTTTACGAAAGTTTCGTTAACAATAATAGAATTTTCAATATCCGTCTGAATCTCTTTTTGGAATGGTCTTCCCTGTAATAATTTGATTCCCAATGTTTCCAAATAATTATCGCCCACGGTGAAATTCACTACTTCGTAATTATCTAAATTTGATTCGATGCTGATTAAGTTTTTTGATCTTCCGACGTGACTAATACTACCGGCGGTGCCGATGATGTTTAGGTTAGTTTTTAATTCGTCATTTATAGCGTTGAATTGTGCAGGGGTTTCAAGGGGAATAACAATAGCTTGTTCATTATTATAACCCCAGTCTCGTGATTTTTGATATTCAGTATTTTTAACAAAAACAATTCCATCGACAATTAACACCATTGAAATAATAAATTGAACAACCAGCAAACTTTTAGTAAACCTGTTTTTGGATTTAAATCTAGCTTTACCTTTTAAGATATTCACGGGCTTAAAAGAAGAGATAAAAATTGAAGGATAAAGCCCAGAACCAATTCCTACAAGCAATAGCAGCGATACTAAAAAGATGAGCAGATTTGTGTTTTCAAAAGGATTTACTTCGAAATTAAAAACGCTGAAAGCGCTATTAAAACCCGGCGCAAAAAAGTATTTGCTCATTAGTACGCCAAAGAACAAAGCTATAAAACAAATAATCAAATTTTCGCCAATGAATTGAACGATCAAGTTCTTTCTGTTTCCCCCAAGAACTTTTCTCACACCGATCTCTTTTAATCTTCCTGTAGCCGATACAATCGAAATGTTCATATAATTGAAGCAGGCGAGAATTAATAAAAATAGTCCGGTAAAAAATAGGCTAAGCATTTGTCCCGGAAAAATTGTCACATAAACTAAACTACCCCTTACTTTATGGGAGTTTTGAGCCATTGTTGAAAGATGCTCAAAACGGAATTCTTTTATCTGCCTTTCGTAGTTTGCTGAGTTTTGTATTGCAATGAAATTATCTAAGTTATTTGAAACCGTTGAAATATCTGCGGGATTTGTTAATTGAATAAAGGTGGCGTTAGTTGTCAATTTCCAATCGTTAAAATCATTTATTAAAATATCTTTTTGCTTGTTAAAATTTATTACGAAATCAAAAATGAAACTGGAATTTTTCGGCAGCTTTTCAGTTACGCCGCTTACAAAAAATGTTTCCTTTGATGAACCCGGTAAAGTTATTTCAATTTCTTTTCCTACGGGATTAACTTTGCCGAAATATTTTTCTGCGGATTCAAAACTCAATACTACATTGTTGTTGTTTGATAATGCTTTTTTATTGCCATAGTGAAGAGGGAAGGTGAACATTTCAAAAAAGTTCTCGTCGGTAAAAGTAATCCTTTCGTTAAAGACATTATCCTGATAACGAATAACTGCTCTGGATCTATTTATTCTTACATAAGACTCGATTTGAGCAAAGTTATCTTTTAGCGCAGGCCCAATCGGCAAAGGGGATGTACCCCACAAACGGTCTTCGCCTTTGTTTTCAATTACTGATTCCACTACAAAAATATTATCCACATTTTCGTGAAAAGAATCCCTGTAGTAACCGAATTCATAAAATAAGTAAGAAACAATGCTTATTCCGATTGCAACTGATAAACCAAATATATTTATAAAAGAAGTCTGTTTATGCTTAAGCAAGTTTCTGATTGTTAACTTAAAATAGTTTGAAAACATAATTATCCCCCAAAATGTTTTATCTATAAAGAAAGAAGGAATTGATTTAAGTGCTTGCAGCCAATACCACAAGGCGGCATTCAATTTTCCTTTTTCAATTAATAACTCATTATAAATTTCGTTGAAGTCTCCGAGAGCAGAATACTTTACAAAACTTCCGGTAAACTTTGTAAGAATCCACTCAGCTATTTTTGGCGGTTTATTATTCACGATCTCTCCGTTCCCAAATTAGGCGCTTCATTCCAAATAGATTCGTTTACGGATTTAATTTCAGCTAAAGCTTTTTTACCTTTATCCGTAACTTCATAATAGACTTTGCTTCTTCCGCCTCTTTCCGGTATTGGGTTTCCTTCAAATGTTTTAACCAATCCCTTTTTTTGAATACGGTGAAGCGGCGCATAAATTGCACCGATAGACCATTTTTGCCCGGTATCTTCATAGATTTTTTCTCTAATAGTGATGCCGTAAGCATTGCCTTGTAGTTTCCAGATTGTAACAAGCACAATTTCTTCTGCGCGGGATAGTAATTTCATATTTACTCCTTGCACACTTCGACTCCGTCAGTGTGACATAGAATATTCATCGATAAAATTTAGTTTTCTATTTCTTCTAATTTTTCTTTTGATGGTTCAAAATCGGGATCAATTTCTAATGCTTTGCGGAAAGACTCTGCAGCTTTTTCTTTATTGTCTGCTGCTAAATATCCGTCACCCAAACTGTCATAAGCATTTGCGTTGTTTGGCGCTAATGAAATCTGTTTTTGAAACTTTTCAATCGCTTCTTCAACTCTGTTTTGGTTTAGAAGAAAGTATCCGTAAGAGTTATAAATGAAAAACTGGCTTGAGTCGTTCTTTACTTTTTCGTCTAGAATTTTAAACTCTTTTTCCGCTTTTGCTAATTGATCGTTATTTGCGAATATTTGTGCTAGTAAAGATCTGCCTCTGACTTCGTCTCTTTCTTTAATAAAATTAGCATGCTCAATGGCCTTTTCCGTATCACCGCCGGCAATACCCGGAGCCTGGTAATAATAACTTGCAAGAGCAAAATGGGCGTTCAGATTCTCCGGCTCTATTTCAACTGCCTTTAAATAAGCTTCTTTTGATTTTTTTGCTAAAGAAAATTTTGAGAAGATACTCGAATTAAGCGCATCTAAACCGTAAGCGTTACCGAGGTTTATGTAATAGTTGGAATCCTTCGGACGAAGTTCAATAGCACGACTTATTGCATCGGCGGCATCGCCGTATTCTTCCATCCTCATTAAATTCAGTCCGGCGTAAAAATAAAGTGAATCTATTTCCGGTTCATCTTCCATTAGTTCTTCAAAAATTTCTCCGGCTTTTTCAAATTCTTGCGACCTGAAGAGGGCTATTGCTTGATCTATTGTTTTTTCTGTTTGAGCAAATAATGAAAGAGAGAAAAAGGTGATTATTAGAGAAAGTTTCATAATTGTGACCTCATTAGTATTCGAAAATAAAACAAATAACCTAAAAAAAACACTATTTATTCTAATAGTGAAGAGAAATAAAAAAATTACTACAATTGACGTTTTTGAAAATGTTTTAGTTCCGTTTAACTAATGAAAGGGCACCGGCTGCTAGTAATAATAATGTGCCGATGATTTTATTCTGATAATTTGCTTTGCCTTTGCTTTCGAGCCAAGATTTAATTTTCTCAGCAAATTTTGCGTAAATGATAAGTGACGATCCGTCGAGAATTATAAAAGTTATTCCGAGAATTATTATCTGTGGAAGTTTAGCTAATGCAGGGTCTATGAACATTGGAAACAAAGCTGCAAAAAACAAAATGGCCTTCGGATTAGAAGCCGAAACAGAAAATCCCGTAATGAATAATTTTTTGGTCGAAGTACTTTTCTCTTTTTCTAATTTAAACATATTTTGCGGAGAAGTAAGCCATTGTTTAATTCCCATATAAATCAAGTAACCGACCCCCACCCATTTCATTCCGTAAAATAAAGACTCAGAAGCGAGAAGAATCGCTCCCAATCCTAAAGCAGCTAAGGTCATTTGAATAATGTTTGCAGATAAGTCTCCGGAAATGGTATCGTAAGTTTTGTTTAATCCGTGTGACATTCCATGCGAAGCCGCAAGTAAAACACTTGGTCCCGGAGTGATTACAATTATTGAAACGGTTGCCACATAGGCTAACCAGAGTTCGAATGATATCATATTTTAATATAATAATTATTCAAATTTTCGCCACAAAAGATTTGACGAGCTACTTCAGCAATATCATTTTTTTTGTTTGAGTAGAATTTCCACTTTTAAGAGTATAGAAATAAAAACCGCTTGATAAATTTTCAGATGTAAATCTGATTTCATATTTTCCTGCAGATTGATGTTCGCTAACAAGCTCTTCAATTTCTTTTCCTAAAATGTTATAGACTGTTAAACTTGTAAAACTGTCGGCAGAAAGCTGATAGCTTATAATCGTACTCGGATTAAAAGGATTTGGGTAATTTTGATTCAATACAAAATGCTGGGGGATAGTCTCCTCTTCAGCAACCTTAGTTAAAGTATTCAGATAATCTTTGTAAGCATAAAAAGCCGGTTTTCTTCTCCAAGTTTCGTACTCAATTAATCCTTCGTGAAAATAGATTTCATCAACTGCCGGGTTTTCAACTAAGTGAGACCAGAATATTATATCCACTCCTTCTGTGCTTGCGATCTGCATTCTTTCAACTAATTCTTGTGCTTGAATTTCTTCGGTGAATGTGACTTCAGTTCTCGGATCGGGTCCTGCAAATTCTGTGGCTGCTAGTTTTCCATTCCAGCGTTCTTTTACCCATTGAATTTTTTCCGCAACATTTTCTTTTGCATGTCGTAAATGGACATCCGCCCAATCAAATTTTCCTTCTCTTAAAATCCTATCATTGAAATAATAAAACTCTCTCAATTCTGGTTCAGCATTTATGGAATCACTTTCGAATTCAATCATCTGTTCCATAGCTAAGGATGAAATACCAGCGTTGACAATTGGAATGTCAAATGCCGGTGCTGATTTTATTGCATCGTATGTAAATGCAAGTGTCTCAAGATATTCATCTGAAGTGCCATGCCAGAACCTTGTTTTGTTGTCCGGGACAATGTCAATCGGTACAACTTCGTTGCAAAACTGAATCATCAATAATTCATTGGGGTCTTTTTCTTGATAGATAACTTCTTGTGCAAGTGTTCCGACAAAATCGAAAACGAGGCTTTTGTATTTATTTGAATCTGCCGGAGGATATCCTCCTCGCGTGCTTTGCCTGAAGCTTTCCATATTTTCAATGTTTGTCGAATCGCGATGGTACAGAGTTAAAATTAAACCGTAGCCTTCGGAAAATATTCTACTGTAAAATGGAAGTGCAATATCAATGTCAACTTCTCCTAATCTAAACTGTTCTCTTACCCAGCCGACACCAAGTGAATCAAGCGGCTCCCAGGTTAATTCATCAACAGGAATATCAAACACACCGTAGTTTATGTTTCTATTTTGGGCAGAGACGTTATCTTGTAAAACTATAACGAGTGAGATTATTAGAATTATATTTTTTATCATTTCCAAACTCAATAATTATTTAACTAACAGCATCTTTTTCGTTTCAACAAAATTATCGGACTTAATTCTATAAAAATAAGTACCGCTTGAAATTCTATTCTGAATTGTATTTGAATTGAAAACCACAGCATAATTACCAACTTGGTGATATCCGTTTATCAATTTTTTTACTATTCTGCCCAATGAATCGTAAACAATAATTGAAACATGGCCAGGTTTTGCAATTGAGTAATCTATTTTTGTTGCGGGATTAAAAGGATTCGGGTAATTCTGTTTTAACGCAAAACCAGTTGGCAGCTCATCTTTGATACTGGTAACATTTGTATTTATAATTGGTAATGTTTCAAATTCTTTCAGCAAAACCTCACTAGATGTTTCTTGATCTAACCCCAAATGGTCTTGAAGCATAGTTGCGTAAACTTGTCTAAAATCATACTTATGTTTTATATCAAAATTATCGTCCAGGTCGGATAGATTCGGATTATCGCCTGTGAATCCGCCAAGCAAATTTTGACCGATAGCAAACATTGGTGCTGCTGAACCGTGATCGGTTCCTTCACTGCCGTTTTCAGCTACTCTTCTTCCGAACTCAGAAATAGTTAATGTTACAACCTTATCTGCTACGCCCATCAACTCAAGGTCAGTTTGAAAAGCTGAAACAGCATCTGCTAATTCCTGAAGTAAGTTTGAATGAATATCAGCTTGCGTAGCGTGCGTATCGAATCCGCTGATTGTAGTTAAGTAACACGGTGTTTCCATTCCGCCGCCGATTAAGTCGGCAACAATTTTTAATTGAGTTGCCAAATTGGTATCAGGATAATCTGCTTTGTTTTCATTTTTGTCAGCAATTTCTTTTATTACGTCAGCGTATTGAATAGACTGTGCTGCAATTTGCTTTAAAAATTTTAACTCTTCGCCAGCAATAGTATCCGGTGGCGGATCGTTGTCAACTTCACTTCCCTGAACTAATTGGAAAAATGTATTTGGGTCTTGAAAAGCAACACCCATCGAAGCTTCGGGGCCCTCAAATAAAAGTGACTGTACAGAACCAAGCTGAATAGCCATAGGGTGATCCGGTGTTTCATCAGGAAAGCTTGAATACATTTTATGTAAATATCTGCCTACCCATCCATCATAAATGAATTGCTCTGAATCTGAGCCGGAAAGCCAAATGTCTGTTGATCTAAAATGCGATCGGTTTGGATTATCATAACCAACGTTTTGAATTATATTCAATTTCCCGTTATCATATAAATCTTTAAAGGGGAGGAGAGACGGATGTAATCCTGTTATGTCGTTTAGCTTCACAGCCGTCTCTTTTTCAATAGATAGTGTGGGGCGGTTGTTGTAATAAATTGAGTCTTCAATTGGCACCACAGTATTGAGACCATCATTGCCGCCTTTTAACTGTATGAGGACGAGTACCTTACCGTTGAAAGAATTTATATTAAGGAGGGGTCGGGCAAAAGCTTTTATTGGGATACCGCTTAAACTTAATGAAATTGTACCAGCCCCGGTTATTATTCCTAGATTTCGTAAAAACTCTCTTCTTTTCATTTTTATCCCTTTTGCTTATGCTAATTGGTATTCAGGCAATCTTAACAGTGCTTGAAAAAACCCTTTTAATCTTGTTTCAGCTTGCGGATCGTAAGTTGACCAATCATAAATATCGGAACCATCCAGCATAATTTCTAAAAGCAAATCTTTTTTTGATTGGCTGAGCGGAAACTGTAAAATCTGGTTTGTAACTTCTTCTACAAATTTATCTGCTTTTTCAGAACTTTCAAATGAGCGGGCAAACTCTATTGCATCAATTTTATGCGATAAATTACCCTGGGGGTATTTAGTTCCGGTTACAATGCTGTCAGTGTAAATATTTCTATATGGGTAAGTTGTAGTGCTTATCCATTTGCGCTGTCCTTCCCAGCCCTTCACATCCGGTGGATTGAAAAGTACTTGCTGAAGTACGGTTGAGCCTTGTCGCAAATAAGTGTAATCGGGATCTGAAAGATTAAATTCTCTGAATGGAGCTACCAAAAATTCAATTGATGATTTAATCTTTGCTCCCCGGATTTCCTCTGAATGAAAAAACTCTGACTTCAACATAGTTGAGAGAACAGGTTTGAATTCGTAATTATTTTCGCGCATTACGTTTGCAAGTTGGGAAACGTAATCTTCGTTAGGTTCGTAATGGATAAAGTTGGCGTAAAGTTTTCGGCAAAGAAAGTTTGCGGTTTCATCTTTGCTAAAAATTATATCAACAATTTCTTCGTGATTGAAATTACCGGTTTCCCCTAAAAAAGTTTTCTCGCCTTCGTCGTGTCTGTTTTGAATAAACAACGGACCCAAGCCAAAGACCACCCAGCCGGTTAAGGCCCGGGCTGCTTCCTGAATATCTGTCTCGGTGTAATTTCCAATTCCAATTGTGAATAATTCAAGCAATTCTCTTGCGTAATTTTCATTTGGTTTATTTTCATTATTGTTTCGGCCGTCAAGATAAATTAACATTGCCGGATCAATGTTTACCTTTTTTGTAAGTTCAATCAGATTCCCGAATGCATTTTCTCTGAATAGCTGATTTTGCATGTACATGTATTGCGCCCATTTTACAACTACTACTTCAGACACATAATGATTATGAAAAAACAGAACCATCTTTTCACGGAAAGAGTAGTTTTGAGCAAGAATTTGATCGAACCACCAATTCACTAGATCTTTGTTTCTGTCACCGTTTTGATCAAAATTATCTCTGGATGGAGCTTCGTTTACCCAGTCACCTGGTGGAGAAGGGAGTTCGTGATCAGCCAATAAATATTTGTCGACAAAATTATCTAAAGTGTTTGATAATGCAAAATCAACATCATCTTTATTAAAACCAAAAAGTGTTCTTGAAAGGATATGCTTCGCTGCTGCTTCATCCCATGCATTTATTTTTTGTAGATAATTTGATTTCATAATAGCCCGACGATTTTTTATAAATCCAATTTCAATTTGTGAGCCAAAGATGAAAAGTTTGATTATGAGTCAAAAAGAAAGAATATCTTGTTTTCATTATGCCTGGAAAAAAACAGATTTGCCTGGAAAAATTTAATCAGGTAATCATGATATCGTAAAATTTTAATGGGATTATTAAAAGTACCGGATAATTGCCCACTGTATTTAACGTCAACAAGGGTACATTTTATAAAGATTAACGACTTGCCATCTCTTTTAATTTACTTTTGCTGCCTAACTTTAAATTACAGGGGGAAAGATGTACAAAAAGCCATACTTATTCATATTTCTATTATTTTCATTTGTTTCACAAGCTCAAACAGTTGGTACAATTGTAACAGGCGGAGCATTTAATGATGGACTAGCTGTAGATGCAGAAGGTAATGTTTATGCAGCATATTTTTATGATCAAGTTGTTACTAAAATTACACCAATTGGTGAAACTAGTGTTTTTGCTTCCGGTTTTAGTGATCCGAATGGAATTGCCTTTGATAATGAAGGCAATTTGTTAGTCCCAAATGCCACTGGTGGAAGAATTGATAAGGTAAGCCCGGACGGAAGTTCAACTGCACTTTATACAATTGCAAGTCCACATGCACTTTATGTTGATAAAGAAGGTAACATTTTCGTTGCACACTATCCGACAAATCAAATTAGCAAAATTAATCCTTCCGGGGAAATTAGTACATATTGGCAAAATAATGGACTGAATGGGCCTATAGGATTAGAAATGGATGAGGAAGGAAATTTTTATGCCGGTAATTTCAATAACGGCAAAATCTACAAAAGGACACCTTCAGGAGAAACTACAGAAATTGGAGATTTACCAGGCTGGATGGGATTTATGACTTTAGCAGGAGATGCAATTTATGCAACAGCTTATTCAACAAACCAAATTTATAAAGTTCCGATTGATGGTAGCGGGCAATCAATTTTTGCCGGAACAGGTACTGCCGGATCAACAGATGGTGATATTAGCGAAGCTACATTTGATGCACCCAACGGAATTGTTGCTACTTCGACAGGCGATACACTATACATCTCGGATTTTAATACCAGATCACTTAGAATAATTACAGGAGTACAGGGTGGAAATGTAACTGATGTTGAAGATGTTTCTGAATTGCCAGGTGAATTTCAACTAGAACAAAACTATCCGAATCCGTTTAATCCGTCAACATCAATTTCGTTTTCATTGCCATCACAAGAAAATGTAAAATTGGATATCTACAATGCAATGGGGGAATTGGTTGAAACTCTTGCGAGTGAAACATATCCGGCAGGAAATCATTCAATAGATTTTAATGCAAACAATCTTTCATCCGGTGTTTACTTTTACACTTTACGAACATCTGATTTTATAAAAACGAATAAAATGTTATTGCTCAAATAAATATTGGTGAATTGCAAAGCTGCTATGGTTAAAATCATAGCAGCTAATTAAAATTTCCCTATTTACTTCTGCCTTCACTCAAAGCAGTAAATGCACCTAGTAGAAGATAAATACTTCCCGTAACATATTTTTGAATTTGTAAAACTCTCGGATTTTTGATAATGTATTTTTGAAATGTTCCGGCGATTACTGCATAAAGGCTGTCACTAACTAAACCCATAATTACGAATATCATTCCAAGCACAAATATTTGAAGAGCTATAGAGCCATTAGCTGCGTCAGTAAATTGTGGCAAAAATGAAAAGAAAAATAATGCTGTCTTCGGATTTAATAGGTTTACTAAAATTCCTTCGACAAACATTTTTGAATTACTTTTATGATTGTTTTCCTTTTCAAAAGTAATTTTAGATTTTGAAAATAATTTTGTAATTCCCAGGTAGATTAAATACCCAGCCCCAGCGAACTTAACTATTGTAAATGCATATGAAGAAGTTACTAGAATTGCTGATAAGCCCAATGCTGCAAAAGCTACATGAATTATTGATCCGACCGCTATTCCAATTGTAGAAACGATTCCGGCTTTTGTGCCCTGGTCTAAGCTTCTTGTAGTTATGTAAATTACTGCCGGACCGGGAACAACTAACACAAAAAAAGCGGCAGATAAAAATATTATAAAAGAAGATAGTTCGAACATTTTAATTCTCCTTTCTAATGAATTGCATTGTCCAGTTTATTTCCCACTCATTATTAGCTTCATCAAAGTATGCTTGATTCCAATGGGCAGAATTATTGTTTATTGACTTCCATTCGAATCTCAGCATTGTCATTTTTCCGTTGAAAAGTTCTTCGCCGTAAAATTCGCCATAACCGTTTTCATTAAATGTACCTTTCACTTGTGGTAAAAGTTCATACGAACTTGTATCAAGCCAGAAAATTGACCACTCATTTTTTGTGGGATTAAAAACTCGTGTTGTTGAAGCATAAAAAGGTTTGCCGTTTATTTCTGTTTTGTATTCATCAACATTTGCAAAGCCGTCTAAAATTTTCCAAACTTTTAGTGAAGCTTCAAACTCTTCCCAATCATTGTTTTCAACAAGTCTTTCTTTTAATCTTTTATTAATTACTCGCCAATTGCCTATTAAAAAATCAAAATCACTTTTGTTTGTCATAATTCCCCCGAAATTATTCTAATTGTTAATAAAATTATTCAGCAGCAATTTCATGTGGTTGTTAATTTCATTAAAATCTTGGCTTCTAATTTCTTCCGGAGTCATTATAAACTCACCGCCTATTGCAATAATCTCTTTATCAAATTCAATCATTGCGTCAACATCTTTCCTTCTTATCTCAAGATGAAATTGCAGCCCAACAACTTTATCTTTGTAAATAAATCCTTGATTTGAACAACCTTTGCTGCTACCGATTAGTGTCATCTCTTCATTTAATTGAGGCATATCGTTGTGCCAGTGCAGAATATTTAATTCCTTCGGAAAACCTTTTAATAACTTATTGTCTAATGCTTCATTTCTAAATTCAACAGGATAAAAACCGATTTCTTTAGATTCACTGTTTGTTGTATTATTACCGAGAGCCTCGCATATAATTTGAGATCCAAGACAAATGCCTAAAACATATTTTTTGTTATCAATTGCTTTTTTAGTGAATTCAATTTCACCAGTGATGTACGGGTAAAGGTCTGTGCGCATTGGTGATTGGGGGCCTCCCATAATTACTATAAAATCAAAATCTTGGTTTGATGGAAGTTGTTCACCTTTGAATGGCTTAACTGTCTGCGAAGAAAAATTATTCTCTTTAATCCAATCTAAAATTATTCCCGGATTCTCGTGATCAG
>JANQIV010000100.1 GCA_028282005.1 Melioribacteraceae bacterium | reverse complement strand
AAGGGTTACGCCCTTTGTAGTAAATTTAAGAAAATTATTTTCTTTTATTAGAATTTTATCTTCTATTAATTCATTAATAAAATCAGAATTGCTTTTCATAAACACATTGCCAAATTTAGATTCAAGCTCATTTAAATCAATTCCATAACTTCTTAAAGCCAGCATTACAAATTCCTCATATTGCTGAGTCTTTAGAACAATCTCTTCACCCGCTATAGCATTTTCTTTTTTCTTTATATTAGACAAATAAAAATTAAGAGCAGAATAATTCCACCAGCGTTTACCATTCATAAATGAATGTGCTGATGTTCCGAATCCTAAGTAATCGCGGTATCTCCAATAAGCTAAGTTATGAACGCATTCGTAATCAGGCAAACAAAAATTTGACACTTCATATTGTTGAAAACCTTTGTTGGTCAAGTAATCAATTGTAATTTCGTAAAGGTCTGCATCATAATCTTCATCTTGCATTTTCACTTTACCATCAAGCAGCATTTTATTTAAGATTGTTCCCCGCTCCAAAATTAAGCTGTAAGCTGAGATGTGCTTAACCGGAAGAGTTAATGCTGTCTCTAAATTCTTACGCCAATTTTTTTTCGTTTGCTTTGGGAGATTAAAAATTAAATCGAGACTAATATTTTCATACCCTGCTTTTTCGGCTGCATTGATATTTTCAATAGCTGTTTGTTTATCATGAATTCTAGTCAAGAATTTCAATTCATTTTCATCAAAAGATTGTACACCAAAACTGATTCTATTTACACCAACGCTTTTAAAGTCTTTCAGCTTATTGAAATCAACTGTTCCGGGATTAGACTCCATAGTTATTTCCAATTGCTCTTCAAATTTCAATCCCTTTTGAAGATGGTCAATTATTTCACCAATGTAAGCCGGCTCCATAAACGAAGGAGTACCACCTCCAAAAAAAATTGTATTAAACTTATGAGAGTCTTTATAAAACTGGGATTGTTTGGAAATCTCTTTCTTTAGAGCAGTTAAATAGTTGGCAACATTGTCATAATTGATTAATGAATAAAAATCGCAGTAAATACATTTGTGATCGCAGAAAGGAATGTGTATGTAAATTGCAGAATTATTCATAAAAAAGGGGCCCTAATTGAGCCCCTAAGATAAATATTTTAACGGGAATTAAAAACCTATTGCAATTGCACCACTTACTGTGCTTGATTTTGCAGCTTTGTAGTCAAAGATAAGATCGATGACAGCCAATCTTAAATTAAATCCTACTGTAGCTGCTGCACTATTTTCACCTTCTAGTTCAAAGTTTATTTTAGCGTTTTGACGGCCGGCAGGAGTATCAAACGTGTAGTCATACTTAATTTTAGTTTCTGCAGTTTCTGTTGTTATAGCTAAGTAAGGGGTAAATTTAACTGCGGCTTTTCCGAATGTTTTGCTAAAGTAAGCACCAAACTGTGTTGATGTACTTTCAAAAACATCACCTACATCCAGAGTTTGACTGTAAAATCCAACACCAATATCAACTGGCAACGGATTAGGGAACCAAGTATTGAAATTATGAACAAACCCAAAACCAAACATTTTAAATTTACCTAAATCTTGAATATCAATTTCAGGAAACCATCTTAATGCAACGTTTGTGCCTAAAACAGTACCCAAATTTGCCTGAACTGCAGCTTGAGGTAAAATTGAAAGGTCGTCCAAAAAGCCTTTTACTTCATCCACAACTAAATCATACTGAGCTATACTCTGTCCTTGAATAGTTGCGCCAGGGAAACTAACTTCAAGGAATTCATCTTCACTTCCCACGACTGTTGGGCCCGCAAAACCAACAGACCAATCTCTGTTAAGCATTTCATCTTTTACGGCATCATACTGTGTTGTCCCGGGCTGAAGACTTGTTGAGTTAATTAATATTTCATCAGCTTGACTTGAAGTAAATCTAAAAGTACCATCTGCAGTAAATGTACGATCATCATCACTAAAAAATGATCCGATTGCTACAACTTTTACTTTTAATGTAAAACCTTGTTTAACAGGCTGCGGTAATCCTGAATACCAACCTGAGTTTAAGTTTGAGCCAAACGCATTACTTACAGGTTCAAGATAAGCTTGGCCTGCTGAAGAAGACAAGTTGCTAAGAGTTTCTTCCAAATCTTGCGATTGAATTGATGATGCAAAAACAAACAAAAAGAGTACAACCAGAAAAGTAAACGTTTTTTTCATGCGCCCTCCGATGATGTGTTTTAATTTGACAAGTGATCTCAATTTAAAAATATATCCACTTGAGAGCAATTAAAATTTTAAGAAATTGATTTGGTTCACATTAAATTGTTATAGGCCCATAAGTTCTTTTGCGCCTTCAATACTTGCCCCAGTTATATTATCGCCGCTCATTAATTTTGCAATCTCGTTAATCTTTTCATCTTCATCTAACTTTGAAATAAAACTAATAACTCTGCTGTCTTCAACTTTTTTGTTAACAGAGTAATGATGATCAGACAAGCCGGCTATTTGAGGTAAATGAGTAATAACAATTATTTGATGGAAAGCAGCTAAATCCTTGAGTGCTTTTCCAACTTTCTGCCCAATGCGTCCGCTAATTCCGGTATCAATTTCATCAAAAACCAAAAGGGGCAATTGATCATTTTTAGCAAGAATAGATTTTAACGCTAGCATAATGCGGGATATCTCACCGCCTGAGGCTACTTTCGAAAGTGGTTTTGGGTCCTCCCCAATATTCGTGGATATATAAAATACGACTTCATCAATTCCATTTTCATTAAAAAGAATTTTTTCATTTTCAACAATAATAAAGTTTGAAGAATTTTCATTTGCCAGATTGCAGGTAAATCTAATTTCAAATATTGAATTTTCTATCCCGAGATTTTTGAGTGCTTCCTCAACACCGTTTCTGATTTGATCAGAATTATTTTTTCTTTTTTCAGAAAGAGATTTTGCTACTTTTCCGCATTCAATTCTCAAGCTTTCAATTTCGTTGTTTAATGAAGCTATTTCTTCATCAAAATTTTCAGCAATATTAATTTCATTTTCAATTTTATTTTTATACTCAAATACAGCTTCCATTGAACCGCCGTATTTTTTTTTCAGCATATTAAAAGAGCCCAAACGCTCACGAATCTCTTCAAGTAATTCAGGATTAATTTCAATGCTGTCTTTATAACTCCTCAAAAATTCTGCAATATCATTTATGTTTGCCAAAGCTGATTCGCACTGTTCAACTTTTTCTTTGAAAGATTCATCAATAGTACTCAAATCAATTAAACTGTTGCTCACATTCACAAGCTGATCGTAAACTGCGTTTTCATTTTCGTAAAGATTTACAAACGCTTCAGAAGTTAGCTCAATCAATTTTTCTGAATTCTCCAAAATTTTTAATTCATTGTTGAGTTTCTCTTCTTCACCCTCTTCAGGCGAAACTGAATTTATTTCATTTAACTGAAATTGAAATAATTCCCTTTTCTCTTTTATCGAATTTTCTTTTTTAAGCAGATTATTCAACTCATTTAACTTTTCAGTCAGTTTATTTTTCGATTCGCTAAATTCTTTCAGTTCATTTTTAACATTAATTATTTCATCAATCATTTCGATGTGTGTTTCTTCGTTTAGCAATGATTGATGTTCATGCTGACCGTGTAAATCAATCAACAAATCGCCAACTTCCTTTATCATTTGAAGTGTGACAGGTGAGTCGTTTACAAAACATCTATTTGAACCTTTGACAGAAATCTCTCTTCGGATAATTAATTCAGCACTTACTTCAATTTCATTCTTATTAAGCAGATCGATGATTTTTAGATTTTCACTAACATCAAAAATTCCTTCAACAAATGATTTTTTTGAACCTTTACGGATTGTTTCTGTTGATGCTCTTTCACCCAATAATAAACCAAGCGCACCAATTAGAATAGACTTACCCGCACCAGTTTCACCAGTGATGATATTCAACCCTTGTCCGAAATTGACTTCGACATTTTCAATAAGGGCGTAGTCTTTTATTTGAAGAGATTGTAACATGATTTAAGTTTCACAGATAAATTCAAAAACGAAGGATAACATAATAAAATTAAAGCAATTGAAAAAAAATTAACAATAATTTTATATTTCTTTCTATTTAGTTTGACATTACAGTACAAACTTAATAACTTTGGAATCCAATTTTGAATTGAATGTTCTTAGAAAATATAAAAATTACATCGCGGGGTGGAGCAATTGGTAGCTCGTCGGGCTCATAACCCGAAGGTTGTAGGTTCAAGTCCTGCCCCCGCTACTAAAGAAGAAAGCCTCATTCGAAAGAATGGGGCTTTTATTTTTTAAATAGCGTTTTAGGGAAGCTTTGGTTGTAAGCTGAGCAAATTAAATGAACAAAGTCCCAATAGATGTCGGGATCAAACCTCTGCTACTAAGAAAAGCTGAGTTTTTACTCAACCTTTCCCGTCATTAAAAATAATAGAAAATTTTGTTGTAGATAATAATAAAGAGTAAAGAAGATTTTAGGAATTTTTAATAATTTTCTTTTAATTTCAGAATACATGTTTCAGTACTAAGCCAGCGAAACAAATGTATTATTTTGCAGGAGAATAATGGAACCGGCAATGGCTTTTGCAGATTTGCTCTTATTAATAACTGCCACTCAAGGTTTATTGCTATCCTTAGTTCTTGCTACACATTCACAAAGAAGTAAACGCTTTTATCTTCTCTCCTTATTATTCGCTGTTTATTCCATTGATCAAATACAAACTGCGCTTTATTGGAGTCGTTACTTAATTGAGTTTCCGCATTTTTGGGGAATTTCCGGCGCCTTTAACTTGTTGTTTGGTCCACTTTTATATTTGTATGTGCGTTCTCATATCCATAATAGAGAAGTTTTTTCAAACAAATCATTATTACATTTTTTTCCTTTCTTAATAAAATTAATTTATATGCTTCCATTATACTTTATGAGCCGTGAGGATAAAATTTACGTTTTAGAAAATTATACTTTTGCAGGAGAATTTAACGTAGACCTACAATCTCTTATAATCGGTGGTACAGAAACAATACATTTAGTTATTTATTTGACAATCTCAATATTGCTGATTAAAAAAACTTTTAACAGGACTGTCAAAATTTCAAATGGTAAATCCCAAAGGAGCTTAAGCATAATTAATAAATTACTTATAGGTTTGGGATGCTGTTTGGCGCTATGGTATTTTTATACAATAACAATTTTTTTAAATGTACCTTATTCAATAGTTATTGATTATTCTATTACTTTTTCAGCAGGGTTCTTTGTTTACGCTATAGGGTATGTAGCTCTAAGATCTTCAGGATCATTTACCGATTCTTTAACAATTTTCAGCAAGAATAAATATGAAAAATCGGCTCTTAGTGATGAACTAATTGAGAAATACACAAAGTCTTTGATTAATTCAATGGAGTTATCCTCATTATATTTAGATGGTGATCTTACGTTAAATAAACTAGCTAAAGAATTGAAAATATCTTCTCATAATCTTTCTCAAATATTTAATATACACTTAAGAACTAATTTTTTTGATTTTGTAAACGGATATCGCATAAAGACAGCATGTGCAAAACTAGCTGACCCAGACTACCTTAATCAAACAATCTTAAGCATTGCTTTAGATTCGGGTTTTAACAACAAAACATCTTTTAATACAGCTTTCAAAAAACACACCGGGCAAACTCCCACTGAGTTTAAAAATTCTTTAAGGCCGCTTTAGGCAAATAAAAAAGTCAAAATCGTTTGATTTTATGACAAATCCCTTTGGCTTTGACGACATCAAATTATTAAACCCGCATATTTAACAGGTCATTTTTTACAAGAATAGATCCCGTAATAGATAAAGTATTTCTTTTTAAAGATTATAATTAAACTAACTAAACAGGGGGAATTTATGGCGTTCAATAATTATTGTATAAAAATAGCAAAGCAACTTTTAATAATTGGTTTTATAACAACTTTTTCATTACAGGCACAAATTGTTTCCACATTATCCAATGGATTTTCTGCCAGCGGAGGAATTGTTGTTGATAAAGAAGGAAATATTTATGTTGGTGATTTCGGCAGAGGGGGGAACGGAGGCGACCATGGGAATACTATCTATAAAATATCACCTGAGGGATCGTCTGTTGAAATATTTGCACAAGACAATTTGTTAAATGGTTTAACAGGCGGCAGATTCACACAAGCTGGGGAATTATTCTGGTCAAGTTATACCGGTAACAGTGTAAACCAAATTGATTCAACCGGCAGCGTATCATCTTTCGCGATGATTAATGGTCCGGTAGCAATAACCTCAAAAGATTCCGATACCTTATTTGTAGCTAGTTGCAACACAAATAATATTATGAAAGTGTCTCCGACTGGTTCAGTAAGTCTATTTGCTTCAAGTTCTTTGTTTAGTTGCCCTAACGGAATGACAATGGACGATGATAATAATTTATACGTTAGTGATTTTACCAACGGAAATATTGTGAAAATTACTAGTGATGGTACAGCTTCATTATTAGCAAATATTCCGGGTAATGCCAACGAAGGAAGGGCCGTAAACATAGTTTTTGCCAAAGGTAAATTATATGTTACCGCCCGTTCAATTCACAAAATATATGAAGTAACTCTAGATGGCGAAGCTTCAGTCTTTGCCGGAACGGGGACTAGAGGAGTTGACAACGGCGTTGCTTTAGAAGCTACCTTTTCTTTGCCGAACGGCATTGCCGTAAATCCTTCGGGTAGTAAGTTGTATATAAATGACGCAGCAAGCACGGGGAGCAGTTATCATCCAAGTGTATTAAGAGTAATTGATTTGGAAACAATAACAAGTATTAAAGACGCTGGAGACAATATCTTAAAAGATTTTAAATTGATGCAAAATTATCCAAATCCTTTTAACCCAGCTACTGTTATCAGCTATACCATTCCGACCCCACACCGCCACTCTCATTCGCAAGGGAAAGGAGTAAGAAAGGGGTTATTCATTACTCTTAAAATTTATGATATGCTTGGGAACGAGATATCAACACTGGTAAACGAAAACCAACAGCCTGGAAGTTATTCTTATACCTTTTACAGTAGAGAGCTTTCAAGTGGCACATATATTTATGAGTTAATTACTCCATTAGGAAATCAGGTAAACAAAATGCTGCTCATTAAGTAATCATCTCTTCGACGTTCTAAATTAAAGGCTGAGTTTTTACTTGGCCTTTTTTACCCAAAAATTATACCTCATAGAAACCTGGTTTTATAGTTCTCCATTTTTTATTTTGATTAATTATGAATTAAGAACTATAAACATTTAATTTTGTTTTATATTTTATATTAGTAGAAAAAGTTCGATAATTCTGCAAGTACATTTCAAGTCAATGAGGATTTATGTCAAAAGCTAAAATTTTTCTGATTATTCTTTTAGTATCAGTTTTGCTTATTCCTGAAAACGAAAACTTAAAAGCGCAGAACAACGGAATTATAAAAGGAAAAATAGAAATAAAAGAAGTTGTAAAATCTTCAAGGAGACACCGCAGTAGTTATAAACATAATCGATCACAAAATTCTTCGACAACATCTAAAAATGAAGCGGAAAATGTAATTATTTATCTTGAAGAAGTTGAATCCAAAAAAGAATATTCTTATGGAGTTGAAAAACCGGTACTAACACAGAAAGATGCAAAATTCATCCCAAAAGTTCTGCCAATTCTGAAAGGGACAACAGTGGACATCAAAAATGAAGATAAAATTTATCACAATGTTTTCTCACTTTCTGATCCGAAACCGTTTAATATTGGAAGAAGGCCTCAGGGCGAAAGCGTACCCCAAACGTTTGATAATCCTGGAGTAGTACGCGTGTTCTGCGATATTCACTCACACATGAGTGCTTTTATAGTTGTACTTGAGAATCCCCACTTTACTACGGCAGATGAAAACGGTAATTATGAAATTCTAGATTTACCTCCGGGCAAATATATAGTTAATCCTTGGCATCATAGCACAGAAGCAACTCCGGTTGAAATTACTATAACAGCAGGTGAAACAAAAGTCATAGATTTTGAATTAAAATGAAAATCAATTTTTCTTACAGTCTTCGTTTCGGATTAAGAAACAAACTGCTTATTGGTGTTGGCGGGTTAATAGTTGTAATATTTGCCGGGGTACTTTGGTTTATCGGCAATAGGATAGAGGTACAAACCAGAAACCAAATTCAGGCTAGTTTTGAAAGAACAAAAAACATATTCGACAGAATTGAAGAGATCCAATTTAATCACTTATTAGAGTCCTGTATTTTGATTTCGGAACAACCGCAATTCAAAGCTAATCTTGATTTAGCAAGATTTGGGATTAACGAAGAAGTTCACCAAACAGTATTATTTAATGCGAACGAATTTTTGGAACTAGTAAACACCGATATTATCTTTATCACAAACTCAAGAGGTGAGCTCATTGTTCGCACTGATCAAACGGATAAATTCGGAGAAAACTTCTCACAACTGCCTTTCATAGCTTCAGCACTTGAAGGTAACGATCCTGATAATGCATCAATTTATATTGAGGGAAATGATGTTTATCGAGTTGTATCTGTACCTGTATTATCTCGCAATGATATTCTTGGAACTCTCACTCTCGGTTTCAAAATAAAATATAAAGAAGTTGAACAACTAAAAGAGGATACAAAAAGCGAGATTAGTTTTTTTCTTAACCACCGTTTACTGGTAACTACTCTCGATGAAGAAAGTGCAGTTGATCTCACTAAATCTACTTTTGTTTATAATGATAAAATTCAAGAAGCAAAAGCGACCAACCTCAGAACAAATTCTATGGAACATATCTTCAAAGATGAACGATACCTGGTAGTCTTCTCTTTTTTATCGGAAGGACAATCATCTTCTGATGTAATGTATGCAATCGCGATTTCACTTGATTCTGCTCTTGAGCCGCTCCGGGATTTACAGCAATTTATTTTATTCATCGGATTAGTTGCCGTCTTAATAACTTTCGCTATTAGCTTTTTAGTTGCAAAAGGTGTTACTGATCCGGTAAAAAAATTGGTAGAAGGTGCACACAAAATAGGTTCGGGGGATTATAATTTTTCAATCAACCCCAATACAACTGATGAGATCGGCACTTTAGCTAAAGCATTTAATGAAATGACGGCAGGGTTGCGAGAACGTTTCCACATGGAAAAGTTTGTATCCACATCAACTCTTAACATGATTAAGCAAATTGACAAAGACGGCGTAAAGCTTGGCGGAGAAAGAAAAAATGTAACTGTCTTCTTTTCGGACATACGCGGATTTACAGCATTCTCCGAAAAAGTTGATCCCGAAGAAGTGATCAGCATGCTGAATATGTGCTTGAGTAAACAGGCAAAGCTTGTCGTTAAATACGGTGGAGCAATTGACAAATATGTCGGTGATGAACTGGTGGCTGTCTTCGAAGGTGAAAACATGGTTGATAACTCGGTTTTATGCGCAATCGAAATTCAAAAAGAAATGCAAAATTTAAATGAGCAAATAAGCCATAATATTCGTATCGGTATCGGCATAAACACAGGAATGGTACTCATGGGAAATATGGGAAGCGAAGAAAGGCTTGACTACACAGTGCTGGGAAGCAATGTCAATCTCGGAGCGAGGCTCTGCAACAGTGCTAAAGCAGGGCAAATTCTACTGTCAGAATCTTCTTACAGATTGATGAAAACTAAAGTCAAAGCAAATTCACTAGAACCGATCTCCGTAAAAGGAATAAGCAAACCAGTTCAAGTGTATGACGTAATTTACTCTTAAGGGAGAGATAATGAAAAAAACAATTTTCATCCTTTTGTTAATTACTTTCACAAATGTTTATTCTCAAATTTTATGGAACGGGATTTATACTTTTGAAATTAAAAAAGGGGGTGATGACAGCAGTGAATTAATAAATGAACTGCCAAACGAAAACTTCAACATTTTCCCAGGTAAGCTTCAATTATTTTTAGATACAGAAATTGAAGCAGACAAAATTTATTTCTCGTCAAAAATTGAAGCAAACACAATCAAAAACATAAAATTAAGTCCGTTAAGAATTTATCAGATATCAATAATCTTTGTTAATCTTTTCGACAGAGATATTAACGTGGAGGCCGGAAGAATTTTGACTCCTTTCGGGAAATTCAAAGAACTTCAGCACAATCCGGATAACCCTTTTATATCCTTCCCGTTGAGCCATGTTTATTATATGAATGTTTCCAGGAAAAGGGGTTTTTTTAATCCCGCTAAATGGGAACCCGATCCCGGTTTAGAAATTGCATACCACGGAACTTATTACAGCGGAGTCAAAGCTTTTGGTTCTTTTTTCGATCGGCAATTTCAATACGACTTAGCCATTACAAACGGTCCCCTTTCAAATTATGGAACTGACCTTGAATTAAACAATGAGCCGGGATTTATAGGCAGAGTTGCTTTTGAACCGAAACCGTGGCTTAATCTTGGTGCGTCTTTTTCAACAGGAGCATTCATTGAAGAAGATCCGGTTAACGAAAACTTTGACATCGATAAATACAAGCAAACTGCTTTTGGCGGTGACCTCAGAATCAATTACATGTATTACGATTTTATCTTTGAATACATTTACAACACCTGGAAGGCACCGGTTATTTCTCAAGATAATTCCCGCTTATTAGCTGACGAAGTCGACTTGAATGTTAACTCATTATTTGCTTCGCTTAAAATTGATCTCCCCTTTCTTGTTGGAGCTTACGTTGCCGGCAAATATGAAATGCTGAATTTCAACAATATTTTTAACCCTCTCACAAACAGAAACCAAAATTGGGATGAGGACCACAAAGCTTTTGAATTTGCGTTCGGTTATAAATTAAGTCCGCGTACATTGTGGAAAATTTCTTACAGAATTAATGACACTGATGCTAATCCTGAACCGGACGATAATATTTTTGGAACTCAAGTTTCAGTCGAGTTTTAAATCTAATTTCAAGAGAGAATTTTTTTTTAAGGTTCGCGTGAAACTCATCGGCACCAATAAATATCTGCACTAAAACGGTTGTAAACTATTTTTTTTCTAAATCAAAAATTTAATACAACATATCCTCTTTTAGATCATCTTTATTAATTGACTTACCTAATATTGAATAATTAACATATTTGGAGAAATAATGCTAAAGAATTTCTTACTTGTCGCAGTCCGCAATATTAAACGTCAAAAATCATACTCATTTATAAACATTTTAGGCTTAACAGTTGGTATTGCAATTACATTAGTTATAGCAGTATATGTAATTGATGATCTATCTTACGATAGAATTCATCCAGAAGCGGAAAATATTTACCGTGTACTCACCCACAACAAAAAAACATCTGCCACAAATGCCATTACAAGTGGCCCCCTTTTGCCGGCTGCTAAAGAAAATATCCCCGAAGTAATAACTTCAACTCGTACTGTTGGATTTGGCGGTTTTATGTTTACTGCTCCCGAAAGAATTCCGGTAGACGAATTGAGTGCCGATAATTCCATTAGACTAAGAGGTTTTTTGACTGAACCAAATTTTTTCGAAGTGTTTTCTTTTAAAATTTTAGAGGGTGATAGAGAAAATGCGCTAATAACACCTAACGGAATTTTAATAACACCACAAGCAGCAGAATTATTGTATCCTGGAGAGAATCCGATCGGCAAAGCAATAACATTACAACATTTAGGAGGGAGTAATGGTAATGGCCAACAAAATCTATTTGTGATTGGAATTGTAGAACCCCCCCCATTAAACTCTCATATTCAATACGATTTTATTATTCCGTTTATTGCTGAGAACAACCCTGTGTGGTGGAATCAATGGATAGCTTATTCTTTACAGGGTTATGTAAAATTAACTGAAGGAAGTGATATCAAAAGTGTCGAGCAAAAATTAACTAACATGGCTCATTCGAACAATGTGCCCCAAACAGAAATCGTCAAGCTTCAGCCATTATTAGACGTACATTTGGGATCAACCGATTTGCGACATGATTGGGCTAACCACGGAAGAAATGACAAAACAATTGTTTATACATTAGCCATAATTGGATTCTTAATAATATCAGTTGCAGCAATAAATTTTATTAACCTCTCCAGCGCAAGAGCTTCTAAAAGAGCACGTGAAGTTGGTATGAGAAAAGTTATCGGTTCGAATAGAACGATGTTAATAACACAATTTTTAGGAGAATCGGTTTTTTTAACTTTAATTGCAACAACTGCTGCACTAATTATTGTTCAATTAATATCTCCTGGCTTAAATGATTATTTAGGCAAAACACTTCAAATTGATTTCTTAGGCAATCAGTTAATTTTATTTAGTGTAATAAGCATAGCAATTGTAATCGGTATTTTAGCAGGAATATACCCGGCATTGATACTTTCTTCATTTAAACCTGTTACCGTATTAAAAGGTAGCTTTACACATAGTAGAATTGGGGAAGTAATAAGAAAGACTTTAGTGCTCTTTCAGTTTTCAGTAACAATTGCTCTTACCTCTGCCGTAATTATTATTCTTAATCAAATTGATTATTTAAAGACAATAGATATGGGATATAACCGTGATCAAGTAGTAACTTTAACTGCTGCTTATGACGCAAACGCTAACGAATTGTTAAAAAGCAAATTGTTGAACATAGCAGATGTTAAATCGGTTGGAAGGTCCAATGATTTAATAGGTTCATCCTTTAATGGGTATAATATGATACCTGAAGGTGCTTCTTCTGATGACATATTTCCTATGAAATCAATCTCTATTGACAACACATTCTTTGAGACATTAGAAATTAACATCATAAGCGGAAGACAATTTACAGAAGGTTTTCCCGGGGATACTGCTAATTCGATTCTGATCAACGAAACAGCTGCAAAAAAATTGGGTTGGGATAATCCTTTGGGGAAAAAATTAGATTTTAAAGATCTTGAAGAAAATGGGATTTTGCCTTCTAAAAGAATTATAGGAGTAGTAAAAGATTTTCACTTTGAGAATTCCCGTCAGCAAATACAACCATTTATGTACCAACTTAATTCTCAATATGCCGCAAATTTTCTGATAAAATTAGCCGGTGGAAGAATTCCTGAGACTTTAGAAAAAATTGAAACGGCTTATTCTGAAGTATATCCAAACAGAAGTTTTAGTCCCCAATTTTTTGATGAGGTTTTTGATAACCAATACGATAGTGACAAAGAATTTGCAACTAACATAGCATATTTTTCCGGCGTTGCAATTTTTATTGCTTGTCTGGGTTTAATCGGACTGGTGGCATACTCTGTTGAACAAAAGAAAAAAGAAATTGCAGTCAGAAAAGTTTTAGGATCAAACGAAAAATCGATTGTCACTTTACTTTCAAAAGGATTTCTAAGATGGGTGTTAATGTCAAATATTATTGCATGGCCGGCTAGTTTCTTTGTGACCGGATTATGGCTTGACGAATTTGTACACAAAGCTTCTATAGGTTTTCTTCCATTTATTACTGCCGGGTCATTGGCTGTGATAATTGCTCTTCTAACTTTATCTTTTCAGACTATTAGAGCAGCAAGATTAAACCCTGTTGAATTACTAAGAAGTGAATGATTTTAGTTACCCTATATTGAAATTATTCAAAAGGCTGAAAAAATTTTTCAGCCTTTTTATTTCAAATTTATTTCTTTTTTATGCTTCTTTACTACTAGTTCATACCTCCCAAAGTCCAATTTATACCAAAATAAAAGACCTCAGAACCTTTAATGCAACAAAATCGTTTTCTGTGCGTCTCTCATTTGTAACTAAAATAACCAAATCAATTCATTAGCGAAGCGGGGGAGTGATGCTAAAGAATTTCATACTTGTTGCAATCCGCAACATTAAGCGCCAGAAAGCATATTCATTTATCAATATTTTCGGATTAACCTTGGGTTTATCCATATCGATAATTATTGCTTTCTATGTAGTTGACGATTTAACTTTCGATAATTTTCACAACAATCCGGAAAATATATATCGAGTTTTATCTACTGAAACATCCAGAACGGGTGAAATGCTCTATTCAATTACTGCCGGACCATTAATCCCGGCATCAAAAGAATCAATTCCTGAGGTGGTGGAAGCCGCAAGAGTTTTTACAATGGGTCAGCCATTTGTCGCACCGGGCAATGTTCCACCGGGAGAACTAAGTGCTGAAAACGCCTTTAACTTAAGGGGTTTTATCGCGGAGAAAGAATTTCTGAACATTTTCAATTTTAATATAATCCGCGGCGACAGGGAAAAAGCACTGATTGATCCGAACGGAATTTTAATTACAACTGATGCAGCGGAATTGTTATTTCCTGATGAAGATCCCATCGGAAAGAATTTAACTCTGCAGTTTACCGGTCCGGGAAACAACCAAATTGATCCTTACGTAATTGGCATTATCGAACAGCCTCCGACAAATTCTCATATTCAATTCCAATTTATTATCCCGCTCAGAATAGAAACAAATCCTCAATGGTGGGATTCTTGGGAAAATTTAATGCTATCAGCTTATTTAATTTTAACACCGGGTGCCGATCCGGATTTAGTTGCTGATAAAATGTCTGAGATGTCATTTTCTCATGGACTGCCTGAGATTTACAGAACTAAACTTCAACCATTATTGGATGTTCATTTAGGTTCTTCCGAACACAGATATGATGGAGGTAATCAAGGGTCCAATGATGCAACAGTTGTTTATGCTCTCGCAGTTATAGGAGTTATGATAATTTTTGTAGCGGCAATAAATTTCATTAATCTTTCAAGTGCCAGGGCATCAAAACGTGCACGAGAAGTTGGAATGAGAAAAGTGATCGGATCAACCAAGTCAATGTTAATTCAACAATTCTTGGGTGAGTCTGTTTTCGTAACATTAATTGCAATGGTATTATCGTTGATTATAGTTCAGGTAAGTGTACCTTATTTGCAAAATATTTTAGGTAAAACTTTAGTAATAGACTTCCTTGCCAATCCATTGCTGCTTGTAACTTTTATAGGTATTGCAATTTTAATCGGAATAGCCGCAGGTCTTTATCCGGCAATGATTCTTTCATCCTTCAGACCTGTAACAGTACTAAAAGGCGATTTCCAAAAAAGCAGCATCGGTACTTTGGTGAGAAGAGTACTTGTGCTTTGCCAATTTGCTGTTTCAATTTCTTTAATTGTTGGCGTCATGTTAATTCATGATCAAATTGAATATTTGAAATCGCTTGACCTTGGTTACAATCGTGACCAGGTAGTAAGACTTTTTGCTCCGCCAAATAATCAAAGCGATTTGTTTAGAAACAGAGTTGAAGCTTTACCGGGAGTAATTAAAGCAGGAAGGTCTGCCGGAGTTTTTGGTGGTGATTTAATTAGGTATGAAGTGATTCCGGAAGGAGCTACCAGAGAAGAAAGTCAAATGTTCCAGCAGTTAGCAATTGACGAAAATTTCTTTGACGTTATGGAAATTGAAATGGCGAATGGAAGAAGTTTTTCTATAGATTTTGCTTCGGATACTGCAAATGCTGTATTAGTAAATGAAACTGCTGCAAGAATGGCTGGATGGGATAATGCTTTAGGTAAAAGACTCGAAATGGTTGAAATTGATGGTTCCTTGACTTCTAAACAAGTGGTTGGAATTGTGAAAGACTTCCATTTTTCAAATGCCCGCCAGGGTGTTGAACCATTGTTTTTCCAGTTAAATACAAATAATACATTTATGACTACTGCAAGATTAGCAGGTGGTTCAATTGAAGAAACTATGGATGAGATTGCAAGAATATTTGAGGAAGTGTATCCTCAAAATAATTTGAATATCCAGTTTCTTGACGCTTTGTTTGACCAGCAATTTAATAATGATAGAAATTTTGCAAATAATCTTGCTTATTTTTCTGGCTTTGCAATTTTGATCGGATGTCTTGGCTTACTTGGCTTGGTTTCTTATTCTGTTGAGCAAAAAAGATCAGAAATAGCAATAAGAAAAGTACTTGGTTCAGGCGAAACTTCTATTGTGTATTTGCTTGCAAAGGATTTCTTGAAATGGGTTCTTATTGCAAATGTAATTGCATGGCCATTAAGTTATTACGGTGTAAGCCTATGGTTAGAAGGTTTTTATTACAGGACACCAATCGGATTCACACCATTTATAATTTCTGGGATTGCTGCCTTAGCCATTGCTCTGTTAACAGTTTCTTATCAATCAGTTAGAGCTGCCCGAGCAAACCCTGCAACTTCTCTTAGAAATCAATAATAGAATTATATTTTATCAAACATTGTCATTCCCACGAAAGTGGGAATGACAATTAAAAACTTTCAATCCAACTCTAATTTTAACCGATTTTTAATCTCTTTTCACTTGATAATGTACAACAAATGATTTAATTGAGTGTTTACAATCAAAAAAATTAAGGCCTAGGCTTGGGTAATCCTTAGCTGGACTCTCGGGACCATTAGGCCATTCGTAAGATGAGAAACTCTTACGGCGGCCCCCCATTAAGTTTGGGGGGTTCGTATTTATGTCCGTTTATTCTAAAATAATTTCTTTATTAGTTTCAGCGGCGTAAAGTTTCTCGGATAATTTTTTGCTTAATACCAGTGACCCCATCCAATCAATACTTTCTTTTTCTCCGTGAAGCAATACTACTTTTTGCGGCTTAAGCTTTTTAATTATACCTAATAATTCTTCTCTTTTTGAATGTGCCGTGAAATAAAATCTATTTATATCACATTTAACTTTGGTAGGCTTCAAAGGATCATCAAAGATAATTTTATCATCCTTTTTTGCATTTTCAATTATATATCCCGGAGTATCAACATCCATATAACCGACAACATAAATAGCAAAATTAACCTGGTTAAGCCAATATTTTGCTAATTTATATGAACTTGTATCTTTTAGCATCATTCCGCTTGAAGCTAAAACTATTCCGGGTTTCCTTCTAAAAAAATTTAAGTCGGTTATATTCATAAAATTGATCTGAGGAACATTTTTCAACTCAAAGTTCTTTTTATTTCTCTTTACCAAATATCTGTTATCATCATAAACATTCGAAATGAGTTTGCTAACACCGCCCGAATAAATAAATGAATCGGTCATTTTTCCGGATTCAATCAAATCATCAATTACTGAAAGAATCTCTTGGGTCTTTCCAAGTGCAAAAACCGGTATTAGTATTGATCCTCCCTTTGCGAGTATTTTATTGGCTTCTTTAGCAAATCTCAACTTTTCTGAGTGCCATGTTCCTAATTTTTTAGAATCGGTAGAGCCGTAAGTTGTTTCAGTTAATAAAATATCAATTTTTCCATCTGGTAAATCAGCTCCATTCATTATTGACTGTGTGCCCAAATTTATATCGCCGGTATAAAATATCCTTTTATTATCTATTTCAATCAGTATTGATGCCGCACCTAAAATGTGGCCCGCTTCAAAAAAGGTGATTTTTATATCTTCATGAATTTTATGTTTTAATCCACGCAAATTAAATGTTTCATTGTAACTGAAGTCATTAACAAATCTTAACAGCAAATCTATCTCTTGATGATTATAGGATTCAATACCATCTTCTTCAGTCAATCTACTTTTCAATATTCTTACGGCATTGTGTAAAGTGATGTCTGCTATTTGTACTGTTTGAGGCGTGGTATAAACTTTTACATGCGGATATCTTTTGATTAAATATGGAAGTGATCCTATGTGATCCTGGTGGGCATGGGAAATTAAAACAAAATCAAGTGGTTCATCTTTTAGTATATCAAAATCCGGAATTGCATCTTTTCCAACTTTTTGGGGATGAATTCCGGAATCGAGTAATATTCCAGTTCCGAATAAGTTAAGATAATAACAACTTGCGCCAATTTCTTCTGCTCCGCCAAGAGGAATAAATCTAATCATCAGTACTATTCGTAAAATTCGTATTCGTAATAAGCATATTTTGTCGGATTGTCTTTGCTGTCAAAACGAGTAGTTTTCTTTAATAGTCCATTTTCATAATATTCATTTACAATTTTGTGCTGACGCCCCCCATCACTATTGTAAAGAATATCTAAAGTAACTTCGCTATTTTCATTGTATTCAAAAACTCGTTTGAAGATTGGAGCATTAATCTCCAATTCCATTCCATTTTCGTCAAAAGTATATCTAGTTTCTGCTTTCTGGCCGCTAACCGTAATTATTGATTCAAGCACTCTATTACCACTTTCATCATACACATATTTAACATCTTTTACTAATTTATCATTTACACCGAAAGATTTTTGACTTTCAAGTTGACCGTTTTTATAGTTATAAGTTGTCTTAAAGGTTTGCAGCCCTGTCTGATCAGTTGTTGTAGTTTCGATTAAGTTATACAATTGATCATAAGCGTACTTTGTTTCAAGAATATCACCTCTACCGGTTCTATTATCAATCCTTTTAATTTCATTACCGGAATCATCATATTCCATTGTGCGCTTTAGTCTTAAATTGCCGTCTCGGTCATAGGATTCCGATAACACATGATTTCCATTTTCGTCATATTCAAGATTCCAGCTAATATGAACTTCTTCAAATCTTCTGAATGTTGTTTGGCTTATTCTATTTCCGTTTTCATTAAACTCAATTTTTTCTATTAAATATTTTTTATCAGATAATTCTCTTTTCAAATTGTATGATTGAGAATAGATACTTCTACTCTTAACATTTAATTTTTTGCATTTTTCATATTCCCAATCCTGTGCACTGAAATCTTTTCTGTTCTTTTCTTTACTTGCAAAACTTTCCTTTTCAATCGAATTACTTCCATTCTCATTCGAAGCACTTTCAGTATTACTAACTTCCGATTTGTTTTCTGCTTCATTACTTTCTTCCTTTTTGCTGCAGCTAAAAAGTGTAGCTGAAAGAACAAGAACGAGTAAAATTGTAATAAATCTTTTCATAATTTCCTTAGTTTTTGGTTGATGAAGTTAATAAAATAATTTTTAGAATTTAAGGTAAACTTAAATGAACAATTCTGTGTTTTACGTGGAATTGCTTTGTTTTAACTCAACCCTTTCTCTGTATAGCTGACCAATTTCAGCACCTATTAAAAACAATATTGACGAATAAAAAATCCAAAACGCAACAACTATTATCAAAATAAATGCACCATAAATGTTGCTGGCTGACAAAAAATTTGAAGCGTAAATTCCAAACAAGTTTTTTGCAAAAGCCCAGAGAACCGTTGCCCAAAAGGCAGCTACAATGGGAACCCTGGTTCCAAGTTTTTCATACGGTATCAAATAATAAAAAACAAACAACATTATGAAAATCACCAAAAAGGATACAAAAGAAACCAATGACTGCAATAAATAACTGATTTCATATTTTCTCAGAAACTCTACTTGTTCAGCTGATTTAATGAAAACACTAATAGTCGGCAATGCAAAAGTAGAGAGAATGATAAATATGATTATCAAAATTACCATCCCGATATCCCGCAAGAAACCGAGAAAAAAACCGACTTCATCTTTTACATGAAAAATATTATTTAACACTGACCGCAGCATCCCGAAAAACCAGGTAGCAGTAAAGAACAATGCAATTGATCCGCCGTAAGCTGCAAAAGTTTTATATTGAATTACATCCGGAACCCGAGTCAGTATGACATTTTTCAAATATTTTGCTGCGTCAGGATAAGGAATGGTATCATTAATAAATGCTGAAATTTGATCCTGAAATGCTTCGACATTAACGACTGATCCAAAGATTGAAAACAATATCATGAATAAAGGGATCAAACTTAAAAGCAAAGTATAGGCAAGCGCAGCTGCTGATTGAAAAAGATGGTGCTCATCAATTCGTTTAAATAACTTAACGAGATAATATTGGTAAAAGTTTTTTGTTACATCCAAAACTTTGTTTTTCATCTTAAAAGCTTTTAATCATTCATAATGTTTGGGATTGTTTTATAATAAACGTCTTTTAGCTTTTCAATTGAAAATTCATATTGGGAATTTAATTTCATTTTATTGCCGCCAACTTTACCTAATGATTGAAACGGCACAAAACTTTTTGAAGCATGATTTTCAAATCGTTCTTTCTTTTCCGGGTCAATTGAAACTATTACTCTGCTTTGAGATTCAGAGAAAAATGAAAAATCTTCACGAGTTTTGACAGGAATGTGAACATCAGCCCCAATTGGATTTTCTTTATTTGTAATACAACATTCTGCGATTGAGCAAATAATTCCGCCCTCAGAAATATCATGGGCAGAACTTAAAACATTGTTTTCAATTAGTTTTAGAAGTAATAAATGCAAATCTTTTTCTGCTTGTAAATCTAATCGCGGACAATTTCCTTCAACTTTTCTGTGAACAGCTTTTGCGTATTCACTGCCGCCAAGTTCTTCGTAATCTTCTCCCAATAAATAAATTAAATCGCCTTCTTTTTTGAAATAAGATGTTGTAACAAAATCAACATTATCTACACATCCAATCATTCCGATAACTGGGGTAGGATAAACTGCTGCTTCGGGACTCTCGTTGTAAAAACTTACATTGCCGCCGGTTACCGGAGTGTTAAAAAACCTGCACGCTTCGCCCATCCCGGCAATTGCTTCTTTGAATGTCCAGTAAACTTCAGGCTTATAAGGATTTCCAAAATTTAAACAATTTGTTACGGCAAGTGGATGTCCGCCTGAGCAAACAATATTTCTCGCGGATTCTGCAACCGCAATTTTTGTCCCTTCTTTCGGATTCAAATATACATAGCGCGAGTTGCAATCTGTTTTCATTGCAAGCGCTTTAGCGGTTCCTTTAATTCTGACAACAGCAGAATCACAGCCAGGCCCTACAACGGTGTTCGTCCCAATTGTAGAATCATATTGTTGGTAAACCCATTGCTTTGAAACAATATTCAATGAAGAAAAAACTTTTTCAAATGCATCAGCAACACATTCCGGTTCAGGCAAAGTATTAAAATCAAAACTTCTTTTTTGTTCAATATATTCAGGTTTCTTTGTTTCTCTTTGATAGACAGGAGCACCTCCGCCCAATACTAAATCCCAGGCAGGCAATGATGATTTCTTTTCACCTTCATAACTTATATCAATTATACCGTCATTCTTTACTGTTCCTATATCAACACAATTCAAATCCCATTTGTCAAAAATCTCCTTAATTCGTCTTTCGCAACCTTTTTTGCCCACAACCAACATTCTCTCTTGGCTTTCAGAAAGCATAATCTCGTAAGCTGTCATTCCCTGTTCACGTAATGGAACTTTGGATAAATCTATTTCCATTCCGACATTACCTTTTTCACTCATCTCAGAAGTTGAACATGAAATACCTGCGGCACCCATATCCTGAATACCAACAATCAAATCTTCATGAATTATTTCGAGAGTTGCTTCCAATAAAAGTTTTTCAGTAAACGGATCACCAACTTGTACAGACGGTCTTTTAGCTTCGCTTTCTTCCGAAATTTCTTCTGATGCAAAAGTAGCTCCGTGAATTCCGTCTCTGCCCGTTGAGGAACCAACTATCATTACAGGGTTACCTTCCCCTTTAGCAACAGCAGAAACAGTTTTATCATGTTTAACAATTCCCACAGCCATTGCATTTACAAGCGGATTGCCTTTATACGATTCATCAAAATAAACTTCACCAGCTACAGTAGGAACACCAAAACAGTTACCGTAATCACCGATTCCCTTTACAACTCCTTTAAACAAATATTTGGTCCTAGCGTCGTCAAGTTTTCCAAACCTTAGTGAATTCAGTGCCGCAATAGGCCTAGCCCCCATTGTAAATATATCTCTTAAAATTCCGCCAACTCCTGTAGCTGCACCTTGATAAGGTTCAACAGCTGACGGGTGATTATGACTTTCAATTTTAAATGCTACAGCAAGCCCGTCACCAATGTCGACAAGCCCTGCATTTTCTTCACCTGCACCAACCAATAATCTTCCACCTTCTCTCGGTAAAGTCTTTAATTGCGCGATGGAATTTTTATAACTGCAATGTTCACTCCACATTACACTAATAATTCCAAGTTCAGTGAAATTTGGAGTTCTTCCCAATTTATCACAAATCTTATTAAATTCTTCTTCAGTTAGGCCATGCTCTAAGGCAAGTTCAAGAGTTACTTCGGGTTCTTTCATGTCAGTTCAAAGTTTATTTCAAAATAGCTTAAAATATAATCATTTATAATCTCTTGTAAAAGCTTAGTTAAATTTACTGATTGAACATTTATTATTTTTTACAAGAGCCAAAAAAATAATTCAAAAATCATTTATTTAAAGTCACTTCACATGGCTATTAAACTATCAATTATTGAGTCAATGTTAACTAGCATTATTACTAGTAAATTATTATTATTATTCGATTTCTGTACTTGTATAAACTGTGCTGATACTATTTTTAATTCGATTTTATGCACAAGAAAGTGAAAATTTATGTGTACAAGAATTCTAATTTTTGTGCTGCTTATTTTTTCTCAATTAGCTGCCCAAGAATATTTAACTAAACATTATACCACAAGAACCGGTTTACCAACTAACCGGACTTTCGATGTATTACAATCTGAGGACGGATTACTTTGGTTTGCGTCAGAGTTTGGAGTTTTTACATATGACGGTTTTAACTGGAATAGAATTAATAACGACTCCACTATTTTTGCTACCAGATACAATAGAATAAAAAAAGATAAGAATAAAAGTATCTGGATTTTACCGGAATCAAACAGGTTTCCGATAGCATTTAGAAAAAATAATGAATGGTCTAAATTACCTCTGATCTCCGATTCTCAATTAAATGGGAAGTGGGCAAATAATATTGCAGTTGTTGAAAACAATCTGCTGCTGTTATTTGAGTTCAAACACTTATACTATTTCAATAAAAGTAATTGGGAAAAAATTGATGTCGAAAAAGATATCGAAATAAAAAGTATTGTCTCATACAAAAATGAATTTTATTTATCAACCAATAAAGGTTTGGCAAAGTTTGACGGCAAATCAATTTTATTTCTTCATGAGATTAATAAAAGCTTACCGGGTTTACTTATAAATTATGCTTCAAATGAATTGACATCGGATAACAAGAATTTACTATGGCTTTTGGGTAGAGACTGGCTTGGATATTTTGATGGGGAGCAGTTTATTTCGGTAAACGAGAATATTACTTTCCCGGAATTCTATACTTCTTATAAATTTTATTATATCAAATCAGATAAGCACGACAATATTTATTTCGGGAATGAATACATAACCTACCATCTTAAAAAAGATGCAACAAAAGTCAGAGAAGTAATACTCAAAACCGATCTGCAACTTCAGGCAAGAAATTCAATTGAGTTTGACTATGAAAACAATATTTGGATGACGACAAACAGAGGAATAGTAAAAATTAGGCAAACTCCGTTTGAGATTATCTCAAAATCTGAAGGGCTAAATGCTAATGAGATTACTTCAGTTTTAGATTTAGGAAACGGTAATATTTTATTGGGGCAGGAAGGCGTTATAGCAACTTTTAACAAAGATAGTAAAATACTCAAAAGCTATAGATATCTAACCGATAGAGAAACCGACAATAATGTAGCAAGAATTTGGAATTTCATTAAGGATAATAACAACAATGTTTGGGTAACAGATTATTATAAAGGATTCGGGAAATTAAAAAAAGATTTTTCAATCGAGTGGAAAAATTTTAATGAGAAAAACTTTGTATTCTTTTCCGCTTTGAAAGAAGATAACATTATTTGGCTAGCTACCAGAGAAGGGGCATACGAATACAATATTGGAAACGATAATTACAATTTGATTGAAGATATTCCTCAAAATTCTTACAGAAAAGTTAAGAAGCTTTTAAACGGTAAAATGGCCTTCTGTACATCAAATAAAGGGATTTTTATATATGACAACAAGGTTGTAAAAAATTACAAGTCAAGTTTTGAAACTGCTAATAATATTTATGCTATTCATGAAACTCCGGAATTTGGAATATTGGTTGGCTCAGGCAAAGGGCTTTACAGAGTTCAAGGTGACTCATTAGCTGAATTCAGTATTGGTAAAACAAAAATCAATACCCCAATTTTTATCATAGAAAACGGTCATGAAAATGATATCTGGTTCGGCACGGATATCGGTATTTATAAATATGATGGTCATATGTTAAGAAAATATACAACAAATGACGGTTTAGCCGGAACCGAGATAAACCGGGGAGCATTAGCTAAAACCAATGACAATAAGCTTTTGATTGGCACCGAAGGAGGCTTGTCAATTTACGATCCCGATTTTGATAATCTCTCGTCTACACCACCAAAAGGAAAGATTTTATGTATTCGTGATTTGAATGATAGTCACACTTGCTATAAACATAATAATGATTTCCCCTATTCTACTGCAGGTTTAATAGTTGAGTTTAGGGGATTAAGTTTCCTTAACGAGAAAGATAACGAATATTTAATTGAACTCTACAATGATCAGGAATTTCTGATTGATAGATTTATGACAAAAGAAAACAATGTGAGATTGTCAAATTTATCGTGGGGTAGTTATTATTTCAAAATGCAGGTTCAAAACCCCAATGGATTAGTTAGTGATTCAACATATATTACTTCATTCAGTATTGACAAACCTTATTATCTAAAGTTTTGGTTTTTAGCAGTTATTTCGATTTTGGGCAGTGTCTTTATTTACATTATTACTTCATATCAAAACCAAAAGAAATATGCTGCTATGCTTGAAGATGAAGTACAGGAAAGAACTGTAGAAATTGAAGAACAAATTGCAGAGAATAAAAAATATGCTGCAGCAATTAAACAAAGTGAAGAAAAATTCCGGAACCTATTCGAAAATTCAGCGTTCGGAATTTACCAAACAACATTGGACGGAACAGTTATACTTTGTAACCAAGCTTGGTTAACTATATTCGGTTATAATTCATTTAAAGAAATTCAAAATTATAAAGTTGGCAAGGACTTTTACTTAAATGAAAAAGATAGGAATGAATTTAAAGAGATTTTGTTTGACATGAAATCTGTAAACGGGTACGAAGCAAAATATAAACGAAAAACCGGAGAGATTATTTATGTAAGAGAATTTGCAAAGCTTACAACATTGCCAGATAAAAAATTGATTATTGAAGGTGCAATTGAAGATATAACTCACCAAAAAATTTCAGAACAAAAATTAATTGAAGCAAAAGATAAAGCTGAGAAAGCAGATAAACTTAAATCTGAATTTCTCGCACAAGTTTCTCATGAAATTAGAACTCCAATAAATTCTATGATTAGCTTCTCTTCTTTACTTATCAGCGATTTAGAACAAAAGGTAAATGAAGAATTATCATCGTGTTTTAATGGAATTCAGAACGCGGGTATGCGGATAATCAGAACAATTGATTTATTGATCAATGTATCTGAACTGCAAACACAATCTTATGAAGCAAGTAAAGAAAAGTTTGACCTTGTTGAAGAAGTCTTTTTTAAATTAATAATTGAATATAAACCGTTGGCAGAAAGTAAAAATTTGTCTCTAGAAATAAATCATGAAGGTGGGGATCATATTGTTTTTGGAGATATTTATTCAATTAATCAAATATTTGCAAACCTAATTGATAATGCAATTAAATACACCCAGAAGGGTAAAATTTCAATAAACCTCGTCAAAATTTCCAGCTCGAAAATTGAAGTAGAAGTTGAAGATACTGGTATTGGAATTTCCGAAGAATATTTATCACAACTTTTTCAAGCCTTTAGTCAGGAAGAACAAGGTTATACAAGAAAATACGAAGGTAATGGATTGGGATTATTTCTTGTGAAAAAATATTGTGAAATAAATGACGCAAAAATTAGAGTAGAAAGTATTAAAGGTAAAGGCTCAAAATTTATTGTCACTTTAAAAAATTAATTCAATGAATATTTCTGCCCTCCTATTATCCTTGATATTTATTTAATTTAGTTTTAATTCCATATCATAACAGTATTTCTTAACTTTTGACTTTTAATTTCAGAGATCGATATGGATAACAAAAAAGTATATTTCCTTCACATTAGTGATACACACGTTGGCGAAACAGAAGAATTTTTATATCACGGAGTAAATACTTTTGCAAGAACTAAAAAGTTAATCGAAAGAATTGACACTCTACAATTTAGGCCGGATTTTATTTTGCACACAGGCGATATAGTTGACAATCCTTCTCACAAATCATTTCAGCTTGCTAAAGAAGCTTTTCAAAAACTTAGGATCCCGATTTATTACGTGAACGGAAATCATGATGATGCTTTCTGCATAAATGAATATTTAAAGATGGGACCAAAGGTTGATTTAGATTTATCAAAAGATAAACTCTTTTATAAATTTGAAACGAATGAAAATCTGTTTATTGCTTTGGATGCCAGAGGCCCGGATGAAATTGATCCCGAGGGATTAATTCCGGAAGAACATTTACAAATAGTTGAAAATGAAATAACAACTTCAAAATTCCCGGTTTCTATTTTTGTTCACTTCCCGCCTATTAATATTGATACTCAATGGATGGATAAAAAAATGCTGATCCAAAATGGGAAAAAGCTTCATGAAATTCTTATAAAAAATAAATCTAAAGTTAGAGGAGTTTTCTTCGGACACGTCCACAACAATATTACAATGTTCAAAGATGAAATTCTTTATTCGGGTGTTGCAAGCGGTATGCGCCAGTTTTCATTGTTACCCAACCGTGAAGTGAATGTATCATATATTGACATCAACCTTGAAACCGATTTAGTTTGTATTGATGACGGCCAAATTATTATTAAGCAGGTAATTTTCGATGAATAGTGTAAACACTATAATTAAAAGAAAAACCAGGCTGAAAAATATTTTCGTTTATTTTATTTTGTTCCTTCTAGCAAAAAGTACCATTTTCTATTTTCTTTTGCCGGATACCGTTGCATCACATTTTAATTTCGAAGGCGAAGCAGACAGTTGGTCATCTAAAGAATCTTTTATTTTTATCGAAGTTATTTTGACACTTTTCTTTGCTGTGTTTTTCTACTTTATAGATTGGCTTATAATTAAAGTGCCGGATTCAATGGTTAACTTACCGAACAAAGAATACTGGTTAGCTGAAGAAAGGCGAAACCAGACTTATGCAAAAATTTCTTCTTTCACGTACTTATTCGGAATTCTGACGGCAGGCTTTGTATTCATCATATCACTAAATAGCTATTATTACAATTTCACGAAAGAAACTTTGCCATCTTTGTTTTGGCTGAGTCTAATAATATACATAGCCCTAACAATAAATTTCTTGATTCATCTCTTCAAAGAGTTTAAAATTCCGGATAAGATAAAGTAGCTTAAAAATTTAGATGATCATTCCAGATTTTGTATAATTCATAAGTGGCTTTAACATCTTTGCCATTGTAAATAGCAATATCTTTCACTCTACCTGCTTTATGAAGCTCATTTACTTCCATCCCGGTTATCTCTTTTGATTTAGGAGACTCGATGCCAAAAGCCCGGCAATAAAAATCTAGATTGAATTTTCTGATTAATCCATGAAAAGTAAATTGCTCAAGCAAGTCAACATGGGTAGTTGAATAATACCGATTACCAATTAGATTAACTGACGGTTTTATTCTGAGCACTGCCGAACGAAGCATTAAAAAAGGGATGTCAAATAAACGTCCGTTGAAAGTTATTACCTGGTCGGCTTTTTTAACAAACTTCCAAAATAGTTTTACAATTTCTTCTTCTGTGTGCGCTTCATACTTTAGTTTTCCGTCTTCAGCTTCCCACTTCTCGTTTTCACCTTCAAACAAAACTAAAGTGTTTTCTGTCTCCGTATTCATTAATGCAATGGATACAACTTTTGCAGTGAAAGGATAAAGATTCAAATAGCGAATAGCTTCATCTTTCTTTTCTTCGCGCAGTTCTTCGTTTTTTTCTTTCTCCGCATAACGAAGAAGAAATTCTTGTTGGGATTCGTGAAGAGATTCAAAATCGTACCCGACTGTTTCGATGTCGAAGACAATTTTCATTTATTACTCTTTTATTATTTTAAGATCCTTTTCAAAGTCTTGAACAGCTTCGTAAAACTCCTGCGGCAACTGCTGTTTCTGCTTTGTGCTTAATTTTATATAAACATAAACTCCTGTGCCTTCAGCAATAATTCTTTTAGTTCTATCATTCTCAACTAAATGCTTAAAACCAAAGCTTGTGTTTTTGATATAATTAATTTTTGTATAGACATTCAATACTTCATCAAAAAATGCCGGTTCCAAATAATTACAATCGTTGTACGCAGTAATAAAATAATTGTCACCTTCCAATACTTCTGTGAATTGATACTTCTTTTTAATTTCTTGCAAATATCTAATACGCGCGTCTTCATAGTAATTAAGGTAAACAGCATTGTTGCAAATGCTCATCATATCCACTTCATGAAATTTTACTTCTTCTATAATTTTATGCTTGAACTCAGAAATTTCCAATACGATTTTCTCCTTTAAGAAAATATTTTTTCAAATATCTCTTTTGATTTTTCTACTTGCTCAAATGAAATATCCATGTGGGTTACAACTCTCAATGTATTTACTCCACCAGGATTTAATAGAATTCCATGTTCTTTACATTTATTCAAAGCTTCATCGGCAGTCATATTTTTTATGCCGAACATAAAAATGTTTGTTTGAACCAAGTCTAAATCAATTTCAATGTTGTCTATTTCAGATAAATGCTTTGCTAAAATTTTTGCTTTCTCGTGGTCGTCTTTTAGTTTTGCAAAGTTATTTTTTATGGCATATAACCCGGCAGCGGCAATAACACCAACCTGCCGCATTCCTCCGCCCCAAGCTTTGCGTACTCTGAAAGCTTCTTTAATAAATCCGTGATCACCAACAATAACAGAGCCTATCGGGGCACCCAATCCTTTTGACAAACATACAGAAACAGTATCAAAATATTTTGAATAATCTGCCACACTTATTCCAGTCTCTGCTGACGCATTCCATAAACGTGCGCCGTCAAGATGAGTGAACAAGCCATGCTTGTCAGCTAACTCTCTTATTGCTTTTATATTTTCAATCGGATTAATAATTCCACCTGCACGGTTGTGAGTGTTTTCAACTTCAATCACTCTTGTCCGCGGCATGTAATAAGCGCTCTCAGGCCTAATTAAAGGTTCAACTTGATCGGGAGTAAAAATACCTTTTTTTCCGTCAACTAAGTAAAGTGAAATCCCGCTTAACATTGCAGGTGCTCCGGATTCATAAATAAAAATATGTGCATCTCTATCACAGATCACTTCATCGCCTGGCTGAGTCAGAACATTTAAACAAATCTGGTTTCCCATCATTCCACTCGGCATATAAAGGGCTGCTTCTTTGCCAAGCAGTTGGGCAACGTATCTTTCAAGTTCGTTCACTGTTGGATCTTCTTTGTAAACATCGTCCCCTACCTCAGCATCATACATAGCTTTCCGCATTTCAATCGACGGTTTCGTAAGTGTGTCGCTTCTAAAGTCAATTACTTCATTCATTTCGTTTTTTAATTTTCCGGTTAATCTGAAAAAAGATGAAACTTAAAATAGTGATTAAAGATGTAAAAGAACAAATAAAAGGGATTATCAACGGATACTTTGTATAAAAAGTTAAGTTGGTTTCGAGTGATGCCTCATCAACCAAATAATTTCTTTCAAACATTTTTGTAGAGGACTTTGTTTGACCAAGGGGATCAATAAAACAGCTTATCCCCCCATTTGCACTACGTACAACGTACCTTCTATTTTCTACTGCTCTGAAAACCGATATTTCTTTGTGCTGATAAGGCCCGCTAGTGTTTCCGTACCAGCTATCGTTTGTAACTACCAAAATTATCTCGGCACCATTTTTAACAAACTCTGCCGTAAAGTCAGGATAGATTGACTCAATACAAACTGAGCCGCAAACTTCAATCGAATCAACTCCAGCATTAAAATTATTTCTTGCCACTAAATTGTTTTTTTCTCTTCCTCTGTTCCAGCTTGATATCCCAACATTCCATTTTATTAAATCGCCCAGTAATGGGATATACTCAACATACGGAACATGCTCACCGAAAGGCACAAGCATAATTTTTGCATATTTCTGTATTTCAAATTCGTCCGGATTAAAAAGCAGTATTGAATTAAATGAAGTGTAATAAGCTTTTTTAGAAGGGGTAGGCTTTGCATCCCAAGGTGCTTTGGTTGAATCAAAATAAAAAGTTGCATCCGGCATTCCGGTTATAATTGGTGTTCTGTTTGTGTCCGCAAATCTTTTGAAGTTTGTTACTTCAACAGGATGACTTCCGCCGAGTAAATAAACAGGCAATGCTGTTTCGGGTAATAGAATCAATTCTGCTCCATCAGCAACTGCCTTTTGAGATAATTCTAAATATACTTCTTGCTGCTCTTGTAAATTTCCCGCATCCCATTTTTTATGTGGATTAAAGTCAGGCTGAATAGAACCAATCGTTACTTTTTTATCCGACTCATTAAAGTTTAACTTTCTAATCGCCCCGTAAATTAAAGGAATAATAAAAATCAAAAGAACTATAATTGCATAATTATATTTTATTTTTTTATTCTCTTTGTATTCTTTGATTATAAAAAACAACAAAACGTTACTATATAAAATCAAAAGTGAAATTCCATAAACACCGATAATGTCAGCTATCTGAATAAATGTATTAAAATAAGGTTGTGAGTTACCAAGTGTTAACCATGGGAAACGTAAGTCGGTTAAAGTGTAAGCGTATTCATAAGCTATCCAAAACAAAGGGAATAGCAATAATGCGGCTTTATTGCCAAACGCCTTTTTCGAAAAATAAAATAACGACGACGGAATCATATAAAATATCGGATTAAAGAAAACGAGTATTGATCCGCCAATCATCAAAAAGGGATCAGCATCAGCAGTCCAGCTCCCAACCCAATACAAAGTAATAATATTGAATACAACACCGAATAAATAGGTATATCTATTTAGTTCACCAAATCCATCTTTTTCATTCAATACAAATATTAGAGGGATAAAAGCTACGAAAGCCAATAATGGTAATGGGATTGGTGGGAACGAAATACCAAGTAATATTCCGCTTAAAACAGAATACCAGAAAAATCTTTTTCTTTTTTTCCTTTCATCAGGAGTAAGTACCGGGAAGAATAAGTTTTTTAACCAGCTCATTTTTTCTTTTTGAAGTATCTTATTAAGAAAACTATTATCGCAACAGCAGTAATAAATAAAATTATATTGGAATATGTTGTTAAATAATAATCAATTAGTTCAAGATTTTGGCCGAGCAAAAAACCAACATAAATAATCAATGCGTTCCATAAAAGAGCACTTGTCGAAGCTAGCAAAAATGATCTGTAAGTTGACAAGTGATTCGCACCACAGAAGAAACTAATTATCGCCCGCGTTCCGGGTAAAAATCTGTTGGCTACAACTAAACTGTAACCATATTTTTGAAACCACGCTTCAACTTTGTTTACATCTTCCTGATTAATGAATTTTATTTTTGGATTTCGAATTAATTTATCACCAAGTTTTTTACCTAGCAGAAATACAGTTATAAAACCAAGTGAACTTCCCAAACTTGTAATCAAAACTATGGGGATAAATTCAGCAGTAGAATTTCCCAATAAGCTGGCACCAACTATTATAGCAACATCACTGGGTGAAGGTGGGAAAACATTTTCGATGTAAGCAAAGAAAAAAAGTATAAAATAAATCCAGATTGGGTCAACACTTTGCAGAGTAGTTATAATTTGTTCGAGCATTATTCCTCTTCACAAATTAGTAGTGCTGTTGCTAGAACCTTCGCACCTTCACCAGTTCCAACAAAACCCATTTTTTCAGAAGTAGTGGCTTTGATGGAAATTTGGTTTACTTCACATTCTAAAATTTCTGCAATCGTGCTTCTCATAAGATTTATGTGTGGAGCCATTTTGGGGTTTTCAATTACAATAGTTGAATCAATATTTCCAATTTTATATTTCATTGCTCGGACAATTTCATAAGTTTCTTTCAAAAGAATTTTGCTGTCAATTCCTTTGTATTGCGGATCAGTATCGGGGAAATGCTGACCGATGTCACCCAATGCCAAGGCACCAAGCATTGCGTCGCAAATTGCATGCAGCAGAGCATCTGCATCAGAATGTCCCTTTAGTCCTTTGTCGAACGGGATATGTACGCCGCCTAAAATTAATTTTCTTCCTTCTTCAAAAGAGTGAACATCATAACCCAAACCAATACGATAAGGTATTTTCAATATCTCACCTCAAATCTATTAAATTCATTTTTAGAATCTGCCCACCTAATTGAGTGACTTTTAACGTGCGAATGTGAAGGGCCGATTTTAATTTTTTTATATAACTCCCCTACTA
>JANQIV010000089.1 GCA_028282005.1 Melioribacteraceae bacterium | reverse complement strand
ATTAAGATGGACATGCGACCCAAAGATTTTTGCAGAGTCCACCACACAAATTAAACCGATTGAAGGAATAGTTGGTCAGGAAAGGGCAATTAAAGCTTTAAGGCTTGGTGTTGATTTACGAAGCCAGGGCTATAATATTTTTATTACCGGTTTATCCGGAACGGGTAAATTCACTGCAGTAAAAAAGATGCTTGAAACTATTAGTCCCGAATGCCCAACAATGAATGACTATGCTTATGTAAATAATTTTAAAGATCCAGACAGACCGATACTTTTATTGTTCCCTGTTGGACAAGCAAGAAAATTTAAAGACGAATTGTCGAGTTCGTTAAAATTTTTGCAGGAAAATATTCCGCAAGTTTTGGAATCAAAACCTGTGAAAATGAAAAAGGAAAAATTGCAAAATGAGTTCGGTGAAAAACAAAAAGCGATAATGTCTGTTTTTGAAGATAAACTTAAGAAGGACGGTTTTGCACTTGGTCAGGTAAAAATGGGTGAAATGCCTCGTCCGGAAGTTTTGCCGATTATTGAAAACCAACCGGTTATGATAACTCAACTCGGAGAATTTGTTCAAGCAAATAAGCTAACAAAAAAACAAGCTGAGACTATCACAAAGAAATACACAAAGTATCAAACAGAGTTGCAGTCAATCGCTAAAAAAGCATTGAAACTTGGGAAAGAATTTCAAGAAAAAATGGTAACTCTTGAAAAAGATTCCGTACAGGAATTAGTAAACGAAACGATTAATGAGATTGAAGAAAATTTTGATATTCCAAAAGTAAAGTCTTATCTCGAGCAAGTAAAAGTCAGTATTATTGAAGAGCTTGAAGTCTTCAAAGGTATTAAGCCAATGCAAGAGCAGACTGAAGAAGGATACATAATTGATTACTTGCAAGATTATGATGTAAATATCGTTTTAGATAATTCTGAATTGAAAGAATGTCCGGTTATCATTGAGACTTCACCATCGTACACAAATCTTTTGGGTACAATAGAAAAATACAGAGATGCAACCGGAAGCTGGTTTGCAGACTTTTCAAGAATTAAAGCAGGCTCACTGTTGCGTGCAAATGGAGGCTACTTAGTATTAAATGCTCTTGATACATTTACCGAGCCAGGAGCATGGCGTGCGCTTAAAAGAGTTTTGCTTTACGGTAAACTTGAAATTCAGGACAATCCTAATTTTTATCAATACACACCAAGTGTTTTAAAACCTGAACCTATTGAAATTGATACTAAAATAATTCTGATCGGCAACAGCAGAGTTTATTCAATCCTTTCTGAAATGGAAGATGACTTTAATAAAATTTTCAAAGTGAAAGCCGACTTTGATTATGAAATGAAAAACACTGAAAACGCTTTAATAGAATACGCAAGAGTAATAAAAAAATTAATTGATAACGAAAACTTACTCGATTTTGATAATACTGCCCTAGCTAAAATTGCAGAGTACGGAGCACGTTATGCCGGACGTAAAGCTAAATTGACTACTCGTTTCGCTTACATTGCCGATCTTGCCCGTGAAGCAAATTTCTGGGCTGGCGATGATGGAGCAAAAATTGTAAAAGCATTTCACGTAAATAAAGCTTACGAAGCTTCACGTGAAAGGCATTCGATGTACGAATCTAAAATGTCCGAGATGATAACAGAAGGAAACATAATGATCGATACCGACGGCGAACGTATCGGTCAGATAAACGGACTAGCAGTTTACGGAAACAACAATCATTCATTCGGAAAACCTTCACGCATAACAGCTTCAGTTGGATTGGGCAACGGCAATATCATAAACGTAGAAAGAGAAGCCGGACTAAGTGGCAGTTCGCATAACAAAGGTGTTTTAATTATCGGCGGATACTTCCGTGAAAAGTTTGGCAGAAAAAACCCTCTTTCATTTTCAGCTAGTCTAGTATTTGAACAGGGCTACGGAAAAATTGACGGTGACAGTGCATCGGTAACAGAGATCTGTGCTTTACTTTCATGCATAGCCGAAGTGCCTATCAAACAATCACTTGCAATCACTGGCTCGGTAAACCAAAAAGGTGATATTCAGCCAATAGGTGGTGTCAATGAAAAGATTGAAGGTTTCTTTGATATTTGTAATGCTCGCGGATTAACCGGTAAGCAGGGTGTTATTATTCCGCTACAGAATGTCAGCGACTTAATGCTAAAAGATGATGTGGTAAATGCAATTGAAGAAAAGAAGTTCCATATATATTCTGTTTCAAATGTTGATGAAGCACTGGAAATACTAACAGGATTAAAAGCCGGGTCATTACTAAAAACCGGCAAGTTCGAAATGAACACAATCTATTGTGAGGTTGAAAGAAAACTAAAAGAGTTGCGAACTAGAATTAAACCGAAACCTGAAAATAAACCTGAGGCTAAAAAGAAAACAACCTCTACCTCCAGGAAAAAGAAATGAGATTACAGACTTTAGACCAAATTGCAAAAACTAAAATACTGACAACGCTTGGTCCGGCAACAGACTCTCTTGAACAATTGGAAAAACTTGTTGATGCAGGTGCTGATGCATTTAGACTTAATTTCTCGCATGGCAGTTATGAATATTTTGAAACTCTTTTTAAGAAGATAGATGAACTGTGTAAAAAGAAATCACTGCCAATAGCAATTTTGATTGATTTGCAAGGACCTAAAATCAGAATTGGTGAACTTGAAGAAGAAAAAATTTTAATTTCATCAGGTGATCAAATTGAAATTACGATTGATAAAATAAAAGGTACAAAAGAAAAAGTTTCTACTTCGTACGACTTGATTGTAAATGATGCATCAGTTGGGGATAAAATATTAATCGATGACGGATTACTTGAATTAAAAGTCAAGGAGAAAAAAGAAAGATCACTTATTTGCGATATTGTTGAAGGCGGTTACCTAAAACCAAGAAAAGGAATGAACCTTCCGGGCATGAAACTTTCGACACCTTCTTTAACAGAGAAAGACAAAGCTGATATAAAATTCGCAATTAAACATAGGGTTGATTTCATTGCACTTTCTTTTGTGAGAAATCCGAAAGATATTATTGACCTAAGAAAGATTCTCAAAGAGAATAACAAGAAGATTCCGATAATTGCTAAAATTGAAAAACCGGAAGCAGTAAAAAACCTTGATGAAATTGTTGATGAAGCAGATGGAGTAATGGTTGCGCGCGGTGATCTCGGAGTGGAAATGGACCCACAGGAAGTTCCTTTAATTCAGAAAAAATTAATTAGAAAAGCAAGATCACTCGGTAAACTTGTAATTACTGCAACACAAATGCTTGAGTCGATGGTAAATAACCCTGTCCCAACAAGAGCAGAGGCCTCAGATGTTGCAAATGCAGTTTGGGATGGTACTGACGTAGTTATGCTTAGTGCAGAAACATCTGTGGGTAAATACCCAATTGAAGCCGTGGAGACCATGAACAAAATATTATTGAATACAGAAGCTCACGCAGAATATAATTCAAATATTGAATACAAAATACCTGAAGATATAGTTGACAATCTCTTTGATGCGGCCGGTGCTGCAGTCTGCTGTGTTGCAAAGCAGATTGAAGCAAGTCTGATTGTTATCTTCACTCACTTCGGAAGAAAAGCACGAATAATTTCCAAGTACAGGCCGGATCAAAAAATAATTGCGATTGCCGATAAGTTTGAAACACTAAATAGGCTTAATCTTTATTACGGAGTTATTCCTTTTTTTGTTGATGAATTTGTTAATGCCGATGTTGCAATCAGAAAGGCAAATGAAATCTTGTTGGAAAATGAATTGGTTAAAAAAGATGATGTTTTAATTTACACTGCCGGAGCACCGATAACTGATACAAGCAGAAAAAATTGGATGCAATTCTCAGTAGTTGAATAAATATTTGAAAGGCAAAACCATGAATGATAACTATAAGTTAGCTAAATGGTGGGAACCTGCTGAAAACGGGAAACTTCTTTGTACACTTTGTCCACGCTATTGTACAATTGGTGATGGACAAGCGGGCTTTTGTTACATTCGTCAAAATATTGATAACAAGCTTTACTCGGTTGGTTACGGAAGGCCAACCGGTTTTGCAATAGATCCAATCGAAAAAAAACCGTTGAACCATTTTTATCCCGGCAGCAATATTTTAAGTTTCGGCACAGCGGGCTGTAATTTAGGTTGTAAGTTCTGTCAAAACTGGTCTATTAGCAAAGCCAAACTTGATAATACAAACTCAATGTATGCCTCGCCGGAGGATGTAATTAGACTGGCAAAAAAAAACAACTCCCCCTCAATCGCTTTTACTTATAACGATCCAACAATTTTTGGTGAATATGTTATTGATATTTCGAAATTAGCGAGGGAAGAAAATATCAATTCAGTAATGGTAACGGCTGGTTATATTGATAAAAATGCCCGCAAAGAAGTTTATAAAAATATTGATGCTGCAAACGTAGACTTAAAATCATTCTCCGAACAGTTTTACCATAAAATTACCTTTTCACATTTGAATGATGTTTTAGATACACTCCTTTGGCTAAAAAACGAAACTGATATTTGGTTTGAAATTACAACTCTTTTAATCCCGCATGAAAACGATTCCGAAGATGAAATAAAAAAAATGTGCGAGTGGATAGTCACAAATTTAGGTGAAGATGTTCCACTTCATTTTACTGCTTTTCACCCAGATTTTAAAATGCTCAATAAATCGAGAACACCCGCCGAAACCCTCTTAACTGCAAGAAATATTGCAATTAGTGAAGGTTTGAACTATTGCTATGTCGGAAATGTATACCATCCTGAAGGTCAAACTACTTACTGCCCAAATTGTAAAAGTGCGTTAATTAAAAGAAATTGGCACTCAGTTTTTGAGAATAATTTAATTGTAAATGCTTGCAATAAGTGTAGTTATAAAATTAAAGGCAAATTTATAATATAAGTTATATCTAATATTAAATTCAACTTTTCAACGTAAAAAACCTTGATCCGGTAATCTTTTTACATTAATTTAATATGATCGACCCAGATTAATAAATAACCTTAAATTAAATTAGCCAGGAGGCAAAAATGTTAAAACCAACTTTAGCAAAAGCTATTCTATTGTTCACACTGTCATTTGTAATCATTTTTTCTGCAGGGAAGTATGGATTAATTGGTAAAATATATACTGAAGAAGAAGGAGAAAAATTATACGGACCTGCTTTTGAAACAATTGAATATGATGCAGTAGAACTAATATCAATATTAGACAAATGTGAAAACTACATGATGTTCACAATTAAAAATGGAGAAGTCGTTATTACTGACGATTATAGAAAAATATTGTCAAATCATAAATATCAAATTGCTTCTATTCATGGATTAATTGACATAAATGATGTTGGAATCATTGATGATGATGAGATATTAAATGTATTCAGTAAAGAGAGAGTCATTGAATTGATTGAATCAACAGGTAGCAAAACTGTATACTTTGAAAACAGAGAAAATGTAATGACAATTAGAAGTGGGGATGATAATATTGGTGAACAAGTTGCTGTTTTAGAAATGGCATCACTTTGTCCACCTTGGTGCGGTGATCCTTTTTAATAATTAAGAAATCAATAAAGAATTGGAATTATTCAATTCCAATTCTTCTTTTTTGTTAAAAAAATATATATTTAGGTAACTGATATATATATACTGATAAAAAATGAAATTTACTGAAATAGTTAATGCTGTTTATGTAATTCTAATGTTTCTTTGGATTTTCCCCGCTCTTAGGCAATATGGTAATAAGTTTTTTTATTTTTTTCTGATATTAGCAATGGCAGATCCTATATCACTATTTAGTAAATCTGTATTTAATTATAATATTAATGTTCCATTCTTTTTTTTTACTAGCTATCTGTTGTTGATTTCTATTCAAACTAAAGAGACAATAATCAAAAAACGTAAATTGATCATAATTGTGCTGATTCTAGTAATAAGCTCACTTTTTATGAATTTTCCAATTAATCTTTATAATGGTGGAATGATCATAATATATATATTAATCTTTTTCCAGTTTTTTGTGATTTTTGTTAAAACAAATGTTGAAGAAAAAGCAGTAGATATTTTCCTTGTAATACTAATGTTTTATGCTCTCACTAGTATCCTAAAATTAACCAATCTATTCTTTGGCTTAAGTAACGCAATTGCCTATTTTTATTTAACTACAATATTTCAGCTTCTTATTGGATTGTATTTTTCAATTTTTAAAGCTGACAATCCAAAAAATTTGATAAAAATAAATATCTAAACTCCTTAATACTTACTTCTTTTTTATCGATTATATTTTTAACTTTATTCTTTAATTCGATGAGTTAGTTTTAGGTCACATTTTAATTTCTAAGCAGTATATGTTCTATTTATAAATAGAATTATTTTTTTCTCATATTTCGGTGGATATAATGCTTAGTTTTCTATTAATATTACAAGATACGAGTAGCATTACTAAAAAAAGCAACATGGAATCATTACAGTCAGTATCACCTGAAGCTTTTTTAAGTTTGAGTAATCCTATTATATTCTCTCTTATATTCTTAATTGTAACATTATTTGTTTCTTTCGTTTATTATAGATATGTAATCATCCCACTAAGACAACGGTTTTTAGAAGAGAAAGAAAACTTAAGATTACAACAAGCAGAGTTAATGGCTCTGTTTTATGAACTTTCACCTGACCCGATTTTAAGATTTGATGTAACAGGAAAAATAATTGTTGCTAACAAAGCAGCTCAAGAAGTTTTTGGCGGATCAATATTGATGGGTGAGTATATTGAGAAAGTAATTAAAAATTTAGCTTCTTTTAATCTTGGGCTTTTAGTAAATAGCGATGAGATGCAGCGTTTTTATTTGGAAGTAAACAATAAAGCATTTGAATTTTTGGTAAAAGGTGTTCCTAAATATCAGTTTGGACAAGTTTACGGAAGGGATATCACAAAACTAAAAGAAGCTGAGGATGATTTGAAATTTGCTCTTGTTCAAGCTGAAAAAGCAAAGAGGCTTAAAGAAGAATTTTTATCTAGAATCTCACACGAAATACGATCTCCATTAGTTGCCATTCAAGGTTATTCAGAATTAATCAAAAATGAGCTCGAAGGTGAATTTAGCCCTGAGTTTAGACAAATATTTCAATCAATCGAAAATAACAGTAAGCGTTTATATAGAACTGTTGACTTGATTTTAAACATGGCTCAAGTCTATACAACAAGTTATGAATCCAATTTTAAAGTAATCGATTTATACAAAATTGTTGACGGTGTTTTCAGAAACTTTAGCTCATTCGCCGATGAAAAAGGAATAGAGTATAAATTTATTTCAGATGTGGGAGATGAATTAAAGATTGTTGGTGATGAATACTCTGTTACACAAATATTTGATAATGTTATAGACAATGCTTTCAAATACACTTCAGAAGGCGAGATTAGAATTTTATTCCGGAAAAAAAACGGCAGAATAAAAGTAAGTATAAAAGACACCGGAAGAGGTATGTCAAATGATTTTGTTGAACATTTATTCCAGCCATTTACGCAAGAGTTTTCCGGTTACACTCGCCCTTACGATGGTGCAGGTGTTGGGCTTGCGCTTGTAAAAAGTTTTGTTGAATTGAACAATGGCGAAATAGAAGTTGATAGTAATCTCGGGGAAGGCTCCACATTTACTATTTCGTTCAAAGAAGCATAAAAAAACCCGGCGTTAAACCGGGCTTTTAATTACTCTATTTCATCTACTATTAAGTTCCGGCGCTATAGTCAGTCATATATTTTTCTTGTTCTTTTGTAAGCTTATCAATTTTGTAACCCATAGTTTTCAATTTAATTCCGGCAATATCTTGATCTTGATCTTCAGGAATATCAATAACTTCTGGTTCAAGCAGAATTCCTTGTTTATCATATTCAGCTAATCTTAATTGAGACATAAACTGATTAGCAAATGACATATCCATTACTTCTGACGGATGACCTTCGGCAGCAGCTAAGTTTACTAATCTGCCTTGAGCTAATACATAAATTTTTCTTCCATCACTTAATGTATATTCTTCATTGTTTGGTCTAACTTCTCTTTTTGATTTCTTTAGTTTTTCAAGATCATCGAGATTAATTTCGCAATCATAGTGTCCGGTGTTACAAACAATTGCACCATCTCTCATTTTTTCAAAATGCTTTTTAGTGATGATATCTTTCACACCGGTTGCGGTAATAAATACGTCGCCAATTTTTGCAGCTTGATCCATAGGTAACACTGTGTGTCCTTCAAGCGTAGCTTTTAATGCAGCAGTTGGTTTAACTTCTGTAACAATTACATTTGCACCAAGACCGGCAGCTCTCATAGCACAGCCTTTGCCACAGTGGCCGTAACCGGCTACAACAAAGTTTTTGCCAGCCAACAATACCGAAGTAGCTCTTAAAATACCATCAATTGAAGATTGACCAGTTCCGTATACGTTATCAAAATCCCATTTTGTTTCTGCATCGTTTACAGCAACAACAGGATATAATAATTTACCATCATCAGCCATAGCTCTAAGTCTGTGTACACCTGTAGTTGTTTCTTCAGTACCACCAATAATGTTTTCTGCTAATTTTGGATATTTATTGTGAACAGTAAAGATCAAATCAGCACCGTCATCCAAAGTTAAGTTTGGTTTCATATCCAAAGTTCTATCAATAGACCAATAGAAATCTTTAACATTTTGACCATGCCACGCATAAATCTCTAAACCATTTTTCGCTAATGCAGCTGCAACATCATCTTGAGTTGATAATGGGTTACAACCACTCCAACTTACCTTAGCGCCCGCTGCTTTTAAAGTTTCAATTAAAACTGCTGTTTCTTTTGTAACGTGCAAACAACCAGCAATCCTGTAACCTTTCAAAGGTTTTGTTTTAGAATACTTCTCTCTTAAGCTCATCATTACAGGCATTCTTGATTCTGCCCATTCAATCTTCTTCCTACCTTCAGCAGCTAACTTAAGATCCCTTACTTTATATTTTCCTTTTTTATAATCCATTTAGAATTATTCTCCTTTATTATTTTTATAAATATTTCTTAAACGTTGGTACTAAATCTAAAGCTTCCCAAGTAAAATCTTTTTCCTTTCTTCCGAAGTGACCATATGCAGCTGTCTTTTGGTAAATCGGTCTGCGCAACTGTAACCTATCAATAATTCCTTTTGGAGTTAGATCAACTTCTTTAACAATCATTTCTGAAATTTCTTTATCAGAAATTGTTCCTGTTCCTTTTGTATCGATAAATACAGAAACAGGTTCAACAACACCAATAGCATATGCAAGCTGAACAATACATTCTTTAGCAAGCTTAGCACCAACAACGTTCTTTGCAATGTGACGAGCAGCGTAAGTAGCACTCCTATCAACCTTTGAGGGGTCTTTGCCAGAGAAAGCACCACCACCATGAGGGGCCCAGCCACCATATGTATCAACAATAATTTTTCTTCCAGTTAATCCACTATCACCATGCGGACCACCAATTTCAAATCTGCCGGTAGGGTTAACATAATACTTGGTTTTCTTATCTAAGTATTTTGAGGGAATGATTTTTTTAATGATATTTTCAATTACATCTTTTTTGATTTTACTTTGTTTTACATTTCCATCGTGTTGAGTTGAAATAACAACTGAATCAACTCTCAACGGTTTGTGATCATCACTATATTCAATAGTTACTTGTGATTTGGAATCAGGCCTTAAGTAAGGCATTAGCTTTGGTTGTTTTTTTCTGACATCCGCTAATTTTTTTACAAGCTTATGCGCATACATAATAGGCATTGGCATCAATTCTGGGGTCTGATTACAAGCGTAGCCAAACATAATGCCTTGATCACCTGCACCACCTTTATCAACACCCATTGCGATATCAGGTGATTGCGAATGTATAGCATTTAATACTGAACAAGATTCGGAATCAAATTTATAATCAGCTTTTGTATACCCAATATTTTCCACAGTTTTTCTTACGATCTCTTGAATATCAACATATGCAGAAGTTGTAATTTCACCCCCAACAAGGACCAGTCCGGTTGTAACAAAAGTTTCACAGGCTACTCTCGCATTAGGATCTTCAGTGAATATCGCATCTAAAACTCCGTCGGATACTGCATCACAAACTTTATCTGGGTGCCCTTCCGAAACTGATTCTGATGTGAATAAATATGACATTTACACCTCTTCTCTATATTAATGAAAAATTATTTCCGATGAATCACCGGCATTTAATTTTTTATGATTTCCTTTTATTAAAGCATTGCTCCCAATTATTGAATCTTCCAGTAATGATTTTTCAACAACTGAGTTTTGATTTACAATTGAATTTTTAATTATACACTCTCTTACTTCACAATTCTCTGCAATAGTTGCAAAAGGGCCGATTACTGAATTTTCAACCGTAGCACTTTCAGCAATGAAAACAGGCTCATTTATTACAACATTGTTTAAATGTTTTGATGTGCCTTTTTGGAAGAGCAAAAATTTGTTTGTGGAAAGAACTGTTTCAGGTTTCCCACAATCATACCATCCTTCAACGGGAAATGTTTTTATTTCTTCGCCTTTTTCAACCATCAATTGAAGTGCGTCCGTTAGTTGGTATTCACCTCGAGTTTTAATTTCTTTTTCGAAAAGTTCATCAAGGCACTTTAGAAGTAAATCAGGATTTGCAATATAATAGAGTCCTACTAAAGCTAGGTTAGATATTAATTCTTTCGGTTTTTCAACAAGCTTAACAACTTTATCATCTTCTAAAACAGCAACACCAAACCTTCTGGGATCATCAACATATTTTACGCCGAGCGAAGATTTTTTATCTTTGAAAACTTCTTTAAGATCGACATCAAAAACTGTGTCACCAAGAATTATAAAAATTTCGTCTTCATCAAAAGTATCCGCGGTTACTTTTATTGCATGTCCTAAACCAAGTCTTTCTTTTTGCTCAACAAAATCTGACTGTAACATTGGGTATTCATTTTTAACATAATCAATAATCATTTCTCCTAAGTGCCCAACAACAAAAGTAGCTTTAAAAATTTTTTCCTCTATTAACTTATCTATGATGTGCCCTATAATGGGTTTACCGCCAACGTTTAGTAAAACTTTGGGAATTGAGTAGGTATGTGGTTTTAATCTAGTGCCTAACCCTGCAACAGGAATAATTGCTCTCATAAATCCTTTTTTTTCTTTAAATTAAACGGTAAAGTTAATTAATCTCTTTTCTATTATCAAACTTAACTAAATAAAATACTGAATTATGAATTACTCAAATCAAATTACAAAATTATTAAATATTAGATACCCAATAATACAAGCGGGAATGGTATGGACATCCGGCTGGAAACTTGCTTCGGCAGTTTCAAACAGTGGAGGATTAGGATTAATTGGTGCAGGCTCAATGAAACCTAAATTATTAAAAGAGCACATTAGTAAATGCAAAGATGCAACTGAAAAAGCATTTGGTGTTAATCTGCCTCTTTTAAGGAGTGATGTTATTGAATTAGTGGAAACTGTAATTAATGAAAAAGTGAAAATAGTTTTCTCTTCCGCGGGGCATCCGGGGAAATTTATAGACAAATTTAAAGATAATGGAATCAAAGTTGTACATGTGGTTTCTTCAGTAAAACAAGCTTTGAAATCTCAATCAGTTGGCTGTGATGCAGTAGTAGCAGAAGGAGTTGAAGCAGGTGGACATAATGGTCCGGATGAAACAACAACTTTAGCATTAATTCCCAGAGTTGTTGACTCATTAGACATCCCAGTAATTGCAGCCGGTGGAATTGCGGACGGAAGAGGAATGTTAGCTGTAATGGGACTTGGAGCAGAAGGGGTACAAATAGGGAGCAGATTTGCGGCATCAATTGAATCCTCTGCTCATGATGTATACAAGAAAAAAATAGTTGATTCAAATGAAAATGATACTACATTAGTATTTAAAAAATTGGCTTTAGCCAGGATGATCAAAAATGATTTCTCTGATAAAGTTTTGGTTAAAGAAAATTCCGGTGCGTCAAACGAAGAATTAAAAGAGTTACTTGGTTCGAAAAGAGAAATGAAAGGAATTTTTGAAGGCAACACAAGTGAAGGAATGATGGAAGCCGGCCAAGGAATTGGTCTTATAAATGAAATTATTTCGGCCAGTGATATAGTTAAAAATATGATTGAAGAATACAATTCGGCACTTGAGAAAGTCCAGCACATTAACTAGATTGGTTGATTATGCAAAATGATAAAGTAATCCAAATTAGGTATAGATTTTGTTTTGACGAATCCGTCGAAAAAGTATTTGTTGTAAGCATTGAAAGAGAAAATCTGAAAATAATTACCGATCAAAAAGATAAGCTCTCGGACTGGACCGGATTGGATTACTTTAAATGCCCGAACTGCCCACTTGATTTAAACGAACACAAACACTGTCCTGTTGCAATAAACTTAATGGACATAATTGATTTCTTTAGCTCAATGAATTCTTATGAGAATGTTCATATAAGTGTTGAGACTTTGCAAAGGACTTATTCTAAGCATTCAACCGTGCAGGAAGGTGTCAGCAGTATCATTGGTCTGATTATGCCTACAAGTGGGTGCCCAATAATGGGGAAACTAAAACCCCTAGTTAAATTTCATTTGCCGTTTTCTTCTTTGGAAGAAACCGAATTCAGAATTTTTTCTATGTACTTGATTGCACAATACTTAAGAAATATTAAAGGTTTAGATGCTGACTGGGAGTTAAAAGACCTTAAAAATATTTACTCTGACATTATGGTTGTAAATAAAAATATCGCACAAAAAATAGCTGAGTTGGAAGAAAAAGATGCTAGCATTAATGCTTTGGTAATTTTAAATAACTTTGCGGATTCAGTCTCTTTCAGTATTGATGAAAAAGATTTGTGGAATATTGAACCTTTGTTCAAAGAACTTGTTAATACAAAAAAATAGCATGGAGCATTAATGACTTATTACCAAACAATAGTTACTCTTCACATAATTTTCGCAGGGATATGGATCGCAGGATTTATCGCTCATCCCGTTCTCAAATCACTTATCAATAAAGAGAATGAATTAAATAAAAAAATAAATAATATTAAAATTTACATGAAAGTTGTTAACCTTTTTGGAATGATTGGAGCAACTGGTATTCTTCTTTCGGGTGTAATAATCACACTCATTAATCCCGGATATAATTTTTTTGAATTTACCTCTAACCACTGGTTGGTGAGCAAGCAATTCCTAATGCTTTTCATTTTGATAATTCTTTTTGTTAAACTAATTCCAACCGCTAAAAGCCTTAGAATTTTATTAGATGAAAATACTGATCCGGATTTCTCAGAATTATTAAACAAGTTATTTAAGCAAACTACCTCTATAAATATTCTTGTTATTTTGAATTTTCTAATGGCTTTATCCCACAGATTTATGGGCTAAAATCAGCTATTTTTATTAATATTTAATTTAACCTCTATTTTCCCTATTTTAGTAGGTTAATTTTTATCGAAACGAAAAGAAAATGAAAAAACGAGTTTGCATTTTAGGTTCATCCGGATCAATTGGAGTTAATACTCTAAGGGTAATTAGCACCTTCAGGGACCTTTTTGAAGTAGACTCGTTAACTGTGAATAGTAACATCGATTTGCTGGAAAAACAAATTGATGAGTTTAACCCCAAGACTGTTGTTGTTAAAAACGAAAAAAAAGCTGATCTGTTAAGAGCGAAAATTAATGGGCGATGTGACGTCTTATCCGGTGAAGAAGGTCTTGTGGAATTAACAAAAAATAATGATTACGATATTCTAGTATCTTCACTTGTTGGTTTCGCCGGATTGGCACCAACCATTGAAGGTATAAAAAGAAAGAAGAGAATTGCTTTAGCTAATAAAGAAACTCTTGTTGTTGCCGGTGAGCTGATAAAAAAATTGTGTATAAAGTATGGTACAGAAATTATTCCTGTTGATTCCGAGCATAGTGCAATTTATCAATGCTTAGTTGGCGAAGATGTTAAGAATATCAAGAAATTGATTTTGACTGCGTCAGGCGGCCCTTTCTTCGAAAGAGAAAGTTTGGATAACATTACTGTGGACGAAGCGCTGAATCATCCTAACTGGAAGATGGGCAACAAAGTAACAATTGATTCCGCAACAATGATGAATAAGGGGCTTGAAGTAATTGAAGCACATTGGCTCTTTGATTTACCCAAAGATAAAATTGACGTAATTGTTCATCCTCAGTCAATTATTCATTCAATGGTTGAGTTTAACGATAGATCAATTAAAGCTCAGTTAAGTATTCCGGACATGAAACTGCCCATTCAGTATGCATTAAGTTACCCTGATAGATATGAAAGCAATTTTGTTGATAACGATTTTCCGTCAATTGGAAAGCTTACTTTTTATGAGCCTGATAAAACCAAATTTAGATGTCTCGGTTTAGCGTACGAAGTAATGGAACATGGCGGTACTTCACCGTGCATTCTAAATGCAGCAAATGAAATAGCTGTTGATAAATTTCTTCACGGAAAAATAGAATTTAAAGAAATACCAAAAATAATAGAACATGCATTAAACAACATTAAAAACAATTCCGAACCAGATTTGGAAACTATTTTCGATTGTGATTTTCAAACAAGAGAATATGTAAATAAAGTTTATAATTAAGGAGTGTGATTTAGATGGATTATGTAATTTATTTTATAATAACTATAGCCATACTGGTTTTCATTCATGAGTTTGGTCATTTTGCCGCTGCTAAACTATCAAAAATGAGAACAGATGTATTTGCTATAGGTTTCGGGAAAAGATTATTCGGATGGAATAGAATAAATGGATTTACTTTGGGTGACTTGCCTAAAGATTTTGATACACAAGGTCATACAGATTATAGAATTTGTTTAATCCCTTTGGGAGGCTATGTAAAAATTGCCGGAATGGTTGACGAAAGCTTTGATACTGATTTTGCCGGTCAAGAACCACAACCATATGAATTTAGAGCGAAACCAACATATCAAAAACTTTTTGTTATTACCGCCGGCGTAATGATGAACCTGACCTTAACCCTTGCTGTATTTTGGGGAATTAATTTTTTCCAGGGCAAACAAGTATTTAAAACTACAACCATTGGTCAGGTTGCCGATACAACTCAAGCCGGACAAGCTGGTTTTCAATCATATGATGAATTAATTTCGGTGAATGATTACCAAATATCTAATTGGGATGAATTATTAAATAAAGTTTTTGTTGAAAATATTACAAAAGATAAAGTGGTTACTGTGCTAAGAAATGGTGCAGAAGTAACTTTTTCGGTTCCTTCCGAATTGATTTCAAAAGCCGCTGAAAAAGGGCCATTTCTTTTCCCTGGTGAAACTAAACCTACTATTTCCGAGGTAATGGAAAACTCCCCGGCAGAAGTAGCCGGCTTTCTTCCTTCTGATGTATTCTTGTCATTGAACGGACAATCTGTAAAAAACAGTGGTGATGTTATTTCAGTTATTTCTTCAAACCCTCAAACAGAGATTAATGTAGAAGTTTTAAGAAGTGAAGAAACTTTAAATATAACAGTTGTTCCGGGTATGGAAGGAAAAATCGGCATAGGAATTAATGATTTTTACTCTGGCGAAATTGATTATAAACAATTCGGATTTTTTGAGTCTTTATCAATGGGTTTTTCTCAGATAGGTTCATATACTTATTTAACTCTATCTATGTTAGGTAATGTAATCAAAGGTGATATAGAATTTAAACAAGCTTTTGGTGGTCCTGTTAAAATAGCTAAGTTTGCTGCACAGTCCGCTGATACTGGCTTAGTTCCTTTTTTATACTTCTTAGCAATGCTCAGCTTAAGTTTGGCAATAATTAATATTTTGCCATTCCCGGTTTTAGACGGCGGCCATTTTGTAATTATTGCTCTTGAAGGCTTAGTCGGAAAAGAGCTTCCGTTAAAAATTAAATTAGCCATTCAAAATGCTGGTTTTATAGTTCTACTTCTTTTAATGGCTTTTATAATTTATAACGATATTATTAGTTTATAGTTTTTTGAATTAGTATTGTCATTCTGAGGAGCAAAGTGACGTGATAATCTTTTGCTTTAACTTAAATTGGGATTTCTCACACTCTCTCCGTTCGGTTCGAAATGACAAACAAAATTTTGTCATCGCTATCCCATGCTAACCGTGGAGAAGCGATGACATTCTATTCAAACTGTTCTTTGATCAATCTGCGTACGCAAACTGAAAACCTCTTTCAGCTATGCCGGGTACGTATTTAAACTTTTCAAAACTCAAATCAAAAACTATCATTTTTAAAACTTAATCAAACTACGGAGATTCCATGAGGTATTTTACGATCTTGAAGATCGCTTTGCTTTTTATGACAATTATTATCAATAATAATTCTTTATCGGCCCAAACTGTTGAGCATCAGACAGACGACGTAATAGTTACAGCTGGACGAACACCTATATCAATTTCTGATTTATCGAGAAATGTACTATTAATTACAAAAAAAGAAATTACTAATTCACCTGCAAATAGTGTACAGGATCTGCTGCAATTTGCAGGTGCAGTTGATCTAAAACAGCGTGGGGTAATCGGAGTTCAAGCTGACGTTGGAATAAGAGGCGGCACTTTTGAACAAACATTAATATTGATCGACGGCGTAAAAATAATTGATCCCCAAACTTCACACCATAACTTGAATTTGCCTTTGTCTCTTGATAATATTGAAAGGGTCGAGATATTAAAGGGGCAAGGGTCGAGGGTGTTCGGACCAAATGCATTTAGCGGAGCGATAAATTTTATTACTAAAAAAGAATCAAAACCAAATTTAAATTTGTTGGTCGAAGGTGGGCAAAACGGTTATTATAACACAGAGTTAAATTCATCTTTTCCTGCCGGGCAATTGAAAAATAACATTTCTATTTCAAGACAAAAATCAGATGGATACAGATTCAACACAGATTTTGAAATCATTAATTTTTCATTCAACACTTTGCTACCTTCAAAAATTGGTGCGACAAAATTATTCTTTGGCTACAGTGATAAAGATTTCGGTGCAAACAGTTTTTATACAACACGTTTTCCAAATCAAGGTGAAAAAACACAAACTTATTTTTTGAATTTAAGCGGCGATTACGAAACAGGTAATGTTATAATTTCTCCAAAGGTTTATTGGAGAAAAAATAATGACGACTTTGTTTTGGACAGAAGCAATGTTTCTTTTTATCACAATGAACACGAAACAAATGTTTACGGCGCTGAACTACATTCGATAATTAAATCATCTCTTGGAAAATCTTCTTTCGGTGTTGAGTACATAAAAGATGAAATAACAAGTAACAACTTAGGCGAACACAACAGAGATAAAAAAGGACTGTTCGGTGAACATCTTTTCAAAATTGCAAATGAAATTGATGTGTCATTTGGCGGCTCACTTTATAATTTTTCATCAATTGGCTGGAAACTTTGGCCGGGAGTCGATGCCGGAATCAACTTAAACGAAAATACCAGACTTTTCGCTTCATTCGGAAAAGCATTCCGTGTCCCTAGTTTTACAGAGTTATTCTATAACGATCCGGTCACTGTGGGTAATCCGGATTTGAAACACGAAGAAACAATCAACTATGAGTTGGGATTTAGGGTTAACAATAAATTTATAAACTCAACAATCAGTTTATTCAGAAAAGAAGGGAAAGATATTATCGACTGGGTAAGGATTGAAGGCGATCAACCTTGGTCAGTACGTAACATTGCCGAAGTAAACACAAATGGATTTGAAATTGAATTTTCTTTTTTACCTGAAAGCGTAATAAAAAAATCACCAATAAAAAGAATAAATCTTAGTTACACTTATTTAGACTCAGACAAAGAAACAGATATATTTGAATCGAGATATGTGCTTGATCATTTACGTCACCAATTTATTATTGGTGTTCAAAATAAATTTATTTTCGATATCGACCAGACATGGAATTTTAGATACGAAGACAGAGTTAATTTTACAGATTCATTTATAGCTGATTTTCAAATGTCCAAACAAATTGAAAGCTTTTTTGTATTTGTTAAAGCATCAAATCTGTTTAACAATTATTATGAAGACATTGCCCGCGTTCCACTTCCCGGAAGGTGGATAACCGGCGGAATAAAATTAAGCTTACAATAAAGTTAAAAAGAGACTCCCGGTTTTCCGGGAATCTCTTTAGTTCAACATGAATTTTATATTTACTGAAACTTGAACTCTTACTTTTTTACCTCTTTGTTCACCCGGTTCAAATTTTGTTTCTTTTACTACCCTGAGAGCTTCTTCATCACATCCCCCACCAATTCCCTTTAGTAACTCTACTTTAGTAACATCTCCATTTTCATTAATAAAAGCCTTTACAACAACTGTCCCTTGGATCCCTACTTTCCTGGCAATTTCCGGATAAGCAATTCTGCTTTGAATATTTGTAACAGGTTTGGGTAACTTTTCAACAACACTGAAGTATTCGAACGGAACTTCATCTTCGTCCTTTTCCACAGGAGGCCTCTGAGATACTTTTGGAACATTAGCATCCGGATCAAGATCCGTTTCATCGATAATAACATCAGGTAAATCTTCATCAACCATCGGTTCGAAATCGATCAGCTTTGGTTTTTCAGGTGGAGGCGGAAGTGTTTCTTTTTTTGTAAGCGGAATGTCGGTTGTTTTTATTATTTCAGGAAGCTCTTGCTCAATTGGTGCTGCCTTTCCGACCTCAGGAAAAAACTTAAATGCCAAGATCATAAATGAAAGTGCGAATATTAGTCCCAACTCAAATGTACATTGGTACTTAGCCTTTAAATCCACTTGCGGATTTTTTGGTAATGCCATTTTATCCCCCTTTTAAAATGGTTATTGTAATTTGAATGCTATAGGTACTACTACGCGTGTTTTTACAGCAACTCCGTTACATTTTCCGGGAATGAATTTTGTTTGCATTACTGCTTTCATTGCTTCTTTGTCAAAGTCCTCCGATATTCCTTTTATAATTTTTGTATTTACCACTGTTCCGTTTTCATCAACTAAAGCTTGTACAAAAACTTTTCCTTCAATTCCTAACCTTTTTCCTCTTTCGGGATATACTATTTTTTCAGCAATAGCTTTTATTCCTCCAACAGGAATCGGCATTTGATCAACTGATTGTTTAAATTCTCCTTTCTTAAAATTGAAATCAAGCATGCTGTAAAGATTGTTGGATAAAAGCTCAGGCATTACTATTTCAATTTCTCCGCCTGGATTATAAACCGCTATTAATTCAATATCTCCCCTAAAAGGAACATTTTCCCCTTCAAGCCTCGCAGGAGTAAATTGCCAGCCAACCGCAAGCTCGGATAATTTTTCAGCAAGCAATTTGCCATCGGTGATCATTCTTCCATTGAAGTTTTCATTGTAGATTTGATGATTTAATGGAAGCTGTTTAATTGCGTCAACTTTTCCAAACTTGCTAATATAAATCCTATGGCTAAAAACCACTTTCGTAGGTTCATTGTTTGAAACTGATCTGGCAATGGTTTTCAAGCCTTCATCTAATTGATTGATCTCTTTTTCGGATCCCGGGCTTTCATTGATATCACTTAGAGAATAATAATTCATATCGTTATTCTCTATTATTCTTACCCTCTGTTTTGTCTTACTGCATGCGGCAGCAATTATAAAAACAATAACAACCGCAATAAATAGCTTATTCATAACTTCCTCATAACTGGGAATTTATTGTAACTTCGTTTTGATATTCAGGTATAACATTTACAACCGGAATAGTATTCATAAGTAAATCAATTTTCTCATTCTGACTACTGATATACGACATGGTTGTTTCAACTCTTTCTTTATAATTCAGTGATTGATTAAAGAAATAAATTGAGATAACTATCAGTACAACTGATAAAGCATACGAGGCTACAGCAAAGAAATTTTTATTAGTAAAAAACGGATTTTTTCTTTCAATTTTATTTTTGATGCCAAATAAAATTTTCTGTTCTAGTTCATCAGGAAATTTTTCTGATGTTTCTCGTACGGCAGAATTAAGAAAATTCATATTCTTAAAATATTCTCTCGCCTCTTTGTTTTGAGATAATTGCGTGAACAGCAACACCTCTTTTTCTTTTGATAGCTCATTATCAAAATATTCATTTATCAATTTGTTCAATTCTTCGGTATTCATTTTAAAAACCTATTTATTTAATTATTTTTTTTACTCTATTTATTAATCTTTGCCTCGTGTTGTAAAGCCTACTTTTCACAAGGTCTTCGCTTATATTCATTAATTCAGAAATTTCTTTGTAGCTCATTCCCCCGTATTCTTTTAGGAAAAATACTTCCCTTTGCTCATCATTTTCTTTTTCAAGTTCATTCAATATGATTTCTTTCAATTCATTTTTTTCAATTTTATCCTGCAGCAACTCGTTTGATGCTATTTCAATTTCTGTTACGTCACTTGCATTAAATTGATCAGCCTTCACTTTTTTACTTCTGAATAATGTCAAAATTTCATTCCGCGTAGTTGTGAACAACCAATATTTTATACTGTCTTTATTTCTAATAGTATCCATGCTGTCATAGAGCTTTAAAAATACATTTTGAACAACATCCTCTGCAACCATAATATTTCTCAACATTTTCAGTGCATAATTATAAATTTGTACTTTGTACTTGTTGTAAACTAAAGTAAAATCAACAATATTTTTATGTGTTTCAGGCAAATACTATTTTGTTTATTAAAAAGGATGAAACTATCAACTAAATGTTGTATTGCAATACGTAATTTATCAGCAAATAATTTAATCTACAATTTATGTGACAAGCGTTTTTAATTCCCCGCCTTTTTTTATTTTCACTTTTCTAATTTTAGGAGGAAATGTTGAATAATAAAATATCTGTTATCGTATTTGATCTCGGGAATGTTTTGATTCCGTTTGATTATAATATAATCAAAACAAAATTAAATGCTTTGGATGAAGGCCTTGGCAGAAGGTTTTACGAAAAATACAAAGAACATTATCATGTACACCGCGAGTTCGAAACTTGGAAATTATCAAACGATGAATTCTTAAAAATTATGATGGAATGGACAGAAAATAAAATAACTGAAGAAGAGTTCTGTAAAATTTATTCTGATATTTTTGAAGTAAATGAAGATGTTGCATCCCTGCTGCCAAAGCTAAAAGAAAACTATAAATTAGTGCTTCTGTCAAACACAAATTATATCCATCAAAAATACGGATGGGAGAAATACGAATTTCTCAAGAATTTTGAAAAACTAATTCTTTCCCATGAAGTTGGAGCGATAAAGCCACAAGAAAAAATATACAGAGCAGTAGAAGAATTTACTCAGTTACCATCAAACGAACATATTTTTATTGATGATATAAGAGAATACGCTGAAGGCGCGAAAGCTTGCGGCTGGGATGGGATTCAATTCCTCGGATACGACAATTTGGTAGTTGAATTAAAGAAACGGAATATAATTTTTTGATAATAAATTAAAGCCAGCTTTTCCAAGTATCCGGTTCATTACCGACTGTAACTTCACCACCATTTCGAACGATAGGAGTCTTGAATAATAGCGCATCTTCGAGAAGTTCTTCTTCAGTGTCATATGTCATGTATTCAAGATTTCTTTTTTTGAACTGCTTGCCTTCTTTATCGATCAAATCTTCAACATCAACTTTTCTTTTGATATTATTCAATTCGCCTTGGCTAATTCCCTTTTCTGTTAAATCTCTAAAGTGATATTTAATCCCTCTTTCCTTAAAAAACCTTTCAGCTTTTCTGGTGTCGCTGCATTTTTTTGTGCCGAAAATTTGAATGTTCATCTTTTACCTGATTTCTTATTTTAACAGCTCAATTATAACAAATTTATGACAATATCGTCTAATTTGTGTTGTTTTTTCTCTAAATTAAAAATTAAGGTGAAAAATGAAAATATTTTCAAAATACCTACTATTAATTATGATAGGATTATTTATTATGAATTGTGCCCCAAAAGAAACTAAAAAACAAGATGAATTTAAATGGGTTGTTGATGAATTTGCCGACATTCGTATTCAACGATATCAAATTCCAGGATTCGATGAATTAACTCCAAGACAAAAAGAATTAGTTTATTATTTATCTCAATCTGCTTTAGCTGGAAGAGATATCATCTATGACCAAAATTATAAATACAATTTGTTGGTTAAAAGAACTTTAGAAAACATTGTTGATTCATATAGCGGTGACAGAACTTCCGAAGACTGGAATAATTTTAAGATTTACTTGAAACGAATATGGTTCTCAAGTGGAATTCATCACCATTACTCTGCAATAAAAATGGATCCAGGTTTTTCATATGACTATTTTGAAGAATTGATTGCAAACTCAAATCAAGAAAATTTCCCACTAAAAGATTTTAAAACAGTTGATGAATTAAAAACAAAACTAAAACCAATAATCTTTGATCCTGACGTTGACAGATTAAGAGTAAGTCTTGACTCAGAGAGTGATTTATTAACAAATTCTGCAATGAACTATTACGAAGGAGTTACTCAAAAAGAAGCTGAGAAATTTTATAAAGATATGGTTGATCCAAATGACAAGACTCCGATATCATACGGGTTGAACTCAAAGCTTGTAAAAGAAAACGGGAAGTTAAAAGAACAAGTTTATAAAGTCAGTGGAATGTATTCCGAAGCAATTGAGGAAGTTGTTTATTGGTTAGAAAAAGCTATTGAAGTAGCAGAAAATGATAAGCAAAAAGAAATCTTAAGCTTGCTTGTTGAATATTATCAGACAGGAGATTTGAAATTATGGGATGCTTATAACATCGCTTGGGTAAAAGATACCGAATCTGCAGTAGACGCTGTTAATGGTTTTGTTGAAAACTATGGCGATCCGCTTAGTTATAAATCTGCATTTGAATCTTTAGTTTCTTTCAAAGATTTTGAAGCAACGAAAAGAATTGCTGCAATTAGTGATCAAGCTCAGTGGTTTGAAGATAATTCAACAATTATGGATGAACATAAAAAGGCGAACGTAAAAGGTATATCCGCTAAAGTGATTACAATTGCTGCTCTTTCGGGTGATGCATTCCCTTATCCACCGATTGGTATTAACCTTCCTAATGCAACATGGATCAGAAAAGATCACGGTTCAAAATCAGTTAATCTTGGAAATATTGTTCAATCATATAATATGGGAACAGCTGGTTCAGGATTTCTCGAAGAGTTCTGTTACTCACAAGAAGAAATTGACAGAGCTAAAAAATACGGTAACCTCGGAAATGACTTACACACTGATTTGCACGAAGTTATCGGGCATGCTTCGGGTCAAATAAATCCCGGTGTTGGCACACCAAACGAAACTCTTAAAAATTATGCTTCGGCAATTGAAGAAACAAGAGCCGACCTTGTTGCAGTTTATTATTTGCTTGATCCAAAATTAATTGAGATTGGCGTAATGCCTTCACTTGAAGTTGGAAAAACCGAATACGACAGAAATATTCGTAACGGATACATGACTCAATTAGCTCGTGTGGAATTGGGTGACGATATTGCACAGGCTCACATGAGAAACAGGCAAATTATTTCTAAATGGGCAATAGAAATGGGTAAAGAAGAGAAAATTGTTGAAGTTGTAAAACGCGATGGAAAGACATTCACAGTTATTAATGATTATGAAAAACTGAGAGAAATTTTTGGTCAGCAGTTAAAAGAAGTTCAAAGAATTACTTCCGAAGGTGATTTTGAAGCAGCCAAAAATCTTGTTGAAACTTACGGAGTAAAAGTAAACCAAGAATTACACAAAGAAGTTTTGGAAAGATATGCTAAACTAAACATCAAACCTTACGGCGGATTTATGAATCCGAAACTTGTACCTGTAATGGAAGGTGAAAAAATAGTAGATGTCAAAGTTGAGTATCCTATGGACTATACAGTGCAAATGATGCGCTACGCAAAAGAATATTCCTATTTACCAACTATAAATTAATTTTTAACCTCCGGGGTTATTGAAAATCTCGGAGGTATTTTTTAAATCTATTTTAATGGTAATAATACAATAACCGTCGTTCCTTCACCCAGTTTACTTTTTATATGAATACTACCATTATGTTGTTTTATAATTTCTTCCGCTATAGAGAGCCCAAGTCCGCTTCCGCTTACCAAAGCCCTTATTTCATTTGATCTGTAAAATCTATTCAAAACATTAGATAAATCTTTTTCACTAATTCCCGGCCCGTTGTCTACAATCGAAATCTCTGCCATCTTTTCTCGCTGCGATAATTCAATTTTCACTAAACTATCTTCCGGAGAATACTTTATTGCGTTATCTAAAATATTGTCGAGTACACTCTTGATTTTAGATTTATCTGCAAAAATTTCAATCGCATCGTTTATCGTCGGAATGATTTTTATTCTTTTTATTTCTGCAGCACTATTAAAAAACTGAACAAGCTCAACAAGCAATTCATCCAGTCTAAAAAGTGACTTATCTAATTTTAAACTTTCAGAGTCAATTTTAGCTAAAGTAAGCAGAGACTTTGAAAGATTTGTAAGCCTCTCCAATTCTTGAAAAAGAGATTCAAATTCTTTATCGAAATCTTTTTTGTTAACCTTTTCCTGCATCAATTCCAACTTAGCTTGAATAATAGCCAGCGGAGTTTTTATTTCGTGAGAAGCATCAGCAATAAATCTCTTCTGACTCTTAAATGAATCTTCAATTGATTTTAGCATTCCGTTCATTGTTTCTGCTAATTCTCTTATTTCGTCTTGAGGTTCGGGGACTGTAATTCTTTCGTGAAGATTTGTTCCTCTAATTTTTTTGACATCTTTAACCATTTTATCTACAGGCTTAAATGCAACTTTACTTAGATAAAGAGAAATGAATGCGATTACGACAATTGCCAAAAGCATTATTGCGAGGAGGTGCAGCTTGAAAATGTAGTACTCAAAATTTTTTATATCTATTACACCAGCAACGTATATTTTTTGATCATTTATTATTTCTTCATAAACACTTATGTAATAATGTTTTTTCGAATTCCGTTTTCCAAAAATAAAATCATGGTAACCCAAATATTCTTCCAAATCTTCCTTTAATAAAAATGGTTCGTTTGTAGATAATGGATTTAAGTTTTCATCAAAAATTTCAAAAATTAACTCGTCGGGTTCGTAAAACTCTCTGGGCTTAAATTTAGAATAATCTATTGAACCGTTTTCCAAAAATGAATTTTTCAAATCACCAGCAACAATCTCTGTGTACTTTTCCAATCTATCAACATAGGTTTGATTAATTGTTAGAAATGCATCATAGATCAATAATAATGAAACCAAAAAGAAAAATATCGAATACAATACCGCTGATGTAAAAACTATTTTTGTTCTTATTCTTAACTTCATCTACCTGTTTCCGAAAAAATATACCCAGCCCCACGCACAGTGTGGATAAGCGGTTTAGAAAAATCTTTGTCAATTTTTTTGCGAAGAAATTTTATGAATGATTCAATTACATTACTGCGCGGATCAAAATTCATATCCCATAAATGTTCAGAGATAAATTCACGGTCTAAAATTTTATCCGGATTGTGCATAAACAATTCAAGCAGCGCAAACTCCTTTGCGGTCAAAATAATTTCTTTACCTTCCCTAAAAGCCTTTTGTAAATTCAAATCGAGTATAATTCCAAATAATTCGATTTTGGATGACCGCACGACTGAATTACGGCGAATCAATGATCTAATTCTTGCAACTAATTCTTCAAGATGGAATGGCTTTGCAAGATAGTCATCAGCACCTTCATTTAGCCCTTTTATTTTATCAGAAATATCTTCAAGCGCCGTTAACATAAGAATTGGTATAAGTATTTTACTCTGCCGTAAATTCTTACAAGTCTCCCAACCGTCTTGTTTAGGCAGCAATATGTCAAGTATAACAGCATCATAAGAATTAATTCTAATAAGTTCTTCGCCATCCATTCCATTGTTTGCAATATCAACAGCAAATCCTTCACCTTTAAATTTTTGTGCTATTGTTTCTGCTATTTTCTGTTCATCCTCAATAATCAGTAGTCTCATCTATCAACTCAATAAGTTTTGGCTGCCTAAAAAATTTTTGACAGCCAATAATAATTAATATTCTAATTTAAATCCGATGGTCGGCAAAAATTGAAGTCCTTCGCCTTCATTTTTACCGTTGAATTCATTGAATTCCTCTCTATAATAATTGTTGTTGCCATACACATTTAACAAATCTATAAACGCTGTAATCGCAAGGTTTTCATAAAATTGATGCCTGTAATCTACCCTAAAATTAAGGCTATGGAACGCATCGAATCTTGATGTATTTTCTGAAGTGATTGCTTTCGCATAACGAACTCTGTTCGGATTGTTATGTACATCTTTATAGATAATAAATTCGTCGCTAGGTCTACCGGAAGCATATTTCCATTTGGTAGTAATTGACCAATGATCATTGAATTGATAACCAACCAAAATATTGAAAATATGAGGCTGATTAAAAGTTGAGTTCATGTATTCGCTTTGAGGATCTTCTTTAACTTTACTAACGCTATAAGAGTAGTTGATTTGTCCATACATGTTTGTAACAAATCTTTTAACGATGCTTAAATCAATTCCGTATGCATATCCCTCTCCTGTGTTTACTGCTAGATTTGTATTGCTATTTGGCCTAACAATTAAATCTTGCAAATCTTTGTAATATGTTTCAGCAGTGAATTTAACATCGTCACTTAAATATCTTGTTACACCGAAAATGTAATGAATTGATTTTTCATTTTTCAGATTAGAATTATTTTGATGACTTGAAACTAGAAGCATTTCTGGGATTTGATAATAAATCCCAGCAGCAAAGTTAAGCGAAGTTTCGGGATCCAAAGTAAGTGTGCCGCTAAATCTTGGTGACAGATAAGTTTTCTCAATGAAGTCATCATATTCATATCTTAGTCCGGTGTTAAAATGCAGGTTAGTTATTGGTGAAAAAGACAATTCAGAATAACCAGCATATTCGTTTCTTTTCTTGTTTAATATATTTGAAAATTCATCAGGCTCAACAACTAAAAATTTGTCATCATTTTCTTCAATTTCATCAAAATCAAAAGTGTAAACAGTATCTTTATCAAACATATTCTGGCTTGATTCATAATCAATTTGCTGAATTTGAAATCCTAAATTCAGCGCAAAATTAGGATTAAAATTATATGAGAAATCAGATTTAGCGCCGATTCTTTTTTCAATTGCGTCATAATGCCATAAAGGGAATTTTGTTTGAACATCCTTTTCCATTGGCCTAGCACCATTTATTTTATCAACAAAAGCTTTGCCTTCAGTTTGAACAATGTCGTTTTTAACATAATAAAGACTAGTGTTTATAAAGCTTTTTGTGTCAGGTAGAAATCTCCAATTCAGTCCAGCCAAATATTTATCATCAGATTCATTTCTTAATCCGTTTTTATCAAATTCTTCAGCTTTATAAATATGGCTTACTCCTCTTATTGATGTCTCAGTAGTGTAAATTCCTATTAAAGAAATCTTGTTCGAAGGATTAATATCCGTAGTGATCTTTGCTATATAATCACTCATTTTAATATTGCCGTCACCTTCCTGATCTACCAATTTTAGAATAGTCGCAAAATCATAAGCACGTGCAGAAAATCTAAATCCGGTATTTTCATTGATAAAAGATTTTCCGTCATAATTTACTTCCCACCCAAATAAATCATAACTCCCGTTCATGCTGACATTTTCTTTGTTGCCTTCTTTTACTGTCAAATCAAGCAATGAAGCAAATTTACCGCCGTACTTTGAAGAGAACCCGCCAGCCTGAAAATCAGCTTTTTCTATTAATCCGGTTGAAAAAATTGAAAAGCGTCCGCCTTCTATTTCGTCATTTCCGCTAGCTTCTGTAAAGTGTGAAACTTTGCCGAAAGGGATGTTATCAACAAGGATTAAATTATCTTTAGGCGCGCCTCCTCTAACTGAGAAAGCCGAAAATTCACCCCCGCTACTTGTGACACCCGGCAGGTTGTCAATTGCTCTAAAAACATCTCCTGCAGCACCAGGGGCGCGGACTATTTCATCTTTAGTGAATGAGTGATACGAAACCGGTGTTTCTTTTGTGTCGCTGAAATAACCGGAGCTAACCAAAACTTCGCCACTTTGGACAGGTGTCTCAATTAACTCCAGTTCGCGGGTAAAAAATGTTTTGCCTCTAATTACCCTTACATCTGGTTCAATGTGTTCATTATAGCCAATAAATTTCACAGATAGTTTGTATATATTTTCAGGTACATTTTTTATTTCAAAATAGCCGTCCATATCTGTTGCTGCACCGAAAGTAGTTTCTTTCACCATCACGTTCGCACCAACTAACGGCTGCTTGGTTTTGGAGTCGATTACCTTTCCTTTAATATTACCAACTTGCGCAGAGATTGAACTAAATAGAATTATAAATATCACTGATAAGACAGATTTTTTCATTTTCCCCCTCAAAATGTTTTTGAATTGTTGATCTCAATTTATTGGACGAAAATGAAAACAAGATGAAAATGGGGAATACTAATTAATTTTGTGCGAAGCTTTCGACTCTTTGCACATACCAATCCGGGAAACCAAGTGCTTTGGCCGGATTAGCAATTCGGGAAACATAAGCAGGATCAGCTGGCTGCAACTGCATGTCATGACAAATATAAGTCAACACTGGCAGCCATTTGTTTTCTTCTGTTTCACATAGTACAGCTTCAGGCAAATAAACTTCACCTAAAACATCTTTAGCGTGTTTGTATAATCTTTCAAGTTCTTCGTGAGTTGCTTGCGTAATAATTCCATAAACGCATTGTTCATCAGACTTAATCAAATTTGCTCCCGGTTGAATTACGATATCGTATCCGTCTAATTTTGCTACTTCTAATTTATCTATAAATAATTCGGCTTCTTTAAGAACTTCACGATCCATGTAAGAACCGTAAAAGAAGACATCTATTTTTCTATTCATTTTTTACTCTTTTTTGTTTGGCACAAAAAGAGATTTCTCACACTCACTCTGTTCGATTCGAAATGACAAATGATACTTTTGAGACAATCCCTTTATATTGCCGTTTTCAAAATTTTATAACTCAATTCCTATTTTCTTAATTAGATAGATTAATTTTAGTAAATCGGATTCATCAGTCAGAGGATTAATAATCGTCAGCCTTAAATATGTTACTCCATTTAGAATTGTTTGGACTATATAAAAATTACTTTCATTTATAATCTTATCTCTAATTTTATTTTGCAATTCATTCAGTTCGCTTAACGAAAAATTTTTATTCGCGGGTTTATATCTAAAGCACACTATGTTTGCATCCGGTACCAAAGCTTCTTCAAAATTTTCATCATCTTTAATTTTTTCAATAAACCATTTAGAAATGTCGTATCTAGATTCAACGTAGTTACTTAGCTCTTTTTCGCCAAGTACTGCCAACAATGTATAAAGCGGTATACCTAATGCAGGCTTTGTGCATTCTACCGTTCTGTGAAGCGGGTCAAACCAATTGCGCTCCTGGCTTTCACCAAACAGGTAAGCAGCTTTTAGAGTGAAACTCTTAAAAGAATCATTCCCATCTTTAAATAATAGCCCTGTGCACAATGAAGGGCACAAAAGCATTTTGTGGGAATCCCAAACAATAGAATCAGCTCGCTCTATACCATTCAGATAATGATTGTACTTTTCAGAAATTAATGCACTTGCACCATGTGCACCGTCAACATGAAGCCAAAGGTCATTCTCTTCACAATAATCTGCAATTTCATTTAGGGGATCATATGATCCCGTTGCGGTTGAGCAGGAGTTTGCAACAAAAGCAAAAACCTTTCTTCCTTTTTTCAAACTTCTTTCATGTGCAGCCTTAATCGCACTTGGTTTTATTTTGTATCCTTCATCAGTTTCAACCGGTTCAATTCCTTCTTCACCAAATCCCAAAATTTGTACTGCTCGTTTTATGCTGTAATGCGACTGATCCGAAACAAGTACTGAAAGTGGTTCAGTAGAGTGCAAACCTTCCTTCCAAATATCATTATCAATTTTTACGTGAGATGCCGTTAGCAAGGCAGTTAAGTTTCCAAGCGATCCACCGCTTGTTAAAACACCACCCGCGCTTTCCCCATAACCAATCTTGCGGCACATCCAATTTACAATTGATTTTTCTATGGCTATACCTGAAGGCGACAACTCGTAAACTGAGTTTGGGTTTATCAATGTCCGCGAAATCATATCAACAGCTATTGCTAACGGATGCGGCGGTGAATTCTGATGCCCGGCATATCCCGGTAGTTGTGCGTTATTTGTGTACTCAAGTATTTTCTTTGAAAGCTCTTTTAACGTAATTCTGTTTCCATTTCTCTGTATAATTTCTTCGAATTCTTTTGCTAATTCATCAGGCTCTTTCAAATTCATTAGCTTTGAATTTATTGAATCGCTATTGTTATCAAATTTTTCCGTGATCGAATTCAATATTGTTTTAACCGATTCTTCCAACTCCGATACGAACGGATTTAATCTTCCAAAATCTTGCATAATTGTTTTCTTTGTTTTGTTAGAGATGAAAAATAAATCTAAAACATGTTAAATATCTTGGACAGAATTGCCTTTTCTATAATTGTTCGGGGTAACGCCGTAGGTTCTTTTGAATTGCCTGATAAAATGGCTTTGATCATAAAAGCCATGCTCTAATGCAACTGATGTAATCGATTTTGATTGAATCAAATCCTTTTTTGCTTCTTGCAGCTTAAGTTGATTTTGATAAGCGTGCGGAGGCAATCCGAAATTCTTTCGAAAGCTTCTTATCAAATAATAGGGGCTGAGGTCAACAGTTCTTGCAAGTTGTTCGATGGAAATATTTTTCGAATAATTTTCCCTTAAAAATTCTTTTGCGATTTCAGTTTTCGTTTTTTCATTTGATACTTTTACTGAACTACAATTTATATCCGAATACTTCCGAACCACTTCTGAAAAAATTTCGATAATCTTTGACTCGATAGAAAGCAAATTCGTTTGATCACATATTTCAAAAAAAAGATTATTTAACGATCTCCAAATTTTTACATTGCTGATTTCTTTTTCATTAAAATAAGGTAAGCGCGAATCCTTAAAACCCATTTCGGATAAAATTTTGGTTATTAGAGATGTATTAAAATAAAAGTCTCTGTATCTCCAGTATTTACAATCTTTGTGTCTCTCCCCAGTATGAATTTCACCGGGGTTTATAAAATTTACACTTCCCGGGAATGTCATACGGTTTTCCCCTCTGTAATAAAAAGAACCATGCCCGTATTGGGTTATACCGACAGTGTATGTTTCGTGGTAGTGTTTTGAGAAAGAGTACTCAACAATGTTTGCACTAAATAATTCAATCCCATCAACATTTGAGGGTTTCCACAATTTTAGAAATTCATCTGCGGAATTTTCTTTATCTATTTTTCTTCTATCTATTTCCACGAAATAAACTTTCTTTGAATTCAACCAAGGTGCAAAAATTTAGGTAAAATCTTTACTCAAGTATTGTACAAAATTGCCCTTACTTCTCATCTAGATTTTATTTCATATCTCTTATGTTAACGTCTTTAATCAACCAGCGTGTAATTGAGTTTACAGATTTATCAAGAAAATCTTCTTTTTTAACTTCCGTTGCGGCTTTGCCCATTTCACTTTCATAACCCACTGAAGCAAAGAAAGCAGCTTTATCAAAAAAGCCGGTAACTTTGTGATAGAACTCTAACGCCTGATGAAGGTCGATTGCATTGTTTATTAAACCAACACTTTGAACATAATCCCATAAAACAACTCTTTCAAGAAAAATGGCATAAATGATTTCACTGAATTTTACTTTTTCGCGGGCTCTCTCTTTGCCAAGAGCAATAAAGTGTTCTGCTGTTTCTCTGCCTGAATGGTCTATTTGAAGCAGCCAACTACCGAGTTTTTTATAAACATCATAAACGCGTCTCTCCAGTTCATCATCAGTTAATTTACGATAACTAGGCGTTGAAGCATTTGCTTTTACTTCGTTGATCCATTTTTTTGTGAGCTCTTCTGCGTGGTCTTCTACTAATTGAATAAATTTTTGATATAACATTTCAGCCTCCCCATTTTGTTGAAGATTTATTCAACAGAGAGAATAATTTTTTTATCTTGTTCAATTCTTTGGGAAGAAAAAAGGTCTTCAAATATGAAATGAACTGTATATTCTCCGGGAATAAAATTCTTATCTAATTCAATTTGTGATTCGATATTTATCAAATCTAACTCTGAATCAGTAATTTCCGTTGCTGTACCGTAATCAATAGATTTAATGGTATCGGACTCAGGAGTAATAAAATTAATATAATAAATGAGATTGGCAAGCGAATTCGTATCATCTTCTTTTATTACGAATCCTATTAATGAGAATGAAGAGTTTAGTTCCCAACCAGGATTCAAATGAATTACAGTAATATTTGATTCCGTGATTTCAAGTTTTGCTGGAATTTTATCCTTTGTACAAGAAACTAAAAGTAAAAAGAATGATGAGAATAATAATGTTTTTTTCATAGCATTTTCCAATGGCCATAAATAACAAACCCGGCCTCAAATGAAACCGGGTTCATTTTATTAATACTAAATTTTATTTAGTTATTTTTTTTGAATTCATCCATGAACTGAACTAAGTCTTCAACACCTTTTGTTGGGAAAGCGTTGTAAATTGAAGCTCTCAATCCACCAACTGAACGGTGGCCTTTTAATCCGCTGAATCCTTTTTCGCCAGCTTCAGCGATAAGTTTTTTATCTAAATCCGCGTTTGGTGAAGTGAAAGTAACATTCATTAATGATCTGTCATCTTTATTAGTTACTGTGCCTTTGTAATAACCATCAGAGCTATCAACATAATCATAAAGAATAGCTGCTTTGGCTTTGTTAATTTCATACATTTTTTCCAAACCGCCCAGATTTAACAAGTGTTTGAAAACTAATCCCATTAAATAGATTGCATAAGTTGGAGGAGTATTATAGAGTGAATCACCATCAGCGTGGATTTTATAATTCAAGTAAGTGTGTAAATCGTCTGATGATCTTTCAAGTAAATCTTTTTTCATAATTGCCAAAACACAACCTGAAGGACCTAGATTTTTTTGAGCACCAGCGTAGATCATTCCGTATTTAGTTATATTAAGAGGTTTGTGAAGAATATCAGAAGAAGCATCACAAATTAAAGGAACATTTCCAACTTCTGGTTCTGTATGATATTGAGTACCAAAAATTGTATTGTTAGATGTATAATGAACATAAGATGCTTCGCTGTCTAGTTTTAATTCTTCTTGTTTTGGTAATCTTGAAAAGTTTTCTTCAGCAGTAGTTCCGGCTATGTTTACTTCACCAACTCTTTTCGCTTCTTTTACAGCTTTTTTTGACCATGATCCTGTTACGATATAATCAGCTTTACCTTGCATCAAGTTTAAAGGCACCATTGAGAATTGAAGTGTAGCACCGCCTTGTAAAAACAATACTGCATAATCGTCGCCGATATTTAGTAATTTTCTTACATCTTGTTCAGCAGTTTTAATAATGTTATCATAAGTTTTTGAACGGTGACTCATTTCCATCACGTTCATTCCACTTCCTTTGTATGATAACATATCTTCTTGAGCTTCTTTCAAAACTTCAACAGGCATTGTTGCTGGGCCTGCACTGAAATTATAAATTCTGTTATCCATTTTTATATTCCTTATTTATGCTTATTAAATTTAGATTTCGTGAACTACTAAACCATCGCGCAATTTTGGTTCAAACCAAGTTGACTTTGGCGGCATTGTTTCATTAGCATCTGAAATATTAATTAAATCATCTACAGAAACTTCGTACATTGAAAAAGCGACTTTGGCTTTGCCGCTGTTTACTAATTTTTCCAATTCTTCCGTCCCTCTAATTCCACCGATAAAATCAATGTTATTATCAGTACGAACATCTTCAATTCCTAAGAACGGTCTTAATAAAAACTCTTGTAATAGACTAACGTCAAGCTTATCACCAACAGCTTCGCCCGGAACAACATTATCGTTTGGCTTCATTAAATACCATTGATTCTCAATGTACATGCACATTGTTCTTCTTTCAGGCGGATTAGGATTATCGGTTTCAGTTAATTCAAAATTCTCTTTAACTTTTTCTATGAACTGATCTTTTTCCATCTTTAAATCATAAACAACTCTGTTGTAAGGAAGAATTTTCAATTGTTCAGCCGGGAATAAAACTGCTAAGAAATAATTATACTCTTCTTCACCTGTTTGGTTAACACTTCTTTCTTTAATTGTTTGCTGAGCTCTTGCAGCACTCGCAGCTCTGTGGTGGCCGTCAGCGATGTACAAATAATCAACTTTACTGATTTCAAAAACTATAATGTCATTAAAGTCTTCAGGCATTAACCATACTTTATGTTCAACGCCATCCGGAGCTTTGAAATCATAAACAGGCTCGTTCTTTTTCATTGTGTCGTTAACTATGTCGTTAATTACATCAACACCTTTATAAGTTAGAAATACAGCACCTGTCTGCGCTTCAGTGTTTACGATGTGGTTCGTTCTGTCGTCTTCTTTTACTTTACGAGTTTTCTCATGTTTTTTAACTACATCATTCATATAATCTTCAACAGAAAATGTTGCAGCGATACCAACTTGAGTTTGCTCTCCCCATGTTAATTGATAAACATAAAAATGAGGTTTATCATCTTGCACCATTGGTGCTTCTTCTTTTAATCTAGCATAATTCTCGCTTGCCTTTTTATATACTTTATCTGAATAGGCATTTACTCTTGTATCTAATTCAATTTCTGATCTGGTTACTCTTAAAAAATTAATTGGATTATCTTTTGCAAGCTCTGCTGCTTCTTCCCTGTTAACAACATCATACGGAACACTAGCCACAAGGTGAGAAACTCTTGCATCGGGTCTTACTGCTTTGAAGGGTCTTATTACTGCCATATCTGCTCCTGCACTATTTTTCATGAACAAAAAAATTAATATCAGAATAGATAATTTATAGATTTTAATCCTTATTTGTCCATAAATATTTCCAAAATTGTATTAATTTTTGAATAATTATTTGAAGTCTGTCGAAATTAGAAAAAAGTTAAACTTAAAGGTTTTTTACTCCAAGTCCGAGTTTTTTAAGCAACGCACTAAGCTCCTTTTTTTCTTCTTCAGTAATAACATCCATTATTGTTGTAATGTACTTTGCGTGTTGAATAAAAATATCGTCAAATAACTTTTTACCTTTTTGGGTGAGTTTTATATTGATTGCTCTTCTGTCAGATTTACTGTGTTCTCTTTTAATTAAACCGCCTTTTTCAAGATTGTCCAATACCAAAGTCATATTACCGCCACTCACCAGCATTTTTTCGCAAAGTGTTCCAATAGTCATTTCACCAAGATGGCCTAAAGATTCGATGACCGAAAATTGTGCTGAAGTAAGGCCGAATGTTCTAGCATGGTCAACTATTTTTCTTTCTACAGTCGCGTACGCGCGTGCAAGTTTTACAAATGTTCCAAGGGCGAGATCTGTTTTATGACCGTAACTGATTTTTTCTTCCATTTTAATTGATAATTTAATTTGTTAAAATTAAAATACTTCTTAAAAGATATTTTGTCAAGTTTAAATTTATTTTTATTTTTTTGCATTAAATAAAAAATCCACTATTAATTATTGTTATAAACGTTATGAATATAAATGAAACAAAATATTTTACAGTTAAAGAAGCTGAAAACACACTTCCTTTAGTTAAGCAAATTGTAAAAGACATTCTTGCAAAAGGTTACCAGATAAAAACAATTTCGGAATCTTTAGGCGGTGATATTAAAGATAACGCAGAAGTTCAACAATATCTCAATGAAATTAATGATTATATTGAAGAACTAACAGAAATCGGATGTTACTTTAAAGATTGGAATTTTTCAATCGGCTTGGTTGACTTTCCTGCTATTATTGACGGTGACGAGGTTTTTCTTTGCTGGCGAAGTGATGAAGAGAGTATTGAATTTTACCACAAAGTTGAAGAAGGTTACGCGGGAAGAAAGAGAATTCCAGCAGAATACTACTAAAACTCTCTTCTAAATTATTTATACAGTTTCTTCAATTTTGTAAGTGTGTGTAATTTCCATTGCTTTTTCAAGCATTGCTGTTACACCGCAATATTTAGTCTGCGAAAGCTCAATTGCTCTTTCAACATCTTTCGGATTAATATCCTTTCCGTAAAATACATATTCAATATGCATATTTTGATAAACCTTTGGATGTTCATCAGTTAAATCTGCTGAAATATTCATTTCAAAGCCGTCGATTATCACTCTCTTTTTTTGTAAAATTGATACAACATCGCTGCCTGTACAACCACCAAGGCTAATCATTAATAATTCTTTTGGGCGTACGGAAGAATTACTTCCGCCAAATTCCTCAGGGCCATCCATCACTACCCAACTATTTGAGTCTGATTTACCGGCGAAAGTGATGCCACTTAATTGTTTAACATTTGCTGTTACTTTTTTCATTATATCCTCAGTTTTTTTACAATAGTTTGATTAAATAATTCATAAATGGATTCAAAAAATTATACTCAAACAAAATCATATTTTGATTAAAAACTAGAATTCTTATCTTGATGTTTCAAGATGCTATTCATTATTAAAATCTGAAAGCAATATAAGTGAAATTAAAAACTCTTATCCCGAAATCTGAAGCTCGTAAAATAGTTGTTCAACGAAGAAGTGAATTATCCGAAACCGAAATTAAACGTAAAACAAAGCTCATAATCAATAAACTGAAAAGTATTGATGAGTTTGTTTATGCCAAGAATGTATACTGTTACATTAACAGCAGAACCGGAGAAGTTGATACACGAAGCCTAATTACGTTTATGGATGGCTGGGGAAAAACTATTGTGCTTCCTAAATTGAATAAAAATACACGCTCGTTTAGAAAAGCATATTTTACAGGCTGGAATAATGTTGTAAAAAACAACGAAGGCTACTGGGAACCGGAAATCGCAATCGAGGAAGATTTAAGCGAAGTTGATTTATTGATAATACCTGCTCTCGCAGTATCTGTGCATGGCCAACGAGTTGGCTACGGCGGAGGTTATTACGATAAACTGTTGAAAACAACTTTTTCTCCGAGAATAGTATTGGCTTTTGAGTTTCAAATTTTTGAATATATTGAAAGCAACAGAAGTGATATAAAAGTAGATAAAATTATAACTGAAAGAAGAATTATTAACACACGAAAATCAAAATTTGGATTATAAGTAATTATACCTGCCTAATTATGAATTACGAAAACAATGAATTTGACGACAATGCTTCTTTAATTTGGGAAGAAAAAAAGGATAAAGAAAAACAAGAAAAGGATTTTTCCGATCACAAAAAAAACTATAAATTTTTTGGACTATTTCTCATAATAGTTAGCTCAATAAGCTTTACTGGTTTCGATATTTTGTTCGAACCAAATGAGTCACTTTTTTTCAGTCTGGTTTTTATTCTGTCCGGTTTGTTTATGGTTTACAAATCACTTGGTACTTACGAAAATTTTACGATTCATATTTCCTCAGTTCTTTTTCTCTCCGGTGTTTTTAATTTTGTGTTTGATGAATTCTATATCATAAATGGCGGTTCATTTATTTTTGGTATTACCATTATTATTCTCGGAAGTGCATTTCTAATTCTATTTATAAATACTGGTCTTCAAAAATATTCGTTTTATGGAGTTACATTAATTCTATTTAGTGCTGCAACAATAATATTTTTCCGTGATTCAATATTCAATTTTTATTTATCGAATATTATAATTAGACTGTTGGATTATTGGGAGATGGTAGTAGTTATAATTGGTGTTAATTATTTAATAAAATACAGATAGCTGCTATCTGCGCCTTCCTGTCCTGGTTGGTTTGCCGGGAAGCTGCCCAAATAAGAATGTATTCCCTTTCGGCACATCTGTTCCGCCTATTGCTTCATTAGTTACTCTGATTAAATCAATTTCTGTTTCAGGTACATAAGGGATGTTGGAAATTTTTATAAACTTTCTGCCTGGTACGGGAACAAAAGTACCAAGAGAATACGAACGGCCTCTGCTAATAATCCAAAGCTGGTAAACCTGGTCAGTACGTAGTGATGGCATGTTGGTCAAACTTAATAATCCTTCACGTGCGTCAAATGATAAAAAAAGCTTACCTGTACTTGAAGGATTCAAATCAGTACCGGCTAGATTTATTACCATTACATCTTTATAATTTATAAACTCAATCAGCGACATATAATCTGTTACAAATTGGTCTGTAGTGTTAAGTTGATTTTTCAATCTTGTCGTCTGTTGGTTTAATCCCTCAACTGTAGTGTGCAGTTGTTTATTGCTTTGCATAAACATGTACGATACTGTTCCGATTAAGATTAATAGTATCGCAATTACAACCCAGAAAATCCAAAGAGTTTGTTTAGCAACAGTTTTTACTACTTTCTGCTCAACAATTTTTTCCTCTTTTTCTTCAACTACCTCTTCCACTTCTTCTTCAGTTTTTTCACCGGTTTCAATTTTATAGTCTTCATAAGTGGAAAAATTTCTTTTTGGCGGTTCGTCATCCTCGGCCTTGCTATCCTTGTCGCCAAAAAGCGGTCTTATAGAATCGCGGCTTTCATCAGGTTTATATCCTGTAGCTTTTATTAAATCCTGTGTCTTTTTGGTTTCCTGTTCTTTTTTCAGTTTCTCTCTAATTTCACTTTGGATACTGATCATCCTTTGAGCAACTTTATCTTTTAGAACAGATGAAGGCTTTTCAATTTCCAAAATAATTGGTACAAGTGAAATGACGTTTTGTAATTCCCCTAATTCTTTTTCGGGAATTTCGCCGCCTTTCTGCCAATAGTCTTTAAACTGCGTGAAATTATCATCATCCATGCAGCCGGCAGCATATGCACTAATCATTTCAAATATTGCTTTATCAGCCATTTATCCTGAAACCAAATTATCTTTTAATGTATTCAATGACGCCATTATTTTACTGCGTACTGTCTCAATCGGGATATTTAATTTTTCCGAAATTTCATTGAGATTATAACCTTCATAGTAAGCTAAGTGAATTACATACTTTTGTGTGTCACTCAATTTTTCAAGTGAAGATTCAACTTTATCTTTGATGTTTTCTGCTGTTGCAAGTTCGAGATTATCAATTTCCGGAGATAATTCCGGGATTATAAAATAGTCTTCATATTCATCGTTATAAGCTTTTGATACTCCGAAGGCATTTCTGCTTCTTTTTACAACGTCAACAATTTTATTTCTCGCTAAATTAATTATCCAGGTATAAACCGAGCTTGTTTCAAAATCATAATTAACAGCCTTTTTCCAAATAATTTCAAATACATCAACTAATACTTTTTCAGCCGTTTCTTTATTTGGCGCGATTTTTTTAATTAATGTAAATAAAATAGGTGAGTACCTGACATAGAGTTCTTCAAGGGCCCTAGAATCGTACTTCTTAATTTTATTGATCAATTCCAGGTCAGAAAAGTCTTTGTATTTTCTCAAAAGAATCCTATAAAAACTTAATAAATATCATATTAAGGTATCATTAGACAAAATAAAAATCAATTGATCTTTTTGCTAATCTTAGTCCCATCTTCTTCTTAATCATAATCTTGCTCATAGTCATCTTTCAGAGAAGAGTATGATTATGATCAGGATTAAGAAAAAGAAAGAAATCTAAACTTCTGTTCACTTTTTAATTTTACTATATTTGTAATTCTTTTTCAAAAATGAAATTTATAAAACGGAATTAAAATGACATCAAAAGAGATTAGAGATCAATTTTTAGAATTTTTCAAAAATAAAGAGCACAGAATTGTTTCAAGCGCACCAGTTGTTCCATTTGACGATCCGACACTTTTATTCACAAATGCAGGCATGAACCAATTCAAAGATGTATTTCTCGGGAAAGGAAACCGTGATTATAACCGTGCTGCTGATACACAAAAATGTATTCGCGTAAGCGGAAAGCACAACGACCTTGAAGAAGTTGGGCACGATACTTATCACCACACATTTTTTGAAATGCTCGGGAACTGGTCGTTTGGCGATTACTACAAAGAAGAAGCGATTATCTGGGCCTGGGAATTACTAACCGAAGTTTGGAAACTGCCGAAAGAAAGACTATGGGCAACAGTTTACAGAACAGATGATGAAGCATTTGAATTGTGGAAAACCAAAACAGACATTAATCCTGACCACATTTTAAGATTTGACGAAAAAGATAATTTTTGGGAAATGGGCGAAACCGGTCCTTGCGGGCCATGTTCCGAAATCCACATAAACATCGGGGATGATTACAACAATCCTGATTTTGTAAATGCTGACAGCCCGGAATGTATTGAAATTTGGAATCTCGTTTTTATTCAAAACAATAGAGATGAAACTGGGAAACTACACGACCTCCCGGCGAAACACATAGATACCGGAATGGGATTTGAAAGAATCTGTGCGGTAATTCAAGGCAAAAAATCAAATTACGATACTGACGTTTTCATGCCGATAATAAACGCAATAAGCGATTTGTGCGGTATTAAATACTTGCATAAAATGGAAGATGAAAACGATATCGCGATGCGAGTAATTGCTGATCACATCCGTACTTTGACAATCGCGATTGCTGATGGCGCAACTCCCGGCAACGAAGGACGTGGATATGTTTTACGCAGAATTTTAAGAAGAGCTGCTCGCTACGGCAGAAAACTTAATTTAACACAACCTTTTATGCATAAGTTAATTGATGTCGTAATTGAAAACCTCGGCGAAATTTTCCCGGAATTAAAAGACAATAAAGACAACGTTCAAAAAATTGTTAAAGCAGAAGAAGAAAGTTTTAACGCTACACTTGATAGAGGTATTGAACTATTCGAACAAATCTCTGAAAAAGCAAAAAGCGATAATGCCAAAACTATTAGTGGTGATGACGTTTTTAAACTTTACGATACTTTCGGCTTCCCGGTTGATTTGACAAATGTAATGGCTAAAGAAAAAGGTTTTGAAATTGATGAAGCTCGTTTTGATGAATTGATGAATGAGCAGAAAGAACGCGCGCGCCAATCAACAAAGAGTAAAATTTCGTCTGCGAACGTAACAGAAGAAGGTTTGGATAATTTTGAAATAAGTTCTGACTCAACAACAGTCTTCACAGGATATGATGAACTAAAATCTGAAGCAGAAATTATTGGCCACAAAATTGAGAATGGAACAATATATTTAATTCTGGACCGATCACCATTTTATGTCGAGTCCGGCGGACAGGTTAGCGATAAAGGAAATATTTTTATTGGCGATACACATCTGCTCGTTACAGAACTCGCAAAAGTTGATAATAAAGTAATTCACGTTGTAAACAACGAGAGTAAAATTGAAATTAAAAACGGAATGAAAGTTACTGCTGAAGTTGACGGTATGAGACGCTGGAACATTATGCGCAATCACACTGCGACTCATCTTTTGCATGAAGCTTTAAGAGAAGTACTTGGAAAGCATGTTCAACAATCTGGTTCCAGTGTAGGACCTGACGGATTCCGATTTGATTTCACTCATTTCGAAAAAGTTAAGAAGGAAGAAATTGAAGCTATTGAATCAATTGTAAATGAAAAGATTCGTGAAAACATTGCTCTGCAGCATCACAAAGACACTCCATTTGAAGACGCAAAAAAAATGGGAGCTTTAATGTTCTTTGGTGACAAATACGGTGACAAAGTAAATGTAGTTCAATTTGGCGATTTCACTTTAGAATTCTGTGGAGGTACTCACGTAAAAAACAGCTCGCAAATAGGTTTGTTTAAGATTACAAATGAAAGTTCTATCGCTAGTGGAGTGCGCAGAATTGAAGCTGTGACCGGTGCCGGAGTTGAAAAATATATTAAGCAGCAAGAATCCAGAATCCAGAATTCAGAAAACAGAATCGAAGAATTAAATGATGAAAAGAAAAAACTGGAAAAAGAAATTGCAGAATTAAAGCTGCAGGAAAAGCTTGGTGGAATTGACAGCATTGTTTCTTCCCCGTTTGAAGTAAATGGAATCAGTTTGTTCAAAGGAAAAGTTGAAGCCACAAATATGGATGAGCTTAAATCAATGGGTGATGAACTTCGCAAAAAAATTAAAAGCGGGGTCGGAGTTTTGATTTCTGCCTTTGAAGAAAAAGTTGGAATTGTTTGCGTTGTTAGTGACGACTTAATAAAAGATAAAAAATTAATGGCAGGAAAAATCGTTGGGGCTGTTGCTAAACTTGTTGGCGGTGGCGGTGGCGGACGCCCTCATCTTGCTACAGCTGGTGGCAAAGATATCTCAAAAATCGATGAAGCTTTGGAAGGTGTAAATGAAATTGTAAGCAGACTAATTTAATTAGTCTGCTTTTTCATAATATATAACTTCCCATTCTTCGGATTAATTTCCATCTCACCTTTAAATCCAATCTTCAATAATTCGTTATACAGAGCTCGCATAAAAAATCCATGACTCACTAGTAAAATATTCTTACTCCCCTTTTGCAATATTTCATTTAAAACTTTATTTGCTCTTTGGTGTGATTTTATATTGCCTTCAGGCTGAGTAGATTTGTTTTTCAGCCAATGAATCCGGGCCAAAGTGTGCCAAATGAATGCAGGTAGTTTTATATTTTTCTTTGTGACAGCTTTAATTGGAATTTCTCTCAGCAAATCAGATTGAATGATTTTCCAATTATAAATTTTCTGTGCAGTTGAAACAGCCCGAGGTAAAGTGCTGCAATAACATACTTCCCAATCAATGTGACTGATATTTAATTCTTGATCGTAAATTGGAGCAACGTCATAGTCATCCAAATCCTTTTCAAATTCGCCAGGAGATAGCCAAAATTTTGCCGGTGCTATGTTTACTTTAAAATGCCGTACTAATCCGATGATCATAATAATAATTGTATTTATTGAGGCAAGACATAAAAATTTGTTGTCTGTCATGCTGAGCTTGTCGAAGCATGTAATTTCAAAAAATTGCTCACATTTCGACAAGCTCAATGTGACATTAACATTTTCTTATTTGATCCAAACAGTTTTTATGTTAACAAATTCCTTAATTCCGTAATGAGAAAGTTCTCTTCCGTAACCGGATTTTTTAACCCCGCCAAAAGGCAAACGGGGATCAGACTTTACAAGCCCATTGATAAATACTGATCCAGACTCAATAAATTCCGCAAGTACTTTTGCTTTCTCCAAGTTGTTTGTCCACAAAGAAGCTCCCAAACCAAAATCGGAATCGTTTGCTATTCTAATTGCGTCGTCTTCATTTTTTGCTCTGATGATAGTCGCAACCGGGCCGAACAATTCTTCATCGTAGCACGGCATACCTTTTTTTACATTCCCTAAAATAGAAGCTTTATAAAATGCTCCATCAATTTCATATCTTTCACAACCAAGTAATCTTCTGGCTCCGGCTTCAATTGATCTCTGTACTTGCTCATGTAACTCAAGTAGCAAATCCTCTCTCGCCATTGCTCCTTGGGTAGTTGCTTCCTCTAAAGGATCGCCAACGCTTAACTTCTCCATTTCATCAACAAACTTGGTTTCAAACTCATCTGCAATTGACTCTTCAACAATAAATCTTTTCGCAGCAATACAGCTTTGTCCGTTGTTCAACATTCTTGCCTGCACACCTACTTTCACTGCAGTATCAATATCTGCATCAGCCAAAACAATAAATGGATCACTACCACCGAGTTCTAAAACTGTTTTCTTTAAATTATATCCGCTGAGTTCTGCTACTTTCATCCCGGCAGGTTCGCTGCCTGTTAATGTAACTGCTTTCACATTTGGATTTTCTATTACATCCTTTACAGCTTTTGAACCAATCAATAGTGTTCTGAAAATATCATCCGGGAATCCAGCCTTATTAAAAACATCTTCAATTGCCAAAGCACATTGCGGAACGTTTGACGCATGTTTAAGTAATCCCGCATTGCCGGCCATTAAAGCAGGAGCAGCGAATCTGAACACCTGCCAAAACGGAAAATTCCACGGCATAACAGCAAGCACAACTCCAATCGGATCGAAGCGGACATAGCTTTGAGAAGCATCTGTTTCGATAATTTCTTCTGATAAAATATTTTCCGCATTCTCAGCATAATACTCACAAACCCAAGCACATTTTTCAACTTCGGCTAACGACTCAGAAATAATTTTCCCCATTTCAATTGAGATGGTTTCAGCATAGCCGGATTTATACTTTCTCAAGATGTTTGCAGCATTCAGCATCAATTCTTTTCTTTCAGCAAAAGAGGACAATCGCCAACTCAAAAATGCATTGTGAGCATTATCAATAATTTCTATTATTTCATTTGGGGAATTCTCTTCGAAAGTTTTAACAACTTCATTTGTAGCGGGATTAATCGATTGGATAGCCATTATGTTCTCCAATTATTTCATAATTGAAATATTAAATTAACATTTTGATACAAATCAATGAAATAGGAAAAGAAAATTCTTTATAATAAATTCATTTAACTTAATTCTGAATTTGAATATATTGCACAAGATTTAAAAACTAAACTGTTATCTATGGCTAAATCCAAATCTCCGAAAACCTTTATTTTAGACACAAATGTAATTCTGCACGACCCCACATGTATCAATCAATTTCAAGAAAATAATATTGTAATTCCGCTGGCTGTAATTGGTGAAATTGACCACTTCAAAAGGGGAAGTCAAGTAATCAATTTAAATGCAAGAGAGTTCACCCGTACTCTCGACAAAATTACCGGCGACGCAATTTTTAACGGTGGTATTTCTCTTGGTGATGGAAAAGGAAAAGTTAGAATTTACATAACTAAAGGATTAAACCAAGATGTAAAAGAAGCGTTCAGCGAAGATAATCCGGACCACCGTGTACTAAGCTGCGCAATGGATATTGATAAAGCTACACGCGCAAAAAACAAAGTCATATTGGTGACAAAGGATGTAAACCTGAGAATGAAAGCGAAGTCACTGGGTTTACAAGCTCAGGATTACACAACTGATAAGATTCCAAGTATTGATGAACTTTATACCGGACGAGCTTTCGAAGAAGATTTTGATGATGAAATTTTACAGATGTTTTTCACTCCGCCATACGAAGTTCCGTTTGAAGAAATCAAAGATCACTTCACAAATGAGTTGATCCCAAATAAATATTTTATTCTACGCAACAATGTGAGATCCGTGCTTGCGTATCTTGATCATGAGCAACAGCTTTTCAGAAAGATCGATAAAAATGCCGTTTACGGAATTATGCCGAGAAACGCAGAACAAACTTTCGCAGTTGATGCTCTTTCGAATAACGAAATTCCTTTAGTTACATTAACCGGTAAAGCCGGAACTGGTAAGACACTACTTGCTCTTGCGAGTGCTTTACAAAACAGAAAATTTTATAGACAAATATATATTGCTAGGCCAGTAGTACCTTTGAGCAATAAAGATCTTGGCTTCTTGCCTGGAGATGTTGACAGTAAACTTGCCCCTTATATGCAGCCGCTTTGGGACAATTTGAAAGTTATTCAAGATCAGTTTAAAGAGACAGACAGCAAGTACATCGTTATTAACAATATGGTTAAAGATGATAAACTTGTTATTGAACCGTTGAGTTATATTCGCGGAAGAAGTTTACAGAGAATTTTCTTTATAGTTGATGAAGCTCAAAACTTAACTCCACATGAAGTGAAAACAATTATTACCCGTGCCGGTGAAGGTGCAAAGATAGTGCTGACCGGCGATGTCTATCAGATTGATCACCCGTATTTAGATGCTATGTCAAACGGGCTTTCGTATTTAATTGACCACTTTAAGGGTCAAAAACTTTACGCACATGTTAACCTTGAAAAAGGTGAGAGATCTGAGCTGGCAGAACTTGCAAGTAATTTACTTTAGTTTTTGTGTGACTGAACCACAAATTCTGTCACACATTTTTTCTTGTTCATTAAAAAGATAACCGTATGAAAAAATTCATTTTCAAACCTTTCAGCGAAATGACCCAAAAGGATTATGCTGAAGTTGGTTTTAAATCCGGATTAGAAATACATCAGCAATTACTCACTGAAAAAAAACTTTTCTGCAGGTGTCCTGCGGGTAAATATAGTGATCAATACGATGCAGAAATTTTAAGGCACATGCGTCCGACCCTTTCCGAGCTTGGGGAATACGACGGTACCGCGCTGATGGAATTCAAAACAAAGAAGAATATTACTTACCACATAAAAAGGGAAACCGTCTGTACATACGAGATGGACGATACTCCTCCGTTTTTAATAAACGATGAAGCACTCGACATAGCGCTGGGAATCGGTATGCTTTACGGTTGCAATACAGTTGATGAATTGCATATTGCAAGAAAGCAATATTTGGATGGAAGTATTCCAACGGGATTTCAGCGCACAGCAATTTTTGCTTTGGATGGAGCAATCCCGTATAAAAACAGAATGATTGACATTGTACAAATGTCTATTGAAGAAGACTCATGCCGTGAGGTAAGTGACATTGGGCATAACAGAGTTTATTTGACCGACCGCTTGGGAATGCCGCTTATTGAAACAGTAACTGCACCACAAATGAAAGTACCAATTGAAGTTGCGGAAGTTGCAGATATTTGTGCGGCTTTAGTCCGAAGCACACAATGGGTTCGCCGAGGAATGGGTGCAGCAAGAGAGGACGTAAACGTAAGTGTTGAAGGTGGAACAAGAATCGAAATAAAGGGTGTACCAAAAATTCCGGCGATACCTTTGCTAACATACAACGAGGCAATGCGCCAATGGAATTTGCTTAGATTGAGAGACGAACTTCACCATCGTGGAATTACAGAGAACACTTTTAAATCTAAAGTGCAGGATATTTCAAAGCTATTGAAGAATCCAAAGTACACTCCAATTAAAGACGCAGTTGAAAATAATCTTTCGATCAAGTGTATTGTTTTAAAGGAGTTTAAAGACTTGCTTCACTGGCAAACACAGACAAATACCTATTTCTCAAAAGAGATCTCCGATAGAGTAAGAGTGATAGCTTGCTTGACAACTCTGCCGAATATTATTCACTCCGATAGTAAAGGCGAAACGCTAACATCCTCTGAGTGGACAAAAATTAGAAAAGCTGTTGGTGCTGATTGGTATGATACTTTAGTAGTTGTTTGGGGAAGTAACGAAGATACGGAAATGGCTGCAAAAGAAATTATTATCCGCGCAAAAGAAGCAACAGTGGGAATACCTTCTGAAACAAGACAAGCTTTTTGGGACGGAACGAATGGATTCGAGAGAATTCTACCCGGAGCAGACAGAATGTATCCTGACACAGATTTACCGCCAAAGAAAATTACTGATGAACATTTAGAAAAAATAAAATTAAAATTACCGGAGAAATTCTGGGAGAGAGAAAAGTGGTACAAAGAATTACACGTACCTGAAGATTGTATCAGAGAATTATCGATCTCAAAATTTGCAAAGCTTTTTGAAAAAGTTGTAAAAGAGTGGAAAGTCAATCCTGTATTGGCTTCAGTTGTTATTATTCAGTATCCAAAGCGACTTAAAAAGAAAGGCTTGCCAATAAACTTAATCGATGAACAGATGCTGCTTGATATTTTTGAATCTCTGAAAGACGGACTGATTTCCAAAGATGGAATTTTAACAATACTCGAAAAAGCGATTGGTAAAGGAAAGTTTTATCCTGAACTACTACCTAAACCAATACTTAAAGATGAATTAGATAAAGTAATTGCAAAGGCTAAAGAAGCTGTTAATTCAATTACTCTAATTGATGATGATAATTATGTTCAGTTGCTGATCGGAAACATTATGGATGAATTCAGGATTCAGATTGATGGTGGAGAGTTAACTGAACTTATAAAAAATTAGGTAATGTCATTCCGCCCCGATTAGTCGGGATCAGAATCTAATTAAGATGCTGAAACAAGTTCAGCATGACATTCAAAAAATTTGGAGTACAAATGTCGGACTCAACTTTCAAAGGATATAAAGGCAAAGCTCTATCAGTACTTAAAAATTTTGATGCTCCTGTTTGGAGTGATGTTGAATTAATTACTAATAACGGAACATACAAAGGATTGATCCTTCCCCGTTCCGAAACTGCCGATGACCTGCACATTGTTTTGAAAATGCCTATTGGTTACAATATAGGAATAGCTGCAGAAAAAATAACCGATATAAAAATTAATGGTAGGAAAGAAGCTCATTATAAAATTCCCGAAAAAGAATTCCCGTATGACGAAGGCAAACCAAGAGTAAAGCTCTTCGGAACCGGTGGTACTATTGCAAGCCGTTTAGATTACAGAACCGGCGCTGTTATACCAGCTTTCTCACCGGGTGAATTATACGGCTCAGTTCCTGAACTTGCTGACTACTGTAATCTGGAAACTGAAAAATTGTACGGTGTTTTCAGTGAAAACATGGGCCCCGAACAATGGATCGGTACAGCTAAAGCTATCGGCGAAGAAATTGAGAAAGGTGTTGAAGGAATTGTTATTGGGCATGGAACTGATGTAATGCATCACACAGCTGCTGTACTTTCTTTTATGATTCAAAATTCGCCTGTACCAATAGTTATGGTGGGTTCACAAAGATCAAGCGACAGACCATCATCCGATGCTGCATTGAATTTAATTCACGCCGTTAAAACAGCTGCCGAAAGCGATATCGCAGAAGTGCTTGTTTGTATGTTTGGACCAACTTCTGATGAGTACGGCTTGCTACACAGAGGAACGCGTGTACGTAAAATGCACTCAAGTTATAGATCTACATTTAGAACATTGGGAGACATTCCAATAGCAAAAGTAGACCGTGATAGTATTTCTCCATTGAGAGAAGATTATAAAAAAAGGAGAAAAGATAATAACGTAATTATCAACCCGGTTTTTGAAGAGAAAGTCTGCATAGTTTATTATTACCCAAATATGCAGCCGGATATAATTGATGCTTTAGTTGATAACGGCTATAAAGGAATTGTTATTGCAGGAACCGGACTAGGTCATGTGAATAAACCGGTTTACCCTGCCCTAAAACGCGCCCAGGAAAAAGGGGTCGCAGTTTACATGACAGTTCAAACACTCTGGGGTTATGTACAAATGTATGTTTATGAAACCGGAAGAGAAATGCTGCAGCTTGGAGTTGTACCTTGTGCAAATATGCTTCCAGAAGTTGCTTATGTCAAACTTGGCTGGGCATTGGGACAAACGAACAATCTTGAAAAAGTGAAAGAAATAATGCTCACTCCGGTTAATGGGGAAATCACGGAGCGTGAACCAAGTAACGGTTATTTAATTTACCAGGGCGGACTTCCCGAAGTTGAAGAATTCATTGGGAAGTATAAGAAGTAATATTCGATGTCATATTGTGCTTGTCGAAATATGTCACACTTCGACAAACTCAGTGTGACGGTTTATAAACAACCCTCCGTTTTTTTAATCAACATTTCCAATTTAACGAGGCCAATGAATTTTTGAATCTGTTTTAATATCCTCATTGAAAACACAAATTATCACCTAACTTTTATGAACTCTTAACCGGTGTATTAAATAAATACTCGAGTATATTTTGCTTTTCTTTTTTAAGTCTTTTGATAATTGCTTTAAGGATTGTACCGTCTGCATCTAACCTTCTTGTATTTGTCCAAACTCTTGTTTGCAAAGAATTCAATCGTTTTATTTTTCCTTTTTTCATTAGTGTCATCGCCATCCAACCGTCAGACCAACGCTGCCTCTTTGTATTGAATCCACCTATCTCAAAAGCATCTTGAGTTCTAAATCCGAAATTAAACCCAAATATGTTTAGGTATTCCCGGTTTTGTCTTCTCAAAAAATAAATCACACCTGAGACTAATTCATGGATTAATAGCGTCACTCTCGAATTGTTTTTGGACGGAAGAAAAGAATGAGTACCGTAAACACACGATACGTTATCATCTTTTAACTTTTCTACCATTGTATCAATCCAATCCGGCGGATAGATTGAGTCGCCATCTGCGCAAAGATGATACTTGCCTTTAGCTGCTTCCAATCCCACTTGCCTGGTTATACTTATACTTTGCACCGGCTGAAAAATTGACTTCACACCCAAAAGATCAATCAACTCTTGAGTGCGGTCAGTTGAATTATTATTTACCAAAATTAATTCAACTTTATGATTGGTCTTCATTTTGGAAAAAGAAGACAAGGTTCTGGCTAAATTGAATTCCTCATTCCACACAGGAATAACAATTGAAACTTCAGGATCACTGCAATTAAACCTTGCTAATCCTTCTTTAATTTCAGTAATAGTCTTTTGACTTAATTCATCTACGCCGTCATAATCAAAAAGATGGGTAGTTATAAATTTAGGTACGCTGATTCTATTTAACATTTTGTTCTCCATCAAAATCTTTTATTCTTGAAATAATTGCTACTGCAACAAAGAATAATAAACTTGTCGGCAACTGGTTTGTGGCTTCCTGCGGATAGTTAGCAAGAGCAAGAGCAAAAAGGACAGAAAGCATTCCAAGTAAATAAGTTTTTAGTTCACCATCTTTGATTGTAAAATAATTTTTTATACCCTGGTAAAAGATCACGAACAGTAAGCTACAGTAGATAAGCAATCCAACCCAGCCAAGTTCTACTGCAGTTCTAACATACCCGCTGTCCGGGGGGAAATTCGCAAGTGGCGAATGCGGCGAGAATCTTTTACCCCACTCCCCTGTGCTTCCAAGTCCACCACCCAAAGGATGCGATTGAATAAACGGTTGTATAAATTTTTGATTGCGAATGCGTGTTTCATATGAAGCATCTTCCGAAGGTTTGAACGCTGTTTGCAATCTATAAATATGAACATTACTTGTAGGCATTAATATCAATACTAATCCCATAAAAAAGAAAACCGCCACACTAATTATCACCTTTTTCTTAAAGGTCATAAACGCATAAAAAAATAAACCTGCAGGCGGTAAAACATAAGCGGAACGTGTACCAGAATAAAGCATAGCTAAAATCATTAGTCCGCCTGAAATAAAAAGTAATGCTTTTATTTTTTTTGAGAAAGGCCCAGCCGCAAGTATAAACGTAAGTACACTGGAGTAACCCATCAATAAACCAAACACTGCCGGATCGCTAAAGAAAGAAAACTTTCTAATTCGGCCCATTATATAAAGCAGCCTGTAACGCCTTTCGTCAGCATATATCCAGTTTATTTCAAATTGCATAAACCCAACATGCTCCTGGTAAATTGCGTATAAAGCAGCTAGCGTAGCAAGTATTAGCCAAAGTGTTATTAGATGCCTAATCATTTTTCTGCTATCAATAGCGTAACCGATTATAAAAAACATAACCATAAAACCGGCAATGGATCTCACAGTATATAAATAAGCCAAACGTGACTCAGCAGTTGGGTTTGCAACCTGCATAAGATTATAAACAATCCAAATCAGAATAATTTTTGAAATTTGATTTTTAGCAAAACTCCAATCTCTTTCGCTTGTCTGTTTAATGATAATCCCGAGAAACATTACAGAAATTATTACATCCATTGCTAAGCCAAGAGGAACACCGGAAGCAATTTTCTTAACAGCTAGCACAAAGAAAGAAATAGTAATAATTAAAAATACTCCGAAGCGGATATTGAACATAGCAGCGAAAACCAAGGGAATACCTATTATGGCGCCAGCTGCCGCTACAGCTAGAGTAAAGCCCGCATAGGTTATTGCCAAACTGAGAACTATTACTGCAATTGAAAGTAGAATCATTCCATTTACGGAATCGAATTTATTTCTTAAAATATCTTCATTAATAATTCTCTTTAATAGTGTCTCTTTCTTAGTAAGGGTTCCGGCGATATGTAAAACAAAGGAGTTCATTACACTAAGCTTTCCTTTGATAAATGCCATTTTATTGTTTGTGCATAAACTTTTGACTGCGTTACGGCTTCTTCACTTTTACTTATAAAAGATGAAATTTTATATTTTGTAAACCATAGCATTAAATATAGATATGTTCTCAAACGGTAAGTGATGTAAGTAAATACCGAATAGTGTTTCTTAAGGAATAAATAAAAACTTTTGTAATTCTGAATGAACATCTCTTCTCTTCTCTGTCTCGAACTCGACTTGCCGTAGTGAATAATTTCAACATCGTGAAGAAAGATAGATTTGTAACCTGAATTCTGTGCTCTTTTATAAAAGTCCATTTCTTCTGCGTAGATATAAAACTGTTCATCAAGTATTCCTACTTTGTTTTTTAATTCGTGAGAGAATAAAAGAACAGCTCCGAAAGCCCAATCAATTTCTATTGTTTCAGAATGATCCCAAAAACTACGCATGCTTCTAAAATTGATATCGGTTTTATTAAGAAATTCTTGTACAAATCTGTTTTCAACAAGTGAGCTACTTAAACTAAAAAAGCTATTGACAGATTTTTGAAGTGTCCCGTCACCATTTAAGAGTTTACAAGTAACTATTCCTTTATGATTATTGGCTGTTACGTAACTCATCATTTTATCAATAGCATTATCTTTAATTACAGTGTCGGGATTAAGCAAAAGATAATATTTTGCAGTAACGATTTTTAATGCTTGGTTATTAGCCGCTGCGAAACCCTTGTTATCTTTATTTGCAATTAAATTAACTTGAGGAAATTTTTCTCTAATCATTACCGCTGATTGATCAGGAGAATTATTGTCTACAACCCATATATCGTATGTAATTTTTTTTGTTTCTCTATGGATTGATTTTATGCAGTCACGCAATAAATCTTTTGTATTCCAGTTAACTATTATTATTGATAAGTCTTTCATATTACCTTCCTAAAAAAATACTATTTTGAAAAAAAATGCGTAGCAGACAACAAAGCATAAAACAATTACTGCCTTTTCAATTAATTTATCTTTTGAAATCTTGTTGGTTACATAATTTTTGTTAAGCATCTTAAGCTACCTTATTTACTTTGTTTACTTTTTCCCATTTGCCGGAAGACGAATCATATTCTTTAACCACTCTGGCAGGGTTGCCCACTACAACACTAAAATCGGGAACATCTTTTGTGACAACGCTGCCAGCCGCAACTATTGAATTTTGCCCTATCTTAACACCGGGAACAATAACTGAGTTAGCTCCTATCCACGAACCCGATTTAATAATAGTTTGTTTTGTTTCAACACCCTGCTCGGAAATAGGTTTGAAAACATTTTCGTATTTGTGGTTTAGTCCGGATATTACAACGTTTTGTGCAAGCATAACATCATTACCTATATTTACGGGCCCAATTAAAACGCTTCCTATTCCGATAATTGATTTGCGTCCAATATTAACTGGGCCAACACCATTATTTACAGTTACAAAATCTTCAACAATACTTTTGTTACCGATGCTAAATTCGTTAAACGGAAACAAATCCATTCTGCTGCGTCTTTTTATTATAGCCCCTTTTCTTTTGTGAAGAAGATTGTTTAATACTAATTTGACCCACAACCTTGGTACTGCTTGATGTTTCTTTACTAAAAGCAAGTGAACTATCTTTTTTAGTTTTGGATTATTCTCTATTATTTTTATTCTTTTCATTATTCCACCTATGCTGCTTCTTGCAAATAGCTTACTAAGTTTATTGCCGAATAAATTTTTCCAACAGAATTTTTCCATGTATGCTGTGATGCAAAAAGCTTTCTTTTTATACGAAGTTTTTCACTATCATTTTTTAATGCGTCCGATATAAAAACAATGTAGTCATCTACATTTTCAGCCAGGTAAACGTAATCTTTAAACGCTTCCATAGCTTTTGTTTTAGTAGCAACGGTAGGCTTACCCATATAAAGATATTCATCAATCTTCCTTGGATAGTTGCCAATTGTTACCTCGTTTACTATTTGCGGATTGATACACACATCAAAGCTGCTTATATACTTAGGCAAATCAGATACAGGTTTTTGTCCGAGAAATGAAACATTGTCCATTTGATTTAACGAGCTGCTTTCGAAGTCTTTATCTTTTGGGCCAACGAAAACAAAATCCCATTCCTTTTTTAGCTGAGCAAGTTTTTCAAGAAGTTCTACATCAAGTCTCAAACTGGTTAAATATCCCACGTAGCCGATAACAGGTTTTTCATTATTGGGTTTTTGATTTTCATATTTATCAAACCCTTCAAAATCACATCCTTGGCCAACATCAAAACTATTTTGATTATATTTTACTGCAAGTTCTTTTAAGAAAATTGAATTGGCTAAAACCAAATCCGCTTTTGACATTAATTGCGGTTCTAAAGATGAACCGTGTTGTTTCCAATAATCTACCGCAAGCAAGTAATCTCTGGAGTAATAAACATAAACTGAAGGGTTTAAATATTCTTTCAAATAAAATCCGCGGAAAATGTCGTTGTCATTAAAAAGGATAAAATCTGAGAAACTTAATATTGATGCGGCTCTTTTTATTTCGTTTGCCAGTAATCGATTGTTTCTCTTATTAAACAAATCAAAGACAAACCTTGCAGATAATTTGTTAATAGATTCTAGCATTACCTTGGGGGTAAAAACCCAAAGATTTTCTTTGATCTTTATTAAATCTTCAGCTTCACTGTTTAACACTTTTTTGCGGGCTTTTACAATTTCCGAATCTTTTTCTCTTAACGAGGTAATCCTGTCCAAAGCATAGTTGACATACAAAACTCTGTTCTGTTTCGAGAATTCTTCTGCAATATTTTTACAGTTACTACCTATCGAAGTATCCCAGGGTTGAAGCCCAACTATAATTATATCTCTATTTTTAATTTTATTTTTAATAAACATTTTGTTCTCCTATTGCTTTAAATCTTTTCATAAAAACTGACGACATTTTGTTAAGTATATCTTGATAGAACCTTACGGCATAAGCAAAGACATTCAACACATTCACGTTTACAATTTTCCACAACAGGTATTGATTCAAAAGAAAAGTCATACCCGTAGCAGTCAGTGTCCCAAAAGCGGCACCAATTAATCCGAAATGATTTATAAAAACGTAATTGGCAATTATGTTAACTGAAATCATAAAAACGATCGAAGCAAAATTCACTTTAGCTTTACCTATTGAATCAAGGATAATTCCGAATTGTCTGCCGAAAGGAAAGAAAAAACTGTAAACACATATTACCGAAAGAGTAGTAGACGCTTCTGAATATTCTGCGCCAGCAATAATTAGCAAAATAGTTTTTGGAAATAGAATCCCTATTATTATTACAGGCAATACTATAGCAAGCACAACTCCAACTGATTTTTCATATAAATACTTTGCTTCGCTTAACCCATTTTTTTCTACCCGGACAGTACTTTGCGGAAGAACAATTGCAGCTAAAGAATTTATCGGGACTTCAATTATATTAACAATTCGCATGGAAGCATTATAAAGAGCTACCGAAGCAGGTCCGGCGAAGATTCCCAGCATCATTTGATCAATAGTATTAAAAATTGTTGATCCGATACTCGTGCCGAAAACATATTTTCCGTAAGCAAACAGTTTCTTTACCCAGTCGAAGTTTGGTGATATTTCAAAATCGATGTGAGTTCTTGCATAAAGGAAAGAAACAAATGAAGCGATTGACGAAGATATTATTTGGACATAAATCAATTCATTCAATTCCAATTTATGGTTCATAAGAAATGCAAGAAGCACATAAACAAAAAATAAACCTTGTCTAACTGCAGTCGAAATGAAGATGCCTTTAAAGTCCATCCTGGCTTGTTGTACAAAACCGAATTGAGAAAACGGTATTAATACAAGCGTCATAATCATATATAAATTGATAAGTTCTTTTAACTGCGGAAGTGACCAAATAGCACTCAAAAAAGGTGAAGCAAAAAACAAAACAACAATCGAGAATAATGATATGCCGATATTTAAAACTGCCGACGAATAAAAAATTTCAGAAAACTCTTCTTTGTTTTTCGAAGCTGAAAATTTTACAAAAGAATTCTGCAAAATCCCGTTTCTTGTTATTTCAACAAAAGCAGCAACAGATATGTATAAAACCCAAGCGCCGAATTCATCTTTAGGAAAAATTCTTACCAACATATAAAAACTTCCGAAACCAAATAGTACACTTAATATTCTCGATAACATTGTGTACGCACTTGATTGTATCCAATATTTATTTTTGAATAACATTAGTTACCTATCAAATCTTTAAGTGAATAAACTTTTGAATGCTTAGTTACAAGAAAATCACTCTTTGCTTTCTTCATGTTGAACAATGATCTTATCTGAATAATTATAAAAAACGGAACATGAAAAAGTGCTTCCCACATTGCCTTTGGTGCTTTCTCATAAATCATGATGAAAAACATATTTAATGTAAAAGTGATCAAAAGCGATAGTTCGGCGATAGCAAATTTGACATGCCCGGTTAAAAAGAATAATATCATCAAAAAGGAATTCAGCAATAGAGTTATAAACAAAGGGGGAGTGATAACATTTAAGCCAAAATAAAATTGATTGAAGTTTCTCCTTGTTATTCCTCTTACAAACAATTTCCAGCCAAGTTTAGCATATTCAAAATAAGAGCTGTGCCATCTTGATCTTTGTTTTTGAAGTTGTTTTCTATTATCAGATTTTTCATCATAAACAATTGCATTTCTGTTGTAAGCAATTACTTTATTCAAATTAACCGATTCATATTGCAAGATTTTATCTTCTGCTGAGATGACTTTGTTAATAGAATTAATTATAAGATTTGAATCCAATGTTCGTTTGTATAATTCTAAGTCAACAGCCATACCAGAACCGGCAATTACAGCTGAAGAACCTAATTTTGTTGTACCGTCTCTTTGTGTTACGTTATAAAACATTTCATGCAAAGCATCCAGCGCAGCTATGCCTGTGTTAAGATTTTTAGCTGTACGCTTTCCTTGCACAATCTTAAACCCGTTTTGGAAATACTTGTTTATTTCATACATAAATTCCGGGTGTGCAAGGTTATCCGGATCAAATATTACCGCAGCATCATGCTTATATTGAAAATTATCAATTGCATATAAAATTGATTTTACTTTTGAGTTAAGCGGTAGGGAAGGATTTAAAACCGTAACATTATCAGTAATCTTATTTTCGTCAAGCGAACAAAGATCAGCTACAACATAAATATGAAAGTTAGTATAACTTTGCCTGTTTAGAGAATTAATCAAAGGATAAACAAACTCTTCCTGTTTATACGCAGTAATAATTATCCCGTAATCATATTCAAAATTGTCTGTGGGTTCTATATTACCCGACCCTATGTATGCTGCAACACTATTTATAATCGGCATAACCAGAAAAAGGGCAGATGATATAAAAAGTGCGTAAAAAATTATTTCTAAAATCATGTTCAAACTCCTTTGTATTTAATTGTGTTTGAGAGATTACCACTTAATCCAAATTTTCTATTTATTATTGTTCTTGAGAAAGTAGAGATCAAATTCCCTACCGCCCAAAGCATTTCTTTTACGTCAGCTAATTTTGAACGGCTGTTAAAAAATTGATGATACATTTCCTGCGTCCAGTTCTCGGTAAAATATTTCACTAATTCAGGAGATTTAGGATCAACTATAAATTCAATCTCGTTTTTCCACTCATATCGAACAGTTATTAAATTCGGATAAGTTCTTTGCAATAACTTGTATGCTATAGAATGGGTGGGAAGATAATCCAAGAACATATCGCCAAAATCTACCACCGAATTAAAATTCATTTTTTCTTTTGGATAGAGAACAAGCTTATTCTCTAGTTCAAGGATTACCCATTTGTGAGATTTTTTCGGAAAGAGGTATTCACCTATCAAAGATGGAGTTTCTATGAAACCTTGTTTAGCTACCCTGAATTGTTCTTTTAAGAATCTTTCAGGATTTTCAACATGCTCAAGCACCTGGTTGCAGATAACATAATCAAAAGTATTTTTATCGAACGGTAAGTTTTCGCCATCTGCTTCCATAAATTTTTGATTATTTCTCACTATTAGATCGCCGCTTCTGTGATAGTTACTGTCAGCATATTTATCCACCACTACATTTGATCTTCTGTGAGGATTATGACCACCGCCTACTTCAAGAACGTAATCATTTCTTTTTATTTTTAAGTCTGCTCTGTTTTTAGGATTTCTTGTTTTCATTTTTTCTTCTCTAATTTTTTCGATAGCAAGATAGTCTCACATTTAAGGTTTTCTTTTAACTAAACGATAAGCGGTTAATAAATAGGAATAAGTGGCTGCTATGTAGTTTTAAAACTTATTTCACTTTTTGAAGGAATTGTAAATGAAAAGATTGCCCAAAAGAATAAGCGCAAGTGCGAACAAATCAGAGATCGTTAAACCGTCTTCAGGGTTAAAATATATGAGAGTTTGTATTTCGTAAGTTTTGGGAATAGGGATAATAATTACAGCTAATCCGGTCACAATAATTATTAAACCAATAATAAATGAAACCACTGAAACAAGTTTACGATAAATTTTTATTTTACGACTGCTTTCGCTGTCAAGGTCTGTATTATTTAATTGAAGTATAAAGGCATCCAGTACTTCTTCTTTGATATCTTCTTGGGACTGAAGACTATCAAACTTAGTAAAGCTGTTCTCTAGCTTTTTATAGTCACGGATGCCCATTGTTTATTTGGCGCTTGCAAGATTTCTGCGAAGAAGTTTTTTCACACTGCGTCTAATAAAGCCTCTTTTCTTTGGAATTTCACCATAAGCGCCTTCAATGTTTTCAAGCCGCACTTTGTTTATTATCGACCCAATATATTGATCCTCACGACTTTCCAATTGTCGCAGAATATTTTTATCAGCTTCAACCAAAGTTGAGTCCGCTGAAAACACCGGCACAATTTTATCGGCAACATTCATCAATTCCTTGGAATCAGAATACTTCGTAAACGAAGGACCTTCTAAAAAGATGTAATCATAATGATTTCCAAGTTGATTTACTTTATCAATAAATTTTTCACTCCCGGCAATTTCAAACGGAGAAGCAAAGCCATTTGCCGAACCAATTATATCTATGTTCTCTATTTCTGTTTTGGTTACCGCACTTTCAATGTCTTCTTCATCTTTGATAAAACCGGCAAGTGAATTTTTAGCTGAAAATATTTTTGTCAATTCATTGTTTCGAAAATTTGTATCAACCAGCAAAACTTTTTTGCCAACGTTTGCCATGGCGTAAGCAAGTGAAATTCCTATTATGGTTTTGCCTTCTTTTTCGCCGGGACTGGTTAACAAAAGCTTTTTGCTTCCATTTAACGATTCGCTCAAGTTGAATCTAAGTTCTTTCAAAAGGTTTGTGAAAATTTCAGACTGTCCGGTTTTTTCGTGCGAGGAGAAAATTTCTTTTAGATTAATTGTTTCACCTTCAAATTTGGATAAGTATCCTAATAAATTAGTTTTCGCCATTGATAAAAACCTGTGAGGCGTTTTAATGGTCAAGTCAATGTATTCAAGAATAAAAATAAGAACGACTGTTAAAACAAAACTTACAAAACCCGCCATTATTACCAGCAGCATTTTCTTTGAAGAGAGAGGTTTATCAGGCGCCTGCCCCGATTCCATTTTCTTTATCCCGTTACCTGCGCTTACAGAGTTAAACTTAGCGAAACTTAATTTATTCAGTAGCACAAGATAAGCTTCAGCCGCAACACTAATTTCTCTCTCATAAGCATTATTGGTTGCTTCAAGCGGTGCATAAACTTCAACCTGATTCCTAAGCCTGCTGATCTCCCTGTCGTAGGATTTAACCGCCTCTTCTGCAAGTTCTTTTTCTAACTGGTATTTCAAACGTTTAGAAACAAGTTCCTTTTTGGAAACGTTGGGATCTACCAGCAACGCGTCAGATGTATTTTTTATAAGTCCGCTGAGTTCATCTTTTAATTTTCTAAGGGTATCTTCCACAGCCTGGTTATACTTTCCTGATGCAATGTATTGCTTGCGAATGTTCTTTAATTTCTTTCTTTTTTCTATAATATTTTTTTGAAACGGCTGAAGGTCAGCCTCAACATAAAGTTTGGTTTTGTCGCCAAGCTTCGAGTTAATTTCATTAATGGCTTCTTCTAGAGAAGGTATATTTTTCTTTTCTTTTTCTCTCAACACTTCCAAATCTTTCATCTGGATTACAAGTGTTTTAGTCTGTTCATAAAGATTTATAACCTGGTTGTTCACCTTAAAATTTTTCAACCGGTTTACAAGAGAGTCAAGCTCTGCCTTTTTTTGATTGGCTAGCTCTTCAAAGAAAGAAACATTTTTATCACTTTTGATTTGATTGGATAAATCATAAAATCGTATAAACTCATTACACACAGCATTCACAATGAACGCGGATAAATACGCACTCTCGGATTCGAATGTTATTTCGATATAATCACTACCACCTATTCGATAAACATTTAGTTTTTTAAGAATAGATTTATAATCGTATGCCATACTTTTAATTAATTTTATTATTCCTTTTTCACCTTCATCGGAATTAAGTAATTCCTGCATGTTTTCATATTTGTCATTAAGCACATCTTTAATGTAATTTATTGCACTTGAATCAAGTTCGGAGAATAGTTTTGAGAAAGGCCTGAACTTATTTGTGTTTTCAATATCGTGCAACATTACTTTATAGGAAACAAGATCAACCACTTTTTTTGATTTAACTAATTCTATTAAGTTGCTAAACTTATTTTGAACTACATAAGGCCTTAAATCAACTTCGCCTTCAATCGTTATTTGATTTTCATCAGTTATTCCCGCAGAAATTTTTGCAATTGACTTGTATGAGTTTTTTAAGTTCATCGTTAAAATGAATGATGCAACAACTGCAATTATCGGAATAATAATTAGCAGCTTTTTCTTCTTTAAAAGTACGCGGACAAAATTTATCAAATCCATTTAAAGCGCCTCCATATCGTAGCCTGTTAATTCTTCAAGGGAGCTCTTTGCCCACATGTAATCACCCCGGCTCTTCACAAAATTTTCTTTTGCATCCTGAAACAGTCCTGAATATTTGGTGTATTCTTCCAACCCAACTTCACCATTTTCGTATTTGTAGGCAACCAGTTCATACATCAGTTCCGCGTTGTCAAGGCTAACGGAATGAACATTTAACATTTCCAAATTTTGAACATATCTAAAAAATCTTCTTTTAACTTCTGCAATTAGGTAATTCCTTTTAGAAACAATGCTGTTCTTTGCAATCAATACACTTTGCTCTGCTTCTGTTACTTTGCTTGGCGTTGTAAGTATACTTCCAATGTTAACAGAAAGTCCGACTCCCAAAGAAGGCAAAATTTCATTTTGAGATTTATCCTCACTTGCAGGATAATATCTCCAGTTTAAGGTAACCGAATTTAGCCACGACCATTTTGTCTGGCTCAATTCTTCCTCGGCGGTTTTTAAATACAGTTCATAAACTTTATGATCAGGATAATAATCCAGTGCCAGTTCAATGCATCTTTGTAATTTAACCTTGACCGAGTCATCACCGAATTGTTTTTCAATTCCTGAACTGGAGAATATCTCCAGGCTAATTACAACAAACAGAATTATAACGTATCTTATGTATTGCTGCCTATACATTATATTGCTCCCGTTCTTTTAACTACAGAAAAGAAAGTTTCAATAAGTATTCGCCAGTAACCCACATAGGATTTGAATTTATAATACTCTCCCATGAATTTAGCGTCACTGCTTTTTTGATTTGTTAAAACTGCTTGAAAAGAATCGTGAATTGCTCTTTCTTCGGCTGTTAAATTTGATCTTCCTCTTGATTGCCAAAAACCGGCTAATCCCAATTTCCCATCAAATCTTAATCGAGCGGTTTCGCTTAAGTCTATTTGCCTGCTATTGTTTACAGTTGACTGCAGCCCTTTGTTCGCGAGGTGTTCTGCTTCATAAGTAGGCAAAGCCCAAATACCGACAAGACTCATCTTGCCAACTAACACATTCCAGAATAACGGAAGTTCATCAATTGATGTTTTGCGAAGTAATCTTCCTATTTTTGTTACTCTCGGGTCATTTTCTATTTTTACGAATGGGCCTGTCTCATATTTGTTATTAAGTTTTTTCACCATCTTATCAGCATTAACGTACATGGTTCTAAAAACATAGTATTTTATGTTAGACCCACCTTTGAATTGGTACCACTTTTTTCCTTTCCTTTCGTGACGAGGAGATAACACTCTGCTGGATACATAAAACACCGGACCGGGGGATTCCAATTTGATAAGCAAAGCAACCAGCGCAAACAATGGTGATAAACACAATAAAGCAACTGCTGCAACAAATTTATCAGTGAATGAAATTAATAATTCGTTTAAAGATTCCCCGAATGTTTTGCTATCATTTTCTTTAAGAAGATTTTCGTCGTCAACATAAACAGCCACTTCATTTTTATTGGAATAAAGATATTTGTCCTTTACCAAATCATTATTAAGATTTAATCCTTTCCCAAGAATTGTATTGCTTCCAACGACCGAATCAGTTAATCGTGCATCTTCATTAAGTTTGGAAAAACTACCTATATAAACATCGCCTTTAAGCTTACATTTGTTTTCAACTGAAACATTTTCGCCAAAGTACAATCTTTGAAAATCATTTTTAAGAACCTGTTTTGAAAACTTTGCATTTACATGATGATAGATATTGTTATTCATTTTTACAATTTTACTTCGGTCATGCAGCTCCGGGTGATTGAACATATCAAGTGTAGCTTTATAATAATCACTCCAGTCATCTATGTTATAAAAACCTGATTTAGAACTAAACGCATTAATTTGAATTTTATAATCAAGCATCATAGGTAGTAATTCGTCAAGAAGATTCATATTCGTCTTCTTTGGAATTAAATCAAGAATATCCTGCCTGACAATCATTACACCACTCATTTTCTTACGAAAACAATGAAACATATCGCTGTCTGTAATTTTATTTACTTGCGGGCGTGTTTTATTCTTTGCCAAATAATTTGGGTGAAGAGCCAGCGTTACTATAGCATCATTGTTGTAATGATTATTGTACATTTCGGAAAGGTCAATAGTAGTGATAACATCTCCAGGTATCAACGCAACATGATCGTTAAAAAATGAAGGAGTACGTTTTATAGTGCCGGCTGTTCCGTAATGTTCGCTTTCCAAAGTAAGATTAATATTGAGTTCACTATGTAATTCATAGTTAACGTATTTATCAATCTGTTCCGGCATATGCGCGGCATTTATAGCAACTTCCTTTACACCGTGAGATTGAAGAAGATTTAGCGAATACCACAATAAAGGCCTTTCCCAGAAATCCATCATAACTTTATTGTTTTCTTTAGTAAAAGGTTCAAACCTTTTTCCTCTTCCGCCTGCTAATACATAACCTTTCATGATAATTCTCCCTGTAAATTTTTTATTAAAAACTTAATACCGCGTCTTCAACGTCGGTAAATATTTCAAAGATTTTATAAAGCCTTGTGATTTCAAATAATGATTTAACAGCGGGATTAAGATTCATAACTTTGATATCACCTTTAAGATTTGTGCTTTCTTTTAATCCGCCAACCAAACTTCCGAGGAATGAACTGTCAACATAGTAAACAGGTTCAAAATCGATAATTATTTTCTTTGCTTTTTCTTGTTGAATAAGTTCCACTAGAAATAACTTGAATTCTTTAGAATGTTCTCTAGTTGCTTGGGACAAATTGATTTTAATGATTGTTATATTATTTCTTTTGGTTACTGTGTAATTCATTTTTTACTCCGTTTTTTATTTTTGAAAATTTCTGATTCAATGATAATACTGTTATTTGCGTTTTCGATTCGGTTTAAGATAAATGGATTAATAATTGGAATAAGCGGTACATTTTTAGAAAATTAAGTTTTACCTGTTTACCCTTTCCCAAATAACACTTTGGCTGCCTGTAACAAATTTTACAAATCCGAAATACGCAGCAACGTTCATCAACACAAAGTACAAACTGATGTTAAAGAGCTTTACTTTTTTATGTTTCTTTTCAAAGAAAAACCCAAGCAAAGCCAATAGGTAAAAGAATATTTGAGCAGCCAACGTCAAGTGATAGATAAATAAACCACTATCGAGCAACATGAAGTTTGTAACTAAAATTAGCGGTAATAAAAAAGGTACCGCCGCCCATCGCAGAACTCTATGTGAAAAGTATTGAAAGGTTAGCACACCGTACTTAAAGGGATTTAATAAGTCAAACAACCAAACTATAGATTGAAAACCCCCGGCTATAATTCTCTTTTTCCGCTTGAATTCATCTTCAAGTTTAACTGTAGGTTCTTCTTCGGCATAAGCGTTTGGCTCGTATTTTATTTTATATCCTTTCCGCGCAATTTTCATGGACAAAACAAAATCTTCAATGATAGCATTTTCGTTTATACCATTTTCTAATAGCTCTCTGCGCACAGCATAAATTTCACCTGCGGCACCAACTGCTGAATAGAGTTTAGAATCCATCTTTTTAAGAAACGATTCATATTTCCAGTAAAGCCCTTCACTTTCTCCGCTTGTCGAGTTAATTCCTTTTTTAACTCTTTTCTCGCCGGCTACACAGCCAACGCTTTCATCTTTAAAATGTTTGACAAGATTTAAAATGGATTCACTATTGAACAATGTATTTGCATCCGAGAAAACTACTATATCACCCTCAGCCTTTTTTACTGTACGGTTTACCTGGGATATTTTGCCTTTGCGGACAATGTCTTTAGTGACGTGATATTCGAACTTATAATTATTTTTCTGTTGAATTGATTTTAATCTTTCGTAAATGTCTGTCCTAATTTGATCACTGAAATAACTTGAGCGGGTTAATTGCTTTTCCAAAACACCTAGTGATACGGTATCGGTTTTATCAATTTTATCAGTGTTGTAAAAATAAACGAACGCGCTTTCTTCAACAGGGTTCAGATTTAAATCAACAACGGGGTGATGTAATTTATAATACTCTTCAATTGTTTCGTCCACTTTATTATCATCGTATGCAACAGCGAAAAATACTTCCAGCTTATCAGACGGGTATTTGAGATTTTCAATATTGTCTATTTTCTCTTGAATAGTTTTTGCGCTTTCCCCGCTGGCTGATATAATCAAGCTCACTTTAGGCAAACTACTGTCACTATTGACCTTAGTTGGAATAGCATTTTTGGGTTGAGGAATTATTTTCTTTATAAACGGTATTTTATTAAGTACGACAATTAGAATTCCGTAACCGAAATAAGCATAAATAACTGTGGCAATCGCCAGGAAGAAAATTATTTCTAAATTCATTTTATTCTCCTTCTTCGTTTTTTATTTCAATTATTGTAAGGTCATCCGTAAAACCGGATATTGCTGTTTTTGCGAGGTTTTGTTTTAATGTAACTAAGAGGTCATGCGAGTCCGCAACTGAAGCAAATAGTTTTATAAAGTTCTCAAATCCAAGTTTTTCATTTTCATTAATGTCAATATCTGTTACCCCGTCGGTAATCAGCAAAATTGTATCACCATTTTTGAAAGGGATTTTAATATTCGTGTAGCCGCCTTCTTCTGTTATACCTGCCACCAATCCTTCAGATTGATATTCTTTGACCGTGTTACCGGATAATAATAGTAGAGGTAAATCACCGGCCCCGCAGTAATTAATCTCTTTTGTCTTACTGTTAATAACTACTACGGAAATAGATGAAAAGAATGTTGAAAGTTTTTCGTCATTATAGATAAACTTATTTATCTTGTCCAAAATTTGAGCAGGATCATTCGAAGCGGATAGTTGAAATTGCGTCCTTATTATACTACGCACATAACTTAATAATGCAAAACCTACCAACCACGCATTCCATTTTTTTCCTTGAGTATCACAAAGAACAACAGCTGTATTTTCTTCATTAATTTTTATGTAATCAATAAAATCACCACCGGGTATATCCATGAAAGGTAAATGAAGATGATTTATTTTAATTCCTTCAATCAAAGGGGGAGTCATTTCAATCAATTCTTCATTGGTTTCTTTTACAGAATTCACAATCTCAGCAACAACTTGTTTGCTTTCTTTGCGAGCTCTTTCAAGAATTGACTTTACTTTCCTAACAACTAATGTTGGGTTCGTTGTTTTTGAAATATATTCATCCGCAGAAAGATCATAGCCTTTCATTGTAGAATTATAATCATCTTTCGAAGTCAAAAAAATGAATGGGATATTTGCAGTTTTTTCGTTGTTCAACAAATTGATTCTGAAGGAATATCCGTTCAACTCCGGCATATTTATATCCGAAATTATTGCGTCAAACTTGTTCTTGTTAATTTCTTGAATTGCCTGTGTAACGGAAGTAGTTTTTGTACAATTGAAATTTTCCATTTCGAATGCCATTCCGTACATATCGATAATGCTTTTTTCATCATCAACTAAAAGAATGTTTTTTCTATTTTCTTTTATTTCCATTTTTATCTTTTTTTGATGCAATTATAAATGGAAACAAAGAAAATTCACTTTGCTAACAGATAAGCGGTTATTTTTTAGATACGAGTGGTTAAAAATTTAGAGCGTGATTTTATTTAATGGGTAGTGCGGGAGAGTTTCTTATTTTTCACAGGCAACGAAATTATAAATTTTGTTCCTTTCTCTACTTCGCTTTCCACAGAAATGTCGCCATCATGCAGCTTTACTATTTTTTTGACAATTGCCAAGCCCAAACCGGTAGAGCTTTCTCCCCCTGTAGGTTTGGAACTAATTTTTACATTGGAGAATAAATCAAAAAGATATTTTAATTCTTCGGATTTTATACCCTGGCCGTTATCAGCAACAGATAAAATAATGTTGCCGTCTTGTTTGGAAACATCAACTAAAACTTTCGAATTTTCAGGAGAATATTTTATCGCATTATCAAGCAAGTTTGAAACAACTTCATCAAAGCGTACAGGATCAAATAGAAATTCAAGAGAGTCTAAAGACGTGCTAAATTCAATTGCTATTTTTTTTGATTCAGCTCTCAGCAAAAAATGTTTAACTTTGCCTTTGATAAAATCTACAAAATCCATTTCTATTTTTTCTAATTTTACAGACCCTTTTTCTATTCGTGAAATATCGAGCAGTCTATTAATTATTGCGAGTAAGTGTTCAGATCTTTCGTTTATTGTCTCATAAATCTCTTTGACTTTTTCTTTTTCAATATTACCGTAAGAACTCAATATTTGTGTGTAACCCATAATTGTTGTAATCGGATTCCTTAATTCATGAGCAGCGATTCCCAAAAGTGTATTTCTTTCTTGTTCAAGACTCCAACGTTCAATCGCATTGTTGATTGTTTTTTCTAATTCGTATTTATTCAATTTATCTTTGGGAATGTAATCAATCGCACCTATTTTCATTGCTTCAACCGCAGTCTCTTCATCGCCAACTCCCGTCAACATTATTACAGGCGCAATTTGTTTTTCAACTATTTCCTGTAACCATTCCAAACCATTTTTACCCGGCATTGAATAATCTAAAAAGATTAAGTGGAAACTTTCATTTGAATTGATAAAGTTTTCAATCTGACTTTCGTTATGTGCTTCTGATATATAATAATTTTTGCCGGAAATTTTTGACAAGTAATTCTTAAATAACTTTACATCAGCTTTGTCATCATCACAGATAAGAATATTTATTTGATTAGTATCCATACATGCTCTTCTTTTTATGAAAACATTTCTTTAAAGATGTTAATAAAATCCTGAAGAGTAGAGGGTTTAGTGTAAAACTTATCGGCAAGTTTTAATTCTTCCCTATTTATATTGCTCTCCAAACTGGACGTACTAAATATTACAGTATAAATTTTATCCAGTAAATTATTTTTTTTAAGATGAAATAATAAATCAAATCCACTTACCTTCGGCAGGTTCAAATCTAAAATTACCATGTTTATCAAATTCATTTTTTCGCTATCGTTGACAAAATTCAATGCTTCCTCGCCATCAGAAATAATTGTCAAAGCAAAATCTTCACTAATCTTTTTAAGTGAAATTTTTATCAGCTTTTGGTCACCCAAATCATCTTCAACTATAAGTATATTTTTGATTTTTTCTTTATCAACTTTCATGCGCTAAAAGTCACGTTACTTAATTAAATGGAAATGAGACAATAAAAGTAGAGCCTCTGCCAACTTCAGATTCTATGGCTATAGTTCCACCGTACAATTCTACAATTTTTTTGCATACTGATAAACCTATTCCGCTACCGGAGATTTCGTCTTTCGAATGGAGCCTTTTAAACATGTCAAAAACTTGTTTATGATATTTTTTATCAATGCCCAGACCGTTATCTTCAACTTCAAAAATTTTCTTACCCGGTTCTAATTTTGACCGTATTTTAATTACCGGTTTATCTTCAGCTTTTTTGTATTTGATCGCATTAAAAATCAAGTTTTGAAAAACTTGTTTCAGTTGGGTTTTCTCGCCAAATAAATTTCCAAGTTCATTTTCGATTACAATCTCGGCATCATTTTCCTTTATTGCCTGAAACAATTCAAAATCAGTAATCTCATCTATTACTTCATCTAAACTTATTTTGAAATGCTCATTAACCGGCTTAGTAATTTTTGAATAAGAAAGAAGATCATCAATCATTCGCTGCATTCTTTGTGCACCGTCAATCATAAAATCAAGATTTTCTTTGTCATCTGAATCAATCTTATTTTCGAGTGAAGCTTCGAGTAAACTTCCAAAAGATGAAATTTTTCTTAACGGTTCTCTCAAATCGTGCGACGCGATGTAAGCAAATTCAGTTAACGATTTATTTGAGCTTTCCAGTTTGCTTAATAAAACTCTAAGCTCGGTGATATCGTGCATCGCTGCTGTAAAAAATAATTCCTCACCAATTTTTGTTTCTTGAATTGTTATTTCCAAAGGGAAAACAGTACCATTCTTCCGCATACCTTCAAGTTCAAGTTTTTGATTTAGCACATGCGATTTTTTTGTTGAAAGGTATCTGTTCATTCCGTGGTGGTGCATTTCTCTATATTTATGGGGCATGAGCATTGAGATATCTTGACCAATAAGTTCTTCCCTTTTGTACCCCCAAATGTCTTCAACCTCTTTGTTAATCATTACTATCTTGCTGTCAGTATTTATTGTTATTATTCCTTCTCCAACTGTTTCCAAAACAGACTGAAGCTGCTGCTGTGATTTTTCAAGGCCTATCTCAGCATTTTTTCTTTGAGTTATATCTACACCGTAAGCAAGAAGCTGTGTAACCTCTCCACGTTCATTAATAATCGGGGAAATCTCCCTGATAAAATAATTTATTTGACCGTTGGGCATAACCATCTTTTCTTCAAATTTTATTGCTCTCTTTTTTTCTTTTACTTTATTGAGTTTGGTCATTCTGCCAAGAGCAACGGTTTTATCAATATTCCTGTATTCACAATATTCTAAATCGTCTTTACCAATAAGCCATTCACGTATTTCATCATTACCAACACTAGCGGGATTCAGGTAAATATATTTTAGGTCATTGGTAAGAACAGCTATTTGCCCAGGTAAGTCACTCAATAGCTGTTCATAAAATGCTTTGAGCCTTTTGACCTCTACTTGGGCTTGCCTTTGTAAAGTGACATCGCGATACTGCCAAAGGCGCCCTCTGTAATTATCATGAATAAAAATCGGGATATAACTACGTA